>CAIOKD010000306.1 GCA_903858835.1 uncultured Verrucomicrobiota bacterium
ACCTTTGGACAGCGACCGGGGATAATTGCCGATGACGGGACGGCCTCGTGTAGATGCTCGTTCCCTCCGTTCGTGACGAACGCTCCGACAGCGCCCTCAGAACAACCGGCGTTCTTCGGTCGCGTGGTTCGGGGGCCAGACCCAGTCGAGGTCTTGGCCTTGCTTGGTTTCGAAGACGCCTCCGTCGTCAGCGTGGTTCGGGCCGATGCCGTAGAGGGTGAAGGAACCATCGGAGTTCCGGCGGTAGCGCAGTGGTTTTCCATCCATCGGATCCAAGGGGATCGAAGGTAGGAACCGGGGCACCAGCGCATCGAGCGATTCCGGATAGTTGTCCGCCGCCAGACGATGGCGCTCGAGTGCGGCCACGGTCATGGCCAAGCGGCAACCCGTGAGCATCCGGTCGGCCTTCATATGGACCCTGGCCAGTGCCGGCAGCAGCATCCGTGTGAGGATGCGGTAGGGATGGAACCGTCCCTTGCCGTCGCCCTCGAAGATCGAGGCGTCGATCCGCTCCGTTTCCCAGACCGAGCCCCGTGCGGCGATCCCACGTTCCGGATCGGAGTTCTGCAACGTCGCTGTGATGCGATCGAGGGTGCGGGAATGATGGGCCTGATTCTGGAGCAGCCAGGCATCTGGAATCAGTTGAGAGGCCACCGCCTCCCCGAACCCGCCGCCATCCGTGGACCCGAGCGTTTCCGGATTCAATCGTCCCTGGCGCATCAGTTCGAAGCAGGTCTTCCCGAACAACCGTTCTCCGCGGAAGGCGTGGATCAGCCCATCCCGTTGCTTCAGGCTCTCGAAGCGCCGTTGGAACGCGGCCAACTGGGCCTCGGACCAGGCGTGTTGCGAGGTTCCGTCCCAGAAGGCGCTCATCGCGAGGGTCTGGATGGCTACCCGGACGAGGTATCCGATCAGCGTGGGATCCTCGCCGGTGAGTTCGCTGAGACGGAGCATCGTATCGATGTCTTCGGCGGCCCCGGGCGTGTCTCCCGCAGCCACGCGCGCCGCCACCCGGGTTCGCAACCGGACCGCCATGGCCTTGTGGATCGCCAGATGGGGCAATAAGGCATTCGGACCCTCGTCGTAGCGGATGTCGTAACGGCAGTGTGGGCGACGGGTGGCCTCGGTGACCTGGTCTAGGATCGCGCGTCGGCCTTCCATGGCGTGGAGCACGGCCCGGGCCGCCGGTAGGCTGGCCGGTGGGATGGGCAGGTGGAACAGGTCGTTCGTTTCCCGCGGTTGGTCGCTGTCGGGCAGGTACACCGTCCGCACCGAGCGATTCGTCCCGGACTTCAGCAACGTCGCCAGAGCTTCGAGGTCCGGACCGGTACGGTGCAACCTGGGCCCTGCCTTACGTTCGGCGGGGAACGCCTCGGGGAACCGCAGGGCGTCCTGAAGCTCGGAGACCCTGCGTTTTCCCACCCAGTGGAACTTCGGTTCTCCGAGGGCGTTCGTGGTTTCATGGAAGGCCATGACTCCGGCCATCAGCGGGTGTCGCGCGAAATTCTGGTCCTCCGAGACCTGGCCCCAGAGGAGTTCCTGAAAGGTCAGGGGTTCGCCCCGGGTTTTCAATTGTGCCTCGATTTTCTTCCACTCCAGTTGGGCCCGGGCGGTCTCGATCGCCCATGCCACCATGGCCAAGACGGCGACTCCTCCGATCACCCAGCCCCCGCGTCGGAAGCGTCCGCCCCAGGCCTGCCAGAAGCTTGGGGCCCCGAGGGCGACCGCCCGGCGATTCCAGAGCCACGAGCATCCCAGCCCCGTCAGGGAGAGGAGGGCTGCCGTCGCGAGGTGTTGTGCGGAGCCCATCGATGCGCCGTCAGCGAGGGCGGTCACGGCCGTGCCGGCGAGGCCTCCGATCAGCAGGCCGACCAGCATGGTCCTCCAGAATCCGAAACGGCGGTTATTCCGGGGCAGAAGACGGAGTTTTTGAAGCAGGGGCATCATGGGTGGGTTCTTGCCGGGTCGGTGGGTCAAGACGGCCCGAGTGACGTTCCGTTGACAACTGGAATCGAAGGGGGAATCGAAGGGGGCCGCCCGTCGTCGACGCGGTCGAGTGCGGCCAGCGGAGGCTCAAGGGTGCGCCTTCGAGGCCGACAGCAGGTAGGCGATCAGGTCGAGGATCTGCGATTTCTCGAGACCATTGAGCATCCCTTCGGGCATGCCCGAGACCGGATGGAGCTTGCGGGATCGGATGTCGGCCACGGGAATCTCCAACGGCTCATCGGCCCCGGCGGGGCGGAGTACCACGCGCCGGGCGTCTTCGGATTCGATGCGACCCACGAGCGTCTGCCCCGAGCGCGTCTCGATCTCCGTCTGGGCGTATTCGGGAGCGATGACCTTCGAGGGCTCCAGCAACGACTCCAGCAGTTGGCTCGCGCTGGCCCGCCGGCCGATGCCCGTGAGGTCGGGCCCCACGCTGCCGCCCTCGCCGTCCCTGCGGTGGCATTGCAGGCATCCGAGCGCCTGGAAGTGGGCCTTGCCCGCCTCGGGAGAATGCCCTGTCGGCAGGGAAGCGAGGTCTCCGGCGATGTCGGCCACCTGCCAGTCGCGGCTGGCCGCGGGCCCGCTGGGCATCGAGGCGATCCAGTCCCGCATCAGGGCCACGGCCCGCTCGTCCACCCGGTTCAAGGCGATCGGAGGCATCTGGCCGCGCCCCCGGACCGACAACCGATGGAGCAGCACCGAGCGCTCGGGGTGTCCGGGGGCCACCAGCATCGCGTCCCGGAGTCCGAAGCCGTCGTGCTGGGGCCGTGCGCCGATGAGTTCCATGCGGTCGCGCGCCGTGGTGGCCTCCAATTGCATGCGCGCGTTGCCACCGCCCGCTTCGACGTGGCAGACCGAGCAGTTGGCGTGCAGGTAGGAGCGCGCCCGGCGCTCCAGTTCGTGCCTCGGGTCGTACGGATCGACCAGCGCCGTCGTGGAGGGTTCTCGCGATTCCTTGGGCAGGGGAGCAGAGAAGTACCCGGCATGCTCCAGTGCTGCCGGCTGATGCGCCTCGGCCCCGCCCGGGTAGCGATGCGGGCGGTTCATCTGCAGGTCGCTCAGGCCCAGCACGAAGCCGACCGCGCGGCTGTGGCACCCGAGGCACTCGGAGCGGCTGGGGAAATGCCACCGTTGCTTGCGAAGGCCTCCGGGCGCGTCGGCGTCGGGGCGCTCCAGGTCGGCGTCCATGCCCTCGGCTGGCACGAGTTCGGCGTCGGTCTGCTCGGGATTCCACCGGTAGGAGTATCCGGCCCACCGCCCTTCCTGACGGGTCATGATGCGCGTTTCGATCCGTCGCCCGGGACCGCCGGAGGAGGCCGTCGCCGGGAACCGCAGCGTCTGGACCAGCACGGCGCCGTCGGGGAAGCCCCAGGCCCGGCTCGTCGCATGGGTGATCTTCCCGTCGCCGGGGATGGCCAGGAACCGTTCGGCCTCGGCGCCGTCGGCCCAGCCGGGGGCATTGACCGAATAAGCCACCACGCCCGTCTCCACGCGGTGGTCGCGGGTCGAGGCGAAGACGCCGGTCTCGCTGAGCCGGCGGGGAAAGGGCGGGGTCGACGGCCGTGGCGGAGCGGGAACGGTTTCCTGCAGGCCGGAGCCGAGGTCGGTCACCAGCAGACGCCCCGAGGGCGAGAGACCAAAGGAGGTGATCAGCATCGGCGTGGCCGCGATCTCGCGATGCCAGACCACGCGGGTGCCGTCGTGCAGGCCGGCCCAGATCCGCCCCGTGGCGTGATCGCCGTAGACGTAGGCGCCTTCGAGTCCCGGCAGGCGTCCGCCCCGGTACACCACGCCGCCGGTGAGCGAACGGGCCTCGCTGTGGTGGTGCTCGAAGGTCGGAGGGGTCAATGGCGTCGGGCCGCGTCGGCGGTTCCGGTAGAACAGGTGGCTGCCCTCGTACACGCTCCAGCCGTAGTTCTCCCCGCGACGGATCAGGTGCGCGCTTTCCCAGAGGTCCTGGCCATTGTTGCCGACCCACACCTGGCCGGTGGGGCCGTCCACCGTCAGCCGCCACGGATTGCGGAGACCGTAGGCCCAGAGTTCACCGCGGGCCCCGGGGATGCCGAGGAAGGGATTGTCCTTCGGGATGCCGTACCTGCAGCCTGCGTCGGGATGTTCGAGATCGATGCGCAGGACCGCCCCCAGCAGGTCGTCGAGGGTCTGGCCGGAGTCCCAGGTGTCGGAGTCGTTGGATCCATCCCCCGTGGACACGTAGAGCATCCCGTCCGGACCAAAGCCCATGCCGCCGCCGTCGTGACCGCCCGAACGCCATTCCAGCAAGATCTCCTCGGAATCGGGCACCACCGCGTGCGCGCCGTCCCGGCCGATGCGGAACCGCGACAGGCGGTTGGTGCGCTCGGTCTGGCCGGTCCGCCCGTTCGAGAAGACCAGCATCTGGCCGTTGGTGGCATAGCCCGGATGGAAGGCCACGCTGTAGACCAGTCGCCCGGTGATCTCCAGCAACGGCTCTCCGGGCCCGGTTCCCGCCTCTTCGTTCACCCGCAGGATCCGTGAGGGACGGTCGGCCTCACCGCCCTGGAGCACGAGCATGAGGTTGCGCGTGGCCGGTTCGGCGATCACGAACACGGGGTTTTTCAGCGCCAGCTCGGGTCGGAAGGGCCGGGCGACGAAGGGTGGGGGAGGTTCCGGCGTTCCGATGACCTTCGAGGTGGTCCAGGGTTGGCGCGGACCCGGGCCCCGCGGCGCGGACCCGGCGGACGCGTCATCGGCGAGCGCACTGACGCCCTGGATGGCCGCGATGGCCAGCATCCATGCCCCGACCATCCAGGCGCCGATCCCACGGCGCCACAAGCGTGCCCCGGCCGCTGCGGAGGACGGAGGGACTGATCGGATGGACCCAGGCGTGTTCATGTCCCCAGCACCCGGTCGCAGACGCCGAAGAACCGATCGATGTCGGCCTTGCGGGTGTGCACATGGAACG
>CAIOKD010000307.1 GCA_903858835.1 uncultured Verrucomicrobiota bacterium
CGATGTCGTATTGAACCCGGCCCTGGCGATTCAAGGTACGGTCACCGACGCCGATACTGGGGAACCGATCCCCCGCTTTCGCCTCGCCCTGGGCTGGCCTTCATCCCCTTCGCGCCCGGGCAAAACCGACATTCAGATCCGTGGGATCGATCGTTCCTCTCCCGGGTTGTCCCACACGTTTTCGGGAGGTCGATTCCGGCACGTGCTGGAGGAATCAGTCATGGATGGTGCGGACGATCCGAGGCTGATGGTCCTCTTCGAGGCCGACGGCTACCAGGCACACATCAGTCGGACCATCCGGTACGACGAAGGAGTGGTGACCCTGGATGTTTCGCTGCAACGCACCGAGACCCTCGAGGTGACGGTGGTGGACGCCGTGGGACGCCCTGCACCGGGGGCTTTGATCGGGTTGGTGACGCCTGGTACCCATATAGTTTTGGGGGCCGACGGGCTGACTCAGCCCGAAAATGAGGGATTCAGGGCGATCCATCAGGCGGATGCGGAAGGTCGCGTGAAGCTCCAGAAAGACCTCACGATCGAGCGGATTGTCGCGGTTGGAAATCGTGGGACCCTCGGCTTGTCGGAGACCTCTTGGGCCCGACTGCAATCCGATGCCGTCCTGCCGCTGGTCCCCTGGGGACGGATCCGTGGCCGAGTCCTGGGAAACCCGGATGCGCTGAAAGGCAGGGTCATCATCGTGAACAACCGTCAGGAGCGCCGGGTCGGTTTTGATCTGTTTCTCATGACGCAAACCGACGCCGAGGGGAATTTCGAGTTCCTCCAGGTTCCGTCAGGCCCCATCCGGGTGGTGGAGTGCATCGGCGAGCATCTCCTGGAGAGCCGATCCAAGGTCATCTCGGTCAGCCCCGATGAAACCCGGGAAGTGACTCTCGGTGGAAGGACTCGGGTGACCGGCCACCTGACTCCTCCGGCCGGCTTCCAACCTGAACGCGATGGCCTTTGGCACGTCCTCTTGTTGGGCACCGGTGAATCCGAGTCCATTTCGGGGACCAATCCAGGGGATTCGGCCTCCTTGGGGCCAAAACAATCCGCGCGCATGTTGCCGGCCATCGTCGATGTCGCGGGTGGCTTTGCGGTCGATGCTGTAGAACCGGGCACCTACGAAGTGAACGCAAAATGGATTCGCCGTCCACCAGCAGGACAGTTTCCCATTGAAACCCCGGGTCTCCTTGAACCGGTAGCTCCAATCCGAGTGACGGTCCCGGAGAACTCCGGCCCCATCGACCTCGGCGAGATCCGCCTCAAGGCCAACACCAACGCCCCGGCTGCGAAGCAGTGAGGTCCGCCGTTCGTAGTCTCAACGGTGTATCTGGATCAGTCTTCGGAACCGCTCTGGCGGGCAACCGGTTGGAACTGACACCGGTGGAGGTGCCCAGGCTGGAATCGCGGAGCAAATCCGAGCGGATGGTAGTACCGCGCACCGGGCAGAACCTCAATGCCGTGGCTGCGTTTGCCGCCAAAAGGGGATCACCGCTGCGAGGGGCGATGCGGACGTTGGAAGGAATTCGCCCGGAACAGCAATCCATGGGCAAAACCTGTCATTGAAAGCAAGCGGTGCAGCCGGTGTGACCTGCGGTTCCAAGGGGGAAAACGGTTGACTGATTGTATACCGAAGTAATCTTTTGGCCAGTGTGACTCCGGCGCTGCCATTGCATCCGGTCCCGCGTCTCATCGCGCCATTGCTTCAACGGCGGTTGGCGTCCTATCCCGTCGTGGTTGTCACGGGTCCCCGTCAATCCGGCAAAACCACCTTGGTCCGCTCTGTTGCCCCCGACGCCGCCTACCTTTCCCTGGAAGATCCTGACACTCGCGCCTTTGCTACGGAGGACCCTCGTGGATTTTTGCGCCAGCTCGGCTCCAAAACCATTCTCGACGAAGTCCAACGCTGCCCATCGCTGTTCTCCTACCTCCAGGGATCCGTCGATGCGGATCCGCGTCCCGGCCGATTTCTGCTCACCGGCTCCAGTCAGTTTGAAATGATGGGTGCCATCACCCAGAGCCTCGCCGGGCGAGCCGGTTTGCTCACATTGCTGCCGTTCTCATTGGCGGAACTGCAGGCCGCGGGGCGCCCCCCGGTCGCGGTCGATACACTCCTTCAAGGGGGCCTTTTTCCTCCCATCCATGATCGTGCCATCCCGGCTGCAGATTGGCTCCAGGACTATGTGGCCACCTATGTCGACAGGGATGTCCGTCAGATCCTTCGCATCCAGGATCTGATCGCCTTCCAACGCTTCCTGTCCCTATGTGCCGGACGAATCGGACAACTTGTCAACATCACCTCCCTCGCCGCCGACACCGGAATCTCCCGGTTGACCGCCGAAGCCTGGTTGTCCGTCCTGGAGGCCAGCCATCTCATCTTTCGGGTGCATCCCTGGTTCACCAACCTCTCCAAGCGGTTGGTCAAAACACCCAAACTCTACTTCTGTGATCCGGGACTCGCCGCTTGGCTCGTCGGTATCCGCCAATCGTCCCATATGAGCGCCCATCCGCTGCGCGGCCCCCTCTTCGAGAATTGGGCCATGACGGAACTCCTCAAGGCCCGCCTCCACAATGGGCTGAGGCCTCATCTCCACTTCCTCCGCGACAAGGAGGGACATGAAGTCGATGCCCTGATCGAGACGGAACCGCGTAAGGGCCACCTCATTGAGATCAAGTCCGGCGGCACGGTCGCATCCGACTTTTTTGACGGCCTCGATTTTTGGCGCAGCCAATTGCCAGGTCATCACTTCCAGCCATGGCTCATCTATGGCGGCGACGCCCGGCAAACCCGCGACCGCGGCACCACTCTGCCCTGGTCCCAGTTGGGGCCGTTGCTGGAGGCCATTGCTGCGAATCGCTGAACGTGTTTCGCCTGGCCACGGCGGCAGCGGATCGAGGCTTTCAGAGCAGGGATCACCAGGAATGCCTCGGACCGTGACCGGGATTGTCAGGGACGAGGGCTTGGACCCAGGGTGGGGCGGTGCGTGTGAGTGTTGAACCATCGCCGGCTGCGGCCCGGTCCGGGGCCATCGCGGCGGCGACCTGTTACCTGCTGTGGGGCCTGGTGCCCTTGTATTGGAAACGGTTGGCGTCGATCGATTCGCTGGAACTCATCGCGCACCGGCACCTGTGGTCGTTGGCCTTGCTGGGCCTGCTGATGGTGGGCAAGTCCGAGGGATGGCGATCGGCCAGGGCGGCCCTGTCGACCGTGCGCGGGGCGACAAGACTCGGGATGGCCTCGCTGCTGCTGACCACCAACTGGCTGGTCTATGTGTGGGGCGTCAACACGGGCCACATCATCGAGACCAGCCTGGGCTATTTCCTGGTGCCCCTCGTCAGCGTGCTGGCCGGGCGCTTTCTGTTGCACGAGCACCTGCGGCGCGGGCAGTGGGTCGCCGTGGGCATGGCCGCCGTCGGTGTGGGGCTCATGGTGTTCCAGGCCGGCCGGGTGCCTTGGATCGCGTTGGCCCTGGCGGGGAGTTGGAGCAGCTACAGTGTGCTGCGCAAGCAATCGGCCCTCGGGGCGATTCCCGGCCTGGCGGTCGAGACGCTGCTGTTGGCACCGGCGGCCCTGGGGTTCCTGCTCTGGCGGCATTTCGAGGGCAGCGGTGCCCTGGGGCGGGTGGACGCGGCCACCCACGCGTTGATCCTCAGTTCGGGGATCATCACCGCCATCCCGCTGCTGCTCTTCGCCCATGCCGCTCGGCGCATCCGTCTTTCCACGCTGGGGGTGATGCAGTACCTGGCGCCGACGCTCCAGTTGAGCCTTGGGGTGTGGGTGTACCACGAACCGTTGAGTCGGGCCCGTCTGCAAAGCTTCGTGCTCATCTGGGTGGCCCTGGTGATCTACTCGTTGGACAACCTTCGATCACAGCGGGCGGGCGGGCCGATGGCTTCGCCCGCAGCGGCGCAGGGGGCCCCCAAGGCGTCCTGAGACGCCGATGAGAGCGATGAGACTCAGCGGGACGGGGCCTTGAGGAAGTTCAGCACCTGCTCGGCCTGGTCGGAGGTGGAGCCCTTCGGGTCGACCCAGACGCAGACGCCGTCCTTGAAGAGGAAGGCCGATCGGCTGGCCATCCCCACGAGGTTCTTCACCCCGAAGGCCTCGGTCACCTTCTTGTCTTTGTCGGCGAGGAGCGGAAAGGGGAAGGATTGCTCCTCCTTGAATTGCTTCTGGGACGATTCGTTGTCGGTGCTGACTCCGAAGACACGGACGCTCTGTTTCTGCAGTTGGCTCCAGGCGTCGCGGAGGGAGCATCCCTGCTTGGTGCATCCCGGGGTGCTGGCCTTGGGGTAGAAATACACCAGCAGGTAGCCCTTGGCTCCCGCTTGGGCGAGGTCGACCGAGTGGCCGTCCTGATCATTGCAGGTGACGGCGGGGAGCTTGGCACCCACGGCCAGCTTTTCGGCACCTTGGGCGAAGAAGGGGAAGAAGGGGGAAAGTAAGAACGACATGGCAAGGAGGACGGATTTCATAGGTTCAACGTGCGACAGATTCGGCCCGAGGCAACCCCCTTCGGGTTCGGTGCGGCTGGGCTTCGGGATTGATGCCTGCGGCCGCCGAGGGGAAGGTCCCACCATGTTCCCCAAGGATCGACGGTTTGGGTGGGGCGTCTTCGCCTCGGCCGCGTGCATGATGGTTCTGTTCCTGGGCCCGGGAGCCGGGCCGGCTCGGGGCGCATCGGAAGGGCCGCTGTGGGAAGTCCCGCGAGCACGGTCGTTGAGCCTGGTGGACGAGTCCGTCCAAGTGGCGGGACTGGCCTGGCTTCGCGAGGAACCGTCGGTGCTGCGACGGTTGCCGGCACGCATGAAGGATCGGGTCAGCCCGGCGGTGTGGGGATTGGCCCAGCATCCTTCGGGGGCCCGGATCCGCTTCCGGACCGATTCGCTCCGCCTCGGTCTGGTGGCCAAGAACCCGGACGCATCGACGATGCACCACATGACCAGCGTCGGGCAGAACGGCTTCGACCTGTACGTGGACGGTCAATACCGCAGCAGCGCTTGGCCAGATGCGAAGGGGCTCATCCAGCGGGAATGGACACTGAGCGAGGATCGGCGAATGCGGGAGGTCACCCTCTACCTGCCGCTCTACAAGGCGGTGACCCTCGAGCGCCTGGTGTTGGAATCGGGAGCGGCCCTGTCGATGCCGACTCCGCTGGCCCGTCCTCGGCCCGTGGTCTTCTACGGGTCCAGCATCACGCAGGGCGGCTGTGCCGAGAATCCCGGCCTGAGCTACACGGCCATCCTCGGACGATCGCTGAACCTCGATTTCATCAACCTGGGTTTCAGCGGCGCGGGTCTTGGGGAACCGGCGGTGGCCGAGGCGGTGTCCGAGATCGAGGCCGAGGCCTTCGTGCTCGACTACTGGGCCAATCCCTCGCCCGAGGTGTACCGCGACACGTTGCCCGGATTCGTCGACACGCTGCGCCGTCGGCACCCCCGCACCCCGATCCTCGTCACGGGGCCCTTCTGGTTTCCGGCCGAGGCGGGTTCGACGTCGTTGCACGTCCAGCAGGAGGGCAAACGGAAGACCGCCCGCGACTTCGTGGCCGCCCGACGCAAGGCGGGGGATCGGGCCATCACCTTCGTGGACGGTCTCCAGATGCTCTCGCCCTCCCAGGGATCGGGCTTGGTGGATGGGGTGCATCCGAACTCGCTGGGATTCCAGCACTGCGCCGACGGGTTGGAACCCCACCTCCGACAAGCCCTGCGCTTGCCGGCCAAGCGGCGCTGAGCCGTTCGGGATCGATCGTCGGATCAATTCGCCCCACAGCTTCGGGGGTTCGAAAGGACTTGAGCCGTCGGTGGACTTCGATTTTCATATCGGTAAATACCGATGCGTTCTTCGACTCCAGCCAAACCGATCGTCCGGGTCGCGGCGGCCTTGGCCGATGGGAACCGGGTCCGGATTCTCCGTGCGATCTCGGGTGGCGAGCTGTGCGTGTGCGAGCTGTGCGATGCTCTCGACCTCACCCAGTCCACCCTGTCGACCCACCTGCGGGTGTTGCGGGACGCCGGGCTGACCGCCTCGCGCAAGCAGGGCAAGTGGAGCTACCATCGGTTGACACTGTTGGGGTGCACCGTGACTGAAGCCTTCTTCGCGTGCTTTGAGCAGGCGTTGTCCGCCGATGCGCGACTCCGGAGCGATCGACGGAATCTGGAACGCCGCTTGGCCCTGCGCGAGGCCGACCGATGCTGCGTGGGATCGGAGTGCCGCCCCGTGGGCAGGCGCTCGGGGAAAGGTCGGCCATGAGTGGGGAAGACTCCGGAGGCGCTCGCCGACAGCGGGCCGCGTGGCTGGCGGAATTCCTGGGGACCTTCGCGATCGTCTTCGCCGGGACCGGAGCCATCATCGCCCATGGGGTCTCGAAGGGGGCGGTCACCCATCCGGGCATCGCCGCGACGTTCGGGGTAGTGGTCCTGGTGGCCATCTACGCGTTCGGCAAGGTCAGCGGAGCTCATTTCAATCCGGCCGTGACCGTGGCCTTCGCCGCGGCAGGGCGATTCGGGTGGGGTCAGATACCGGCGTATGTCGCCTCCCAGTGTGCCGGCGCGGTGGCGGCCAGCGGCCTGTTGACCCTGCTGTTCCCCGCGGTCCAGAACCTGGGGGCCACGGTCCCTTCCGGTGGGGCCCTCCAGAGTCTGATCTACGAGACGCTGCTCACCGCGTTCCTCATGCTGGTCATCCTGCAGGTCTCGGTCGGGGCCAAGGAACAGGGGATCACCGCCGGCATGGTCATCGGGGGCACCGTCGGCCTCGAGGCGATGTTCGCGGGGCCGATCTGCGGGGCCTCCATGAATCCGGCGCGGTCGCTGGGGCCGGCCCTGTTCCAGGGAAGCCTCGATTCGCTCTGGATCTACTGCCTGGGTCCGATGGTCGGGGCGTTGCTGGCCGTCCCGTTGCACCGGATCCTGCAAGCGACCTCTCCAGCCAGTCCGCCAGCGCGGTCCTGAGCTCTCCATTTTTCCGAACCCTTCCGTTCATGAAACTCCTCGAATTTCGAACCCTCCTCGCGCGCCATCCCGAGGCGATCCTGCGCTTCCAACGGCCCGATGGCTCCCTGCTGCCGATCCATGCCCATGTCTCGGAGGTGGCCCGGGTCGAGAAGCATTACATCGACTGCGGCGGGGTGCTGCGGGCCGATGCGTTCTGCCGCCTGCAGACCTGGGTGGCCGACGATGTCGATCATCGCCTGAGCGCCACCAAGCTCTCGGGCATCTTCGAGAAGGCCGGTCCGGTCGGCCTGCGCGACGACCTGGACGTCGATGTCGAGCATGAGGTGGGCTTCGTCACCCAGATGCCGATCGAATCGGTGGCCGAGCAGGGCGACGAACTCATCCTGCGGCTGGGATTGCGCCACACCGACTGCCTGGCGCAGGACCGCTGCCAACCGAAGCCACCGGCCCCGCAGGCCATCGGGTTCCGCACGTTTCCTCGGATTCGATGAACGCCCCCACGAATGATCCCATGAATTCCTCCACGACCGCTCCAATCACTCCCGATCCTTCCGCGCCGTTGGTCCTCGTGCTGTGCACGGGCAACTCCTGCCGCAGCCACATGGCCGAGGGCATCCTGCGCGCCGCTTCGGGCGGACTTTTCCGCGTGGCCAGTGCCGGCAGCCGCCCGGCCGGGTTCGTCCACCCGCTGTCGATCCGAGCCCTGACCGAGATCGGCATCGACATCGCCAGCCACACGTCCAAGCACATGAACCTCTTCCTCGACCAACCGGTGGAGACGGTCATCACCGTGTGCGGGAATGCCGACCAGGTCTGCCCTATCTATCCCGGTCAGGTGAACCGCTACCACTGGCCCTTCGATGACCCGGCCCATGCGCCGGGGACCGAGGAGGAGCAGATGGAGGCCTTCCGCCGCGTGCGCGACGAAATCCGCCGGGTGTTCGAGGCCTATGCGCGGGGTCGCATCGACCAGGCCCGATCGAGCGCGACCCGCCGGTGAACCCTCCGGGCCACGGGGCCTGACTCTCCGTCTCCGATTCGCGGCCCGAGGCCTTGGGTTGAGTTCGCTGCGCCCTGTGGTTTGCTGGGGCTGCACGATGACTGCCAATCCGCTGCTCCAGGGCGACCTCCGCGAGGTCTCGGCCCGGCTCCAATCCGGGGAATTGAAGCCGACCCATCTGGTGGCCTCCGCGCTCGCGGCCGCCCGGACGGGGGCCTGCTCCCGCGCCTTCATCAGCCTCGATGAGGCTGGGGCGATCTCCCGTGCCGCCGAGTTGGAGGCCGCCGGCCCCGGGGGGCCGCTCTGGGGGTTGCCGGTGTCGGTGAAGGATCTCTTCAATGTCCGCGGCCTGCCCACCACCTGCGGGTCGCCCTTCTACGCCGGCACATGTCCGGTGCCCCGGTCCGATGCCCCGTATGTCGCCGGATGGCGGGCCCGAGACACGGTGTTTGTCGGCAAGACCAACCTCAACGAATTCGCCTACGGGATCACCGGCGAGAACCGCTGGTTCGGCGATGTCACCCAACCGGGCCATCCCGATCGGCTGACGGGCGGATCGAGTTCCGGGGCTGCAGCCAGCGTGCTGATGGGCGCGGCGGCCATCGGGCTCGGCACCGACACCGGGGGATCGCTGCGGGCCCCGGCGGCCCTGTGCGGCCTTGTCTCCTACCGGGCGACCCTAGGCAGCGAGGACGCCTCGGGGAGTTTTCCGCTGGCCCATGCCTTCGACACGTTCGGGTGGTTGCAACGCAGCCTGGGTGACCTGGCCTGGGTGGCCCGACACTTCCGCCCCGCGATCGCCTCTCCCCGGCTGTCCCGACCACCCCGAGTGGGTGTGGTGCGGGGAGACTGGCTGGCGCCGGCCGAGCCCGAGGTGCTGGCCGGGCTCGACCGCTTCGTGCGGGCCCTCGAGGCCGGCGGCGCCGCAGTGTCCGCGGTCGAGGGCGTGGGCTGGGACCGGGCCGTGGACTGCTTCGTGCCCATCCAGGCTCATGAAGCCCACCGCACCCACGCACGGTATCTGACGGACCACGCCGGGGCCTATGATCCAGCCATTCTGCCGCGGCTGGACTTGGGGCGGGGGATTCCCGCCGAGCGGTATTCCGAACTCCTGGCCGAGCGCGACACGTTCCGTCGGGGAGTGGAGCGCCTCTTCGCCTCCTTCGATGTCCTGATCGCGCCGGCCAGCGCCATGCGCATCCTCAAGGCCGGTGCCGACCACGCCGGGACCCGGCCTCGCATGATTCGACTGACCGCTCCAGCCAGCTTGGGCGGCCTGCCTGTGGTGACCGTGCCATGGCTGGAGCGAGGCGAGCCCGGTCTGGGTTTCCAGTGCCTCGGAGCCCCCGGAGCCGATGGCGCCTTGTGGTCGTTCGCCGAGTGGTTGGCTGAAGCGCGGCATCCGGAGATTCCCTGAGGTCTTGTCGCGGAATCGGACCCTCCCGATCCTTGGATAGGCTCTGAGAATCGTCCCCGGGGATTAGTTCCTCGGTCCGGAGATTTGCGTTTTTCATTTCCGGTTTCCGGGCACACTGCGGCCGCCTCTATGAGCAACGCGTCCGCCCACAAGATCTCCAAGAAGTTCGCCGCCTACCCCAGGCTCAACCCCTTCGCCATCGGCAAGAGCATCTCCGCCGCCGATCTCATCGACCAATCGATGCTGGCCTACAACGGTGGCCGGTTGCGCGAGGCGGCCCAATTGCTCGCCAAGAAGATGCTGCCCGACGACGGCTACATCGGCATGTCCTTGACCGGTGCGCTCACTCCGGCCGGCCTGGGCAAGAGCTGCATCATCCCGCTGATGAAGGGCGGGTATGTGGACTGGATCATCTCCACCGGAGCCAACCTGTACCACGACCTGCACTTCGGCTTGGACATGCACCTGCACAGCGGCACGCCGTTCCTCGACGACGTGGAACTGCATGAAGAGGGCGTCATCCGCATCTACGACGTGCTCTTCGACTACAACGTGCTGCTCGACACCGACGCCTTCGTCCGCGAAGTGATCCAGGGGCCGGAGTTCCAGCGCCCCATGGGTACCGACGAGTTCCACTACCTGCTCGGCAAGTACGTGCATGCCCGCCAGAAGAAGCTGGGCATCCGCGACAGCTCGGTTCTGGCCACGGCCTACGAGTGCGGCATCCCCATCTTCACCAGCAGCCCGGGCGACAGTTCCATCGGCATGAACGTGGCGGCGATGTCGCTGCGCGGATCGCAGTTGATCCCCGACGTGAACCGCGACGTGAACCAGACCGCCGGCATCGTGTACCATGCCAAGAGCACCGGACACACGAGCAGCGTGTTCATCCTCGGTGGTGGCAGCCCCAAGAACTTCATGCTGCAGACCGAGCCGCAGATCCAGGAGGTCATGGGTATCCAGGAGAAGGGTCACGACTACTTCCTGCAGTGCACCGACGCGCGCCCCGACACCGGCGGCCTCAGCGGTGCCACCCCGGCCGAGGCGGTGAGCTGGGGCAAGGTCGATCCCGACAAGCTCCCCGATTCGGTGGTCTGCTACACCGATAGCACCATCGCGCTGCCGTTGCTCACCGCCTACGTCACGGCTCGGGTCAAGCCCCGCAAGCTCAAGCGGCTCTATGATCACCGCGATGCGATCCTCGACAAGGTGCGCTCGAAGTATCTGAAGATCGGCACCGTCGACAAGGTGCTCACCAGCCGCAAGGTGGCCAAGCGCTCCAGCACGGTGGGCCTCAAGAAGAAGTAGGGCCCTTCGGGATCGCCCCGGAATCGGTTGGCGAAGGATCGGAGGATCGGGTTCCATCCTGGTCATGATCTCTCCCCGGCGATGGTGGTGCCTGGCCTGGTTTCTGGTCGTCGGCCCATGGTCGATCCTGTCGGCTGCCAAGGCCCCGGCGACGCGGCCGAACGTGCTCTTCCTCTTCGCCGACGATCAGCGGGACGACACCCTCGGGGCCTGGGGCAATGCCCATATCCGGACCCCGCACCTGGACCGGTTGGTCGCGCGCGGATTCAGTTTCCGTGGAAACTACTGCTTCGGCGGCAACAGCGGCGCGGTGTGCATCCCGAGCCGTGCGATGCTCATGAGCGGCCGCACCTGGTTCGGCCTGCCCCACTCGCTGCAGGGAACCCTGACGTTCCCCGAGCACCTGCGCCGCCAGGGTTACGAGACCTTCGCCACCGGCAAATGGCACAATGGGGAGGCCTCGTTCGTCCGGAGTTTTGAGCATGGTCGATCGATCCACTTCGGCGGGATGGATGACCACACCCGGACGGCCGTCCAGGACCTTCAATCGGATGGAACGTTCACCCGCCGCAAGCCGGCCCCCAAGTTCTCGAGCGAGCAGTTCGCCGACGAGGCCATCGAGTTCCTCCGGCGGCCCGCGGGCGACCGGCCCTTCCTGGCCTATGTCGCCTTCACCGCGCCGCACGATCCCCGCAATCCGCCCGAGGCCTGGCGGGTCACCGATCCGGCCCGCCGCCCGCCCCTGCCGACCAACTACCTTCCGCAGCATCCCTTCGACAATGGCGAGTTGGTGCTGCGCGACGAAAACCTACTGCCGTGGCCGCGCCCGCCCGAGGGCGTGCGCGATCAACTGGGCGAGTATTATGGGCTCATTGAACATCTGGATGCCCAGATCGGCCGCATCCTCGAGGCTCTGGCCCGATCACCCCATACGACCAACACCGTCATCGTCTATGCCGCCGACCATGGCCTGGCGCTGGGCAGTCATGGGCTTCTGGGCAAGCAGAACGTGTATGAGCACAGCATGCGCTGCCCCCTCATCCTCGCGGGTCCCGGCATCCCGGCGGGGGGAGCCACCCGGGCCTTCACCTACCTCTTCGACCTGTTTCCGACCCTGTGCGGACTCACTGGATCTCCGGTGCCGACCAGTTTGGCCGGATCGGACCTCCGCCCCCTGTGGAGCGGCGAGGCGGAGCGGGTCCGCGATTCGGTGTTCCTGCCCTATCAGGGCCTCATGCGGGCGGTCCGGGACGAACGCTGGAAGCTCGTCTGCTACCCGCCGGTCAACCACCGCCAGCTCTTCGACCTCGCCCGGGATCCCGACGAGCGCGTGGACGTGTCGGGCGACCCGGACAACGCGCCCGTCGTGGCCCGACTCCTGGCCAAGATGGCCGAGTGGCAGGCCCGCGTCGGTGACACCCAGCCGCTCAGCGTGCCGAACCCCAAGCCCCTGATGCGGGACCTCACCGGACACTCCCGCAAGCCCGATGAGTGGCAACCCTGCTGGATCGTCGAGAAGTACTTCTGACGCCCGGCCAGGCGGTTTTCAGGGGCTTGCCGAGGGAGCCACCGCCCAGCACCGTTGGGGCGTGACTCTTGAAGACTCGTTGGGGGACATCCTCCGCAAGGCCCGTACCTCCACCCACACCGAGCCCGCTGTCGCCGCCCAGGTCGCCGGCGTCTCCGTCGCGGAGTACGAGCGCATGGAGGAGACCGGCAAACCCGCCGCGGGCTGCCGTTTTGCCGAACTCGGGGCCCGGCTGACTCTCGACGGAGCCAAGCTGAAACGGATCGCGGACGGCTGGCTCCCGAAGCCGGTGGCCACCTCCGGTTGGTGCGAGCTCCGCGTGGTCACCACCCAGGGGGACGGCATGGCGGTCCACGCCTACCTGGTCTGGGACGAGGTCACCCGTGAGGCCGCGGTCTTCGACACCGGATTCGATGCCGCCCCGCTGCTGGCGTTGATCGACGAGAACGGCCTGCAGCTCAAACACATCTTCATCACGCACTCCCACGGCGACCACGTCGCCGGCCTCGCAGGCTTGAGGGCCAAGTTCCCCAAGGCGCGGATCCATACCAACTCCAAGAACGCTCCGGTCGAGCAGCGCATCCGTCCGAATGACTTCATCATGCTCGGAAGCCTGCGCATCACCAATCGCGACACGCCGGGACATGCCGAGGATGGCGTGACCTACATCGTGGGCAATTGGCCCGAGGATGCCCCGCATGTAGCCATCGTGGGAGATGCGCTCTTCGCCGGGTCCATGGGCGGCGCCCGCGACCAACTCGAATTGGCGCGCACGAAGGTCCGTGAACAGATTTTCTCGCTGCCCGCCGAGACGCTAGTGTGTCCGGGTCACGGTCCGTTGACGACCGTGGAGCAGGAGAAAGCCAACAACCCCTGGTTCCCATGAATGCGCCCGAAGGCCGGAGTTCGAACCGTCCGCACGTGACGGCACCGTCCACGTTGCTGTGGCTGTCGATGATCGTGGCGATCTCGATGGTGCCGCATTCCGTGCTCGCGGAGGACAAGGCCTCGGCAGTCGCGGCAAATCCCTTGGATTCCAAGCCGGCGGCTCCCGTCCGCTCGTCGGGAGTTTCGGCCCCGGCGGGCTCCAATCCGATCCTGCTGGTCCGCCCCTCGGCGGTTCCCCTGGGCGACAACTCCGTGATCTCGGTCAGTCCCCAGGAGGCCCGACAGGAATTGCAGGGCATCGAAAGCGGGCTGTTCCGGCGGTCGCTCGGGGAGCCCAAGGTGCTGTCGGTCCCGGAGCAGGGCGGTTGGGTCCGCGGGTTCTTCAAGGAACCCAAGGCCTCGAAACTGTGGTCGTTCTTCAATCCCAAGGCGCCGCTCGACAGCGAGACCGACCTCATGCGCTCGGCCCGGATCTTCGGGATCCGCGGCGACGCTCCGCTGCCCCACTCCCTGCAGGATCCGATCCGGGTGGAACCGGTGGGCATCCGTTTTTGGCAGATCAACAAGTAGTCGGCATGCGGCGGCGAAAACTGCAGGCCCTGCCGTTGATTTCCCGCCCGGGTTCCCGACATTGCCGGGAATGTCTCCTTCCACCTCCGAACCGGATCCGAGCGTCCCGGCGGCGCTGACGGCCGCATCGCGGAGGCAGGCCATGGATTGGGGGCTGGTCCTCATCAGCCAGGGGATCCCGGCGGTCATCGAGCGGGAAGCACCCCCCGATCCCGCAGATCCGGACCCGCAGAACTCAGGCCGCCCCGGGCGATCCGAGCGTGGTCGGCCGAGAGCCTGGCGCCTGCGCGTGGAGCCCGTGGTCCTGGAACGGGCCCGGGAGGTGATCCGCGAATACCGGCATGAGAACCGTCGGTTTGAATGGCAGCGCGCAGCCGCCGCCGAGGCCGGTCGCGACCGATCCCTGTCATGGGATCCGGCGGTGCTGCTCTGGGTCCTGGTCCTGTGCCTGCTGCATGCCCTGTTGTCTCCGGCCCTCCGCTCCTCCGCCTGGGTCGATGTCGGGGCGGTTCGACAAGGGGGGCAGTGGTGGCGTCTCTTCACGGCCACCTGGTTGCATGCCGACGTGGCCCATCTGGCGTCGAACGTCGGCACGGGAGCCCTCACTCTGGGACTGGCGATGCGGCGGCAGGGTCCGGGCACCGCGCTCTGCCTGAGTCTCCTGGCCGGCACCGCCGCCAAC
>CAIOKD010000308.1 GCA_903858835.1 uncultured Verrucomicrobiota bacterium
CCGGAACGTGAGGGCATCAACGCCACCCGCGACCTGCTGATCCGCCTGAAGCTCGAAGGCATCTGAGTCTCTCCCGGAGCCGACTCGTTCAACCCGCGATCGGACCAAACCATCCCGGCAGAAAGGTGGGCTGATGAATTGGGTGGGGCTCCAGATGCTCCGGAACGACCGGGCCAAGTTCGCCGCGATGATCGTGGCGGTGTCGATGGCCGTCTTCCTCATGCAGAACCAGGCGGCGATCCTGGCGACCATGCTGTCGATGACCGCGGCGCAGATCCGCGAGGTGGAGGACGCGGACCTCTGGGTGACCGAGCCCGACGTCGAGTGCTTCGATCAGGTCAAGGCGATGCGGGACATCCAGTTGATGCGGGTCCGAGGGGTTCCCGGGATCGCCTGGGCCGCACCGCTGCTCAAGATCGACGCCATCGGACGTTCGGAGGGCGGCAGGCTCAACACCGTCACCGTCCTGGGCATCGACGACGTCAGCCTCGCCGGACTCCCCCGGCGGATGCGGGTCGGCCGGGCCGACGCCATCCGCGAGTTGGACACCGCCATCATCGATCCGGGCGGCCACCAGTTGTTCTTCCCCGGAGAACCGTTCCGACCGGGCCGATCCCTGAGGATCCGCGACCGCCGGATCCGGATCGTCGGCATCTCCGACGTCGCCGCCCCGTTCACCGGCCTGCCGATGCTGCACACTTCGCGCTCCACGGCCGCCGCCCTGAACCTCGGCGAGCAGCACATGACCAGCTTCATCCTGGCCCGCTCGGCACCCGGAACCCCGCCCGAGCAGGTCTGCCAGCGCATCCAGGCGCTCGGGGGGCTGCGGGCGCGGACCACCGAGCAGTTCGCCGCCGATGCCATGTGGTTCTACGGCAGCCAAGGGGTGCCCATGCTCTTCATGGTGACCATCACCATCGGACTCATCGTCGGCGCGGCCATCACGGGCCAGACCTTCCTGATGTTCATCAAGGAGAACGCTCGCCCCCTTTCGATGCTCAAGGTGGTGGGCACCACCGATCGCCAGCTCGGCATCATGATCCTGCTCCAAGGGACCGTGGTGCTGGCCTTGGGGTCCTGTTTCGGCAGCGGAATCGCCGCGGCGGTCTGCAATCTCGTCCGCACGCAACCGTTCCTGCGGAGCCTCTACCTCCCCTGGCAGATCGCCCTCGGCACCTGCCTGGCGTTGGCCTCGGTCACCGGCGTCGCGCTGTACGCGAGTTTCCGTCATGTCCGCGGCCTGGAACCCGCCTCGGTCTTCCGCTGAACCCATGAGCGCCACAGACTCGACGGCGGTCCGGTGCACCGGGATCCGCAAGCACTTCGGCGAGGACGAGGCCCGCGTGGAGGTCCTCCGAGGGGTGGACTACACCGTCCGCCGGGGCGAACTGAGCTTCCTGGTCGGACCCAGCGGCTGCGGCAAGACCACGTTGATCTCGGTCATCGCAGGTCTGCTGGCCACCGATGCCGGGCAGGTGCACCTGTTCGGGCGCGATCTCGCCGGGATGCCGAATGACGAACGCATCCTCTTCCGCCGGACGCACCTGGGCTTCGTCTTCCAGCAATACAACCTGCTGCAGGCACTGACGGCGGCAGAGAACGCGGCCATCCCTCTCCTGGCCGCGGGCGTCCGCCGTCGCGAGGCCGTGGACCGTGCGACCGCGCTCCTCGAGCGACTCGGACTCTCCGGCAAGACCGGGTCGTTCCCGCGCCAGTTGTCCGGCGGCCAGCAGCAACGGGTGGCCCTCGCACGAGCCCTCGTGCATGAACCCCGACTGATCATCTGCGACGAGCCAACCGCGGCCCTCGACCACGCCACGGGCGAGGCGGTCATGGAACTCCTGGCCTCGGCGGCCGTGCATCCGGACCGGGCCGTCATCGTCGTGACGCACGACAACCGGGTCTTCCACTTCGCCGATGTCATCGCCCAAATGGACGACGGTCGGATCGTTGGGGTGGATCCGCGTCGCCGATCCGGGCCGGTGCCGGAGACGGTTTCCCCGACACCCCCGAGTCCTCTTTCCGCATGAAGCACTCCCTCCTGCCCGCACTGGCCATCGCCGCGGCGATCTACGCCGTGGTGTCCGTGGTGCGGACCCAGCCCGTCCGGGCATCGTCCGAGCCCGCCTCGCCCCCGCCCGCCTCGTCATTCACCGACACCGTGGCCGCGGTGGGCCTCATCGAGGCGAGCACCGAGCACATCAGCGTGGGCAGCCCGCTCCCGGGCATCGTGGCCGAGGTGACGGTGGCACTGAACCAGTCGGTCCGCTCCGGTACACCGCTGTTCCGGCTGGACACCCGGCACCTGGATGCGTCGCTGGCGGTGCAGGAATCGCAGCTCGCGGCGGCCCGCGCCCGCCTGGCGACCGCCCGGAGCCTGGCTGCGGACCTGCGCGATCGCCGGGAGCGCTCGAAGAAATTGCGCAGCGGCACGGTGATCAGCGAGGAGGAATGGACCCGCACCGGATTCGCGCTGGAGGCCGCCGAAGCGCGGGTCGCCGAGATCGAGGCCGAGGTGACCGTGGCCGTGGCCGTGCTGGCGTCGGTGCGGACCGAGATCGGTCGATGCACCGTGACGGCCCCCATCGACGGCACCGTGCTGCAACTCAAGATCCGACCCGGCGAGTTCGCCGGCGCGGGCCAACAGGGATCACCGCTGGTCCTGATCGGGAACCTGAGTCCGTTGCACATCCGGGCCGACATCGACGAGCACGACGCATGGCGGGTCCAGCCCGGGGCCCGTGCCCGGGGCCATGTGAGGGGCAACGCCGCACTCTCCTCGACGCTGACCTTCGTGCGCCTGGAACCCATCGTCATCCCGAAGCGGTCGCTGACCGGCAACAGCATCGAGCGGGTCGACACCCGGGTGCTCCAAGCCATCTACCGCATCGACCGCTCCGATCTGAACGTCTACGCCGGCCAGCAGATGGACGTGTTCATCGAGGCCACACCCACGCAGACCGCCAGCCCGCAGACCGCCGGCGCCCCGGGGGCTCGCCCCTGACGCCCCGGGGCCGTTCCGATCAGCGCCCGTGCAGGCTGAACCAGACCTGCCCGCGGAAGCCGACGTCGTAGCGCAACTCGTACTGCATGGCCGGACGGGCATCGGCGAGGGTGATCCGCACGGTCTTGCCATCCGGCAGCAGGGTCGATGACTTCACCTCGACCTCGTCGCGCCCCTCCTTGCCCGAATCGGCCACCGACCAGTCCTTGGAGCCGTAGTCCTGCGAATAGCGATAATTCCAGCGACGCACCCCGAAGCTCCCCGGATCGGAGGCCGTGGCGGGATCCAGCGTCTCTGAGAAGGTGAATTCCAACGAGGCCCCGTCCTGCTTCCAGGCGACCGGAATCCGCAGCGGCCGGGACGTGCGGCGCACGCGCTGCACCGCCCCGTCCTTCACCGCGCTGGTCTGCCATCCGGTGCTGCCGGCGACGTAGAGCGCCCCGTCGCTGGCCCGGAACGTGGCCCGGTTGGGGCCGCTGAGGAACTTCACCGGCAGGGGGACCACCGCCCCCTGCGTCACCGGGCCGTGGGTGTCGCGCAACGCCAGCATCATCCCGCACCGTCCCCAGAGCAGGTGGACCATCTGCCCGCCCAGGTCGCCCCATCGGCCCTGGGGAATCCACGCCTGCGATCCACTGGAATTGTCCACCGCATGCGGGATCCAGCACAGCGGCCAGTCGCGGCCCAACGGGGGATTGTGATCGGCCTTGGGGCCGCCGTACCCGTACCAGCCGCCCGGCCGGATCTCGGCGATCTCGCTGGTGGGTGTCCAGGTGCCCTGCTGCGGGGCGACGGTGACCACCCTGCCATCGGGTCGGACTCCCATGCCGTTCGGGTTGCGGAACCCGGAGGCCAGGGTCTCGGCGGACTTGCCGTCGGCGGCGACCCGATGGACTCCCCGGGGGTCCGAATAATAGAACCGCCCGTCCTGATCGACCTCGAGGCAGGTGACGTAATCGTGCCCGCCCAACGAGGTGGCGATGCCGTCATGGAAGGTCGCATAGAAGTCGGTGACCCCGTCGCCATTGGTGTCCTCCAACCGGGTGATGCGATCCTTGCCCAGGACGTAAACCCGATTGTCACGCACCTTCAGGCCCAGCGGTTGGAAGAGGCCCGTGGCCACCCGCTTCCAGCGCAGCGATTCGAGCCCGGCATCGACGCCGGTGACCCTCCAGACATCGCCATGGATGGTGCAGACATGGCCCGCGCCGTCGGCGGTGAAGTCCACGCCCGAGGCGAACATCAGCGCCTGGTGGGAGTTGTCATAGGGGAGGGTCAGCGTGTCCACCGCGAACGGCCCCGTCTCGAGCCCGCGCTGGCCACGGGTGATCTGCTCGGCGACGTCCGGGGCGGCCGGGATCGACTCCGGCTGGGACTCCGGAGAATTCCTGGATTTGACCCAACTCTCGAAACCGGCTGCGTCGGCCTGGGATCCGCGCCACAGGACCAGGTCCAGCACCAGGGCGGGCCCGGGAGGAACCGTGACCACTCCGGATCCATGGGTGACGGCCCCGGCCTGTCGCGTGGTCGAATCCCAGACGAGTTCCCGGCCTCCGATCGCGGCCATCACGGAGACCACCGCCGGATCGCCATTGCGGATCAGGTGGACCGAACGGACCGAGGCATCAACGGTGCCTGGGTTGCCCGAGAGCGCCTGCTCCGAGCGGTTCACGAACGATTCGACGGTCAATCGAGTGCCCTGAAGGTGCGCCGCGGCCCACCAGGAGACCGGCGCAGTACGTGCACTGATGGACAGGTGCCGCACCAGCGCGGGCCCCGACGGCGTCGAGATCCACTCGGGCCGTTCCCGCACGAGGACGTCCCCCACCTGCCAATCGAGCAGGACGCCCCGGGGTGTGAGGTGTTGGCCCAGAAACCGCGGTGTCGCTGCCTTTTCCGGGCGCTGTGTATCGGCCGTCCACACGACCTGTCCCTGGGGCACCGGCGTGCCGATCAACCCGAACCGCGTGGCATCGAACTTCAGGAACCCGCCGGTCCACACCGCACGGACCGTTCCCTGGGCGAGGTCGTACAAGGCGGTCGCGGAACCACCCACGCGGACCGACAGGCCCCGGACCACCGAGGTGCCGTCCGGCAGACGAACGCTCGAGGCCAGGAACGGACCGATGTCGGTGCGCTGCCAACGGTTGTCCACCCAGTCCTTCTCGGCCTGGACTCCCGGCTCGCGCCCGGAGGCCGGCGGTTCACCCGTGGTCTTGGCCGGAGCGGCCGTCAACCGTTCCAAACCCTCCAACTCCTTGCGCAGCTTCACCTCCGCGTCCTCGTCGGTGTGTCCGATGATCCCGACGGGCCCCTGCCACCCGCTGGCCTCGACCACCTTCAGCAGGCGCTGCTCCTGGTCGCCCGTCCCCAACGGGATGATCTTCCTGCCGAGCTTGTCGCCGTCGCGGACCATGCCGTTCAGGTTCAGGGCCAGCAGGTAAGGCTTGAGGATCCCGAACTGCTTCTCGAAGTCGGCCAGATGACCGTGCCCGTGATGAAAATTGTACACGCTCCCGACGTTCGCGTGCCCGTCCTTGCGGAGCCTCTCCAGGACCTGCACCTGGTGGACCGGTTCACCGAACCAGCCTAGGTGGTTGTACAGGGCCACCGTGCACCCCCGCTGGCGGGCCTCGGCGCAGATCGGCCCCAATGCCTCGACGGCCGCCCGGATCTTCTGTTCCAGCCGGGCCGGGTCCGTCTCCGGCTCGGTGCCCAGGGTGACCCACAATTGCGGGTGGATCCGAGTGCGGTCGATGCAGGCCAGGATGGCCTTGGCCTCGTCGTTCAAGGCCGCCGGAAACCACCAGGCCGTGATCTCGATGCCTCGAGCCCGCATCGCGGCGACCTCGGCGTCGAAGGTGGGGATATGTTCGGCCCGCCAATCATAGGCCAAGCGCCGCAGCCCCAGTCGCTCGAGCATCTCGGCCCGCGCCTCCGGGGTGCGCTTGCGGGAGTCGAAGGGCACGATGCACCAGGCCACCAGATTGGTTTTGGCGAACAACCCCTCGGGCGGGAGCGCGGCCAACCTCGGAACCAGGAAGAGGAGGGACAGAACGCCCAGGAAGGATCGTCGCAGCCACGGGGAGAATCGCATCCTGAGACTCTACCGAAACCGCGCCCCCGAAGTCACGCGCCTCGCCCGCCTTGCCGCTGAGGCTCCCGAGGTTCACGCTTGGCCCTGTATCCCATGCTTCGCCTGCTCATTGTCGGATTGCTGGCCGCCGTGACCCTGGGGGCCGCGCCGGCGGGACCTCCCCCGGTTCCCCGGGAGTTCCGGGCCATGTGGATCGCCACGGTGGGCAACATCGATTGGCCCAGCAAACCGGGCCTTCCGGTGGCCCAACAGCAGGCGGAGTTGCGGACGCTCCTCGACACGGCCCAGCGCTGGCACCTCAACGCCGTCATCCTGCAGATCCGCACCAGCTGTGATGCGTTGTACCCGTCGGCGCTCGAACCCTGGAGCGAGTACCTCTCGGGTCGCATGGGAGTCGCCCCCCTCCCCGCGTGGGATCCCCTGGCCTTCGCCGTGACCGAAGCCCATGCGCGCGGACTTGAACTGCATGCCTGGCTCAATCCCTTCCGCGCCCGCTACAGCCAGGCGATCTCGCCGGTCGCGGCCGGACACGTCAGCCGCACCCGGCCCGATCTGGTGATCCCGTACGGCAAATTCCTGTGGCTCGACCCGGGACTGCCCGAGGCGCGGGAGTTGACGCTCAAGGTCGTGAGCGACGTGGTGCGGCGCTACGACCTCGATGGGATCCACATCGACGACTACTTCTACCCCTATCCCGAGAAGACCGCGCTCGGCACCCCGGTCCCCTTCCCCGACGACCGCAGCTGGGCCGCCTACCAGCGGTCGGGCGGCCGGCTCGACCGGGCGGACTGGCGCCGCGAGAACGTCAATGCGCTGGTGCGCGCCATGAACGCCGCGGTGCACCGGGAGAAGCCCTGGGTGAAGTTCGGCATCAGCCCCTTCGGCATCTGGAAGCCGGGATTCCCCGAAGGCATCCGGGGCATGGATCAGCACGAGGTGCTCTATGCCGACGCGCGCAAGTGGATCCGCGAGGGGCTGGCCGACTACTTCGCGCCGCAGCTCTACTGGACCGAGCGGCAGACCGAACAACGCTTTTCCAAGCTGCTGGCCTGGTGGGCCTCGGAGAACGTCGGCAAACGCCACCTCTGGCCGGGCATCAATGCAGCCGACATCGGCAAAAACCGAACGGCGGCCGACGTGGTGTGGCAGGCCGACCGGGTGGGTCCGGAGACCCATTCCTCGGGCGTGATCCTCTGGAACGCTCGCGCCCTGCTCGAGAACCGCGATGGTCTCGGCAGCCGCCTGCATCAGGGTCCCTTCGCCCATCACGCCCTCGTGCCGGCCTCGCCGTGGCTGGGATCCCAGCCACCGGAACCGCCTTCCCTCGAAGTCGCCCATGGTGGACGCGGCCCGCTGACCGTGGAGCTGAACCCCGGCAAGGGGAGGCTATCGGCCGTGGTCGTCCAGACGCAGGGCGAGTGGGCCTGGAAGACCGAGATCCATCCCGGGGCGGCCCGCACAGTGAGCGTGCCTCGAACCTACAGCGGCGCGCCCCCGAAGGAGATGCGCATCTTCACGGTGTCGAGCACGGGCATCGAAAGCGCCCCAGCCGTGTGGCGTCCGCGGTGATCCTGTCGATCCGCCCAGGGTCAGCGGGGCGCGAGCACGATCCGGAACCCGACGAAGTGGATGCCGTTGGAGGGCGACATCATGAAGCGGCTCGAGGCGCCGCCATATTGGAGATCCTGGTTCCAGCCCCCGCCCTTGAAGACCTTGTACTTGTTGGTGCCAGTCGTGGCCGGCCCCGTGGGATCGGTCAACGGTCGGGGCGGATAGGGTTCAAACCAATCGGAGCACCATTCCCAGACATTGCCGTGCATGTCGTGCAATCCCCAGGCATTGGGTTTCTTGAGGCCGACCGGATGGGTGGTGGCCTCGCAATTCTCGGCCGTCCAGGCATGGTCCTCACCTTCCTCCACCTTGGAACCGAAATGGAACCGGTTGGTGGAACCGGCCCGACACGCGTACTCCCACTCGGCCTCGGTGGGCAGACGATACTCGTAACCCTGCGGCAGCCGCCCTTGCTCCCGCTCACGGGCGGTCAGCCGGGCGCAGTAGTTGCTGGCGACGACGAAGGAGACCTTCTCCACCGGATGATTCGTCTTGCCCGCGAAGTGGCTCGGGTTGCCACCCATCACCCCTTCGAATTCGCCTTGAGTCACCTCGTATTTCCCGATCCAGAAATCGCGGCTCAGGGTGACCGGGAACTGGATGCGCTGGAAGGTGCCCGCACGAATGGAAACCATGTTCGTCAGCGGGATCGGCGATGCTGGCTGCGACGACGACGGGCCGGCGGCGGTCGGCGACGATCCCGGACCGCAACCGGTCAGGGCCGCGATCAGCGGGATCAGTCCGAGGGCGATCTTGGCATTCATCCAGGGCTTCATGGCGCGGGAGGCAGGGCGACTTCCAGGGTCTTCAGGGACGGATCCAGCGGAAGGCGTTGCTCCGGACGATTCGGCCATCGGACCCGCAGGGCAACCGCTTTGTGGGCCCCGGTCAGGATCCGGGCCGAGGCATCCTGCGACCCATGGCCGCTGCCTGCCCCCACGATCTGCACGGGCCCGAGACGCCCCTGCTCGTCCTCGAGCCGGAGTTCGGCGCCCACGCCCTCCGGGTTGCCGGGCCCACCGCGCAGGACCACCCGCAGTCCCGGAGCCGCTGCGCGGTTGCGGAAGAGCCGCGTGGCCCCCTGATTCTGGGTGATCACCGCATCGAGCCGGCCATCGTGGTCGAAGTCGCCAAGGGCCGCGCCACGCTGTTCCCCGAGCACCCGGATCCCGGATGCCTGGGGATCCATCGCCTCGAACCGGCCGTCGCCGAGCCCCTTCAGCACCAGGCCGAATCCGCCGTCTTCACGGGTCAGGTCCGAGGCGGTCCCGAAG
>CAIOKD010000309.1 GCA_903858835.1 uncultured Verrucomicrobiota bacterium
GAGCGGACCGGGGGCAAATATTTTCGCGCGGATAGCACCAAGACGCTGCGCACGATCTACGAGGAGATCGACCGGATGGAGAAGACGGAGGTCGAGACCCGGCAGAACGTGCTCTACGCCGAGTGGATGGCGTGGTGCGTCGCGCCCGGTGCGGCCCTGCTGCTCCTCGAGTTGATCATCGGAAACACGGTCTGGCGTCGGCTCCCCTAGGCGCATCGAACCGACAACATCGCATGGAATTCGCGGAACCCCAGTGGATGCAGTTGGCGGCGGCGCTCACGCCGCTGATGGCTGTCTTTCTCTTCTGGGCGTGGCGTCGCCGGCAGTCCGCGCTGAGCCTCTTCATCCGGTCGCGGCTCTTGGACGAGCTGACCGTGGGCGTGTCCCGCCGCAGGCAGCAGCTCAAGTCCGTGCTTTGGGTTTCCGGACTGGCCAGCGTGCTCCTGTCCCTGGGGCGGCCGTTGTGGGGCTATGGTGAGGCGCTCGCCCAGGCGACTGGGCGCGACATCTTGGTATGCGTCGATGTTTCTCGATCGATGATGGCGACCGACGCCGCGCCGAGCCGGTTGGCCCGGGCCAAGCTGGCCTGCTACGACCTGCTCTCGGTGGCCAAGTCCGATCGCATCGGGCTGGTGGCCTTCGCCGGTTCGGCCTTTCTCCAGTGCCCGCTGGCCCTGGACGGCGAGGCCTTCCGGCAGAACGTGGCCGCCCTCGACACCGACATCATCCCGGAGCAGGGCACGGCGCTGGCCGCCGCCCTCGACGAGGCGATCCAGGCCTTCAGCGCCGACTCGGGCACCCGCAAGGCGGTCATCCTGATCACCGACGGCGAAGATCACGAAGACCTGGCCGAGTCCGCGGCGCGTCGCCTGTCCGCCGCAGGCATCAGCCTCTTCACGGTCGGCGTGGGCACCCCTCGGGGCGAATTGCTCAAGACCAGCGATCCCTACGGCAACGCCATCTTCCTCAAGGACGAGGATGGAAACCCGGTCAAATCGTTGCTCAACGAGCCGCTTCTCCAGCGGTTGGCCGAGGCGGCGCACGGGTTCTACCTGCCGCTCCAATCGTCCCGCACCATGGCCACCTTGTATGAGCGGGGCATCGCGCCGATGGAGGCCGTCCGGTTCTCGTCCACCACCGTCCGCTCACGGATCGAACGGTTTCAGTGGCCGCTCGGCCTGGGCATCGTGCTGTTGCTGGCCGAACTGTTGTTGCCGGGAGCCTCGAAGGCTGCCGGACGCCTGCCGGCGGGTTCCATGATCCAGGCCGGGGCCGTGGTTTTGGTGGTGGCCCTGCTGGCTGGTCCCGTTCCTGGTGCCCGGGCCGCCTCGGACGACGCCCTGGAGCGCTACCGGAAAGGCGAATTCTCCGCCTCGCGCCAGGAGTACGAGCGCCTTGCCCAGGAGCATCCCGATGATTTCCGGCTCCGCTTCAATGCCGGTGCGGCCGCCTATCGAATGGACGATTTCGCGGGCGCCGCCGGTTTGTTCGAGCAGGTGCTGCGTTCGCCCGACCTCGATCTGCAGCAGCAGGGCTGGTACAATTTGGGGAATGCGCGGTTCCGGGCCGGCGAGGCCGAGCAGGATCCCGACAAGAAGCGCGAGCAATGGCAACAGGCCCTCTCGAGCTACACGGCCGCTCTCAAGCTCAACCCGGGCGACCCCTCAGCGCAGGCCAATTACCAGGCCGTCAAGAAGGCCATCGAAACCATGCCCCAGCCGCCGCCTCAGCAGGGAGGAGGCAAGCAGGATGAATCCAAGAAGGATTCCGGAAAACAGCAACAGCAGGACTCCAAGGATTCCAAAGGGGGATCCCCGCAGGATTCCCAGAAGTCGCAGACCCCACCGGACAAGGGGCAGAAAGACGGTCAAAAAGACGGCAAGGATTCCCAGCAATCCTCCCAGCAGGATTCAAAGGGCCAGGGGAAGAATCAGGGACGGGAGCAGTCCCAGGGGAACGACCCGTCGCAGGGGCAGGGGAAAAACAATAATCCCAAGGAGGAAGGATCCAAATCCCAAGACCCCCAGGCCGGGCAGAAACCGGGCGAGGGTCGTCAGGGCAAATCTTCAGCCACCGGGGCCAAGCCCGGTCCATCCACCGGAGACCGGCGCGGCGAGGCGGGGGAGGCGGGCGAGGGCGGCGAGCCCGACAAGGATGCCCGCCAGGGCGAATTGATGACCATCCGTGAGGCCGAGAAGGTGCTGGATGGTCAGAAGGGTTCCGAAAAGGCGTTGATCTTCCGTCGTCGTGGCACGGGCGAACTCGGCGAAGGCAACGGCAAATCGTCGGCGAGGAGGAAAGCATGGTGAACGCCGGACGACTGCTTCGATGGGCCTGCCTGTGTCTGTGCCTCCTGATGCGACTGTCGGCCGCCTCGGCGACCGCGTCGTTCGACCGCAACCTGGCGGAGTCCGGGGAGACCCTCCGCCTGCAGGTCACTCTCGAGGGTGAACAACCCACGGAGGTCCCAAGGTTGCCCAGCCTCCCGCTGGTCCAGTCCATCCAGTACCTGGGGCCTCGCCAGATGACCCAGATCATCAACGGGGTCTCGTCGTTCCAGGTGGTGTTTCAGTTCCAACTGCAGACCCGGGGCGAGGGCGAATTGACCTTGCCGCCCCTCACGGTGAACACCCGCGGAGGGGCCGTGCAGACGCCCCAGATCTCCTGCCGGATCGTTCCGAAGGAGCCCAAGAAGGACAAGGTGTCGCTCAAGATCGTCACGCCCCGAGATGAGTGCTACGTCGGCGAAACGTTCGCCTACGACCTCCAGCTCTACTCGGCGGTGAACCTCAACCAGATCGCCCCGCCGAAGATGAGTTTCGACGGATTCGTCACCGGCCAGGAGATGCCGCCCTCCAACACGCAGACCGTGCGCGATGGCCAAGCGTACATCGTTCTCAGCTATCGCCAGACCGCCACGCCGACCAAGGAGGGACTGCTGTCGCTCGGGCCGGCCTCCCAGGAGTACGTCATCGAGGTGAACCGCGGGCGACGTCCCCGCAGCCTGCTGGACGACTTCTTTGGCGGGGGAGCCGAGTTGGAGCGGGGTGCGGTCGAGGCCCCGCCCCGGCGGATCCGGGTCAAGCCGTTGCCCGCGCAGGGGCGTCCGACGGGGTTCTCCGGGGCGATCGGTCGCTTTTCGGTCAAGACCACCGTCTCGCGGACCAACGTGGCGTTGGGGGAGGCGATCACTGTGAAGTGGTCGGTCTACGGTCGGGGGAGCTTCAACTCGGTGCCCGCCCCGCAATTGATCGCCGTCGAGGGACTGAAGACCTATCCCGGGACCAATGGCTTCGCGTCGGAAGATCCGTTGGGCCTTTCCGGCACGAAGACCTTCGAGGCGATGGTCGTCCTCGAGTCGCCGGCGATCCGGGAACTTCGGTTCGAACCCTATTCGTTCTTCGATCCCGAGACCGGACGGTACGCCACGGTCAGGCCTCGTCCGATCGCCGTGACCGTTCGTCCGGAGGCCGGTCCGGGGAGTCCGGCACCGGCCAATCCGACGGTTTCCGCCGCCCCGTCCTCACCGTTCCCGGACCGCCGCGAGACGTTGATGTCCCTGTCCCTACGGGGCGGTCGGCGGGTTCCAGAGAGGCTCCCCTGGGCCCGTCAGCCGCTCTGGTTGGCGATGATCGCAGCGCCTCTGGTCGCGTGGGGTTCCCTGGCCTTGTGGCAGCGGTGGCGGGAGCATCGAAGCCGGCGATTGCAGCCCACCCAGGCGTCCCGGATGCGCGAGGCGGTCTCGGCCCAACAGGAGGCGCTGGGGGCTGCGGCCGCGGCCGGCGATTCCCGGGGATTCTTCCAGGCACTCGATGCCCTTCTCCGCATCCAGTGCGCCCTGGTGATGGGTTGGCCGAACGGGGATGCCGTCACGGTCGATGTCGTCGAATCCGGCCTGGTTGCCCGCGGTCTCGACGGCGATTCGGCCGAGAGCCTGAGGCGTTTGTTCGCTGCGGTCGATGCCGCCAAGTTTTCCCCGGACGCAGGGCCGGGCGAAATGCCCTGGATGCGTGAGCAGGCCGAGGCGGTGGTGACGGCCCTACGGGCCCTGGAAGGAGTTCGGCGATGAACGGGCACGATCGATGGAATCCTTGGCGAGGCCTGGGCGTGGTCGGAATGTTGACCTGCCTGTGCGTGCTGCTGTTTGTGGGATCAGCCCGTGCGGCCTCCGAATTCGATCAGGCCCGCAAGGCCTATGAGCAGGGCCAGTATGCGGAGGCGGTCTCCGGCTTCGACCGGGCGCTCCATGGCGCACCCGGCGGGGTCGGGGTGCTCTACAACCTGGGCAATGCGCGATTCCAGCAGGGAGAACTCGGCCGAGCCCTCGCCGCCTGGCGCCAGGCGCAATGGATCACTCCCCGAGATCCCGCCCTCCGCCACAACCTCGATCTCATCCGCCGCCGTCTGGGCCGTCCCGAGCCCGAGCTCTGGAGGCGTTGGCTGACATGGTGGACGCTGGACGAATGGGGGATGACCGCGGTCTGCCTGGCCTGGGCCTGGGCCGGTTGGCAGATCATCGTCCGGCTCCGGCCCGAATCTGCACGCTCGGGGGCCGGGCTCCGGCGAATCCTCGGCGGGATGGCCATCCTGGTCGTCCTGGGTTGGGTCGCCGCATGGGTGTCGGTGGTGTGCGGGCCCAATGCCGCCATCGCGGGGCGTGAGGTGGCCGCCCGCTACGGTCCGCTCGACGAATCCGAGATCGCCACCCGGTTCGCCGACGGGGCGGAAGTCCGTGTCGAGGAGCACCGGAACGGATGGGTGAGGGTGACGGATGCCGAGGGGCGCGGCGGTTGGATCCAGGGCCTGCAAGTGGCCCGGTTTCATCCAGCGATCCCTTGAATACCGCGGGGCCCTAGCGGGTTCAATCTCGTTGCGGATCCGGGTCGGACGAAGTTTTTTTGGCCGTGGCGGGGACCGGGACTTGAACGTGTTCGCGGCTTCGGGATGATTCCGTCATGCACTTCACCCGACCGCGTTCCATGTCTTGGCGTTCCCTCGTGGCCTCCCTGGCCCTCGCTTCCGTCAGCCTGCATGCCGAAACCTCCTGGATCTGGGCCGATGGGCCCAACAGCAAGGCCGCTGCGAATCTCCGAAAATCCTTCGAGGTGGCGGGTGCGCTGAAGGAGGCGGTGCTGGTGGTCACCTGCGACAACGGGGCCAAGGTGTTCCTCGACGGAGAGTTGGTCGTCACCAACCCCGACTGGAGCGAGCCTTCCAAGGTCAATCTGACCCGCAAGCTGAAGGCCGGACGCCATGAATTGCGCGCCGAGTGCAAGAACGAGGGTGACATCGCCGGCTTCGTGGCCCGACTCACCCTGAAGGACAACGACGGCAAGCAGACCGTCATCGAGAGCGACGGATCCTGGGAGGCATCCTTGCCCGGCAAGTCGGATTGGAAGCCGGCCAAGGTGCTAGCCAAGTACGGCGACCAGCCCTGGGGCAACGCCCTCGCCGGAGCGGCGGCCCCCGGCAAGCCCGCCGCGGCCCCGGTGATCGCGCCCTCCGACATTCGTGTGTTGCCAGGGTTCCGCGCCGAGTTGATCTACGCTGTACCGAAGTCCCAACAGGGTTCGTGGGTGAGCATGACGGTCGATCCCAAAGGTCGGTTGGTTGCGTGTGATCAGGGCGGTGGTCTGTATCGCCTGACCCTGGCCGCCCCGGGTTCGTCGGCTCCTGCCACCATCGAGAAGCTAAAGAACGCGGTCGGCGGGGCCCACGGCCTGCTGCATGCCTTCGGTAGCCTGTATGTCATGGTCAACGAGCAGGGCGGTCGGCAGGGCCTCTGGCGTCTGCGCGACACCGACGGTGACGACCAGTACGACGAGGAGAAGATGCTCCGCCGCATCGAGGGCGGCGGTGAGCACGGCCCCCACGGCATCGTGCTCTCGCCGGATGGCAAGTCTCTCTACGTCGCCTGCGGCAACCACACCAAGTTGCCCGATCACATGGAGCTCTCACGCGCCGCGCGCGCCTGGAACGAAGACCAGGTCGTCACCCGTCTCTGGGATGCCAACGGCCACGCCCGCGGCATCCTCGCACCGGGCGGCTACATCTGCAAAACCGATCCCGAGGGCAAGACCTTCGAGTTGATCAGCTACGGCTACCGCAACGAGTACGACATCGCCTTCAACGCTCTGGGCGATCTGTTCACCTACGACTCCGACATGGAATGGGATGCCGGAGCCCCCTGGTATCGTCCCACCCGCGTCTCGGTCGCGACCAGCGGCAGCGACATGGGCTGGCGCTCGGGCGCGGGCAAGTGGCCCACCTACTACCCCGACAGCCTCCCGGCGCTCGTGGACATCGGTCCCGGTTCGCCCACCGGCGTGACTTCCGGCCAGGGGGCCAAGTTCCCGGCCCGCTACCAGAACGCCATCTTCGCCAACGACTGGACCTACGGCACGATGTACGCCATCCACCTCACTCCCGATGGCGCCGGCTACAAGGCCGAGAAGGAGGAGTTCGTCAGCGGCCGTCCGCTGCCCCTGACCGACCTGGTGATCCACCCCAAGGATGGCGCGATGTACTTCGCCATCGGTGGCCGCGGTACCGAATCAGCGGTCTACCGCGTGACCTATGTCGGCAAAGAGAGCACCGCCCCGGCCCCCGCTCCGAAGCTGACCGCAGCGGCCAAGCTGCGTCGCGATCTGGAACAGCTCCATCTGGAAGGCACCGGCTCCGAGGCCGTCGCCAAGGCTTGGAAGAGCCTGGGGCATGAAGATCGCTTCGTCCGCTACGCCGCGCGCGTGGCTATCGAACGTCGCCCGGTGTCCGAATGGGCCGATCGCGTCCTCTCCGAGACCCGCCCCTGGGCGGCGATCGAGGGAGCGGTGGCTCTGGCCCGCATGGGAACGCCCGAGCATCGCGACCGGTTGCTGGCCTTCCTGAACAAGCTCGACCTGCGCAAGCTGGATGAGCCCGCCAAGCTCGCCGTCGTGCGCGCCTACCAGTTGGCGCTGATCCGCCAGGGTAATCCCCAGGGCGAGGTCCTGCAGGCCACTCTCCAGCGGCTCGAGTCCCTGTATCCTTCCGGCAGCCGCACCCTGAACCGCGAGTTGGTGGGCACGTTGATCCGCCTCGGATCCCCGACGGTGGTGGCCAAGAGCGTGCCGCTGATGCTGACCGCCAACGACTCCGACGTGCGCTACGCTAGCGACGCCCTGCTTGAGCGCAACCGCGGGTATGCCGGCGCCTTCGCGCAAGCCGCGGCCAGCCGCCCGAACCAGGAGCAGATCGCCTACGCCTACCTGCTGCGTGAGGCCAAGGCGGGCTGGACGCCGGCGCTGCGCAAGTCGTTCTTCAGCTGGTTCCCCCCGCACCGCTCCCTGGCAGGGCGGCAACAGCTTCCGTGGCTTCATTGAGAACATCCGCAAGGATGCCCTGGCCACCGTGACCGATCCCTCTGAGCGCAAGACCTACGAGGAAATCTCCACGCGCCGGGCCGCCGGGGGTGATCCGACCTACGCCGCGCCGAAGGGCCCGGGCAAGGCCTACTCGGTGGAGCAGGCGCTGGCGCTCGCCTCAGGCGGCGTCAAGGGACGCAGCTTCGAGAACGGCAAGGCGATGTACAACTCGGTCGGCTGCGCGGCCTGCCACCGCTTCGATGGGGCCGGCGGTGGCGTCGGACCCGACCTCTCGGGCGTGGCTTCGCGCTACACCCTCCGCGACCTGATGGAGAACATCATCGAACCCTCCAAGGTCATCTCCGACCAGTACGGCTCCGAGGAGGTGCTCTTGGCTGATGGTTCCACCTTGGTGGGCCGCGCCTATGTGGAGAATGGCAAGCTGGTGGTGACGGCCGATCCGCGGAATCCCGAGGAGTTCACGGCCGTGGCCCTCGACCAGGTCAAGAACCGCAAGCCCTACCCGGTGTCGCTGATGCCGGCTGGCATGATCAATCCCCTGAACCAGGACGAGTTGCTCGACCTCGTCGCCTACCTGCAATCGGGCGGCAATCCGAAGCACAAGGCATTCGCCAAGTGACCCCGGGGGCTTGACCCATGGAACCCTTCGGAACGGGGGCGACGGCCAAGGCTGTCGCCCCCGTTTGTCATCCGTGGAGGTCCCGGCAAGCGTCATTCGCTCGGGATCGGGCAATGAAAGGCCACAGATTCCCATGGCCTCGATTGAAGACGGAGCCACAATCGCCGTCGTGATTCCCATGGCCTCCATGCGATTGCTGAAGCGTTGGGTCCTCGTCGGCCTCCTGTCCGGGGCCTTTGTCCGCGCCGCGGAGATCGACTTCGCGCGGGACGTCCAACCCATCCTTTCCGAGTATTGCTACCAGTGCCACGGGCCCTCGACCACCAGTCGCAAGGGCGGGCTTCGATTGGATATCCAGGAGGGGGCCCTCGGCGCGGGCAAGAGCGGCAAGACCGCCATCGTGCCGGGACGCGCGGAGCAGAGCGAATTGGTCCGTCGCCTGGGAAGCTCCGATCCGGAGGAGGTCATGCCTCCGCCCGAGACCGGGAAGAAACCGACCGCTGAACAGGTTCGCCTGCTCAAGCGGTGGATCCAGGAGGGCAGCCGCTGGGGACAGCATTGGGCCTTCGTTCCTCCGAAACTGCCCCCGGTGCCCAAGCCGCGTCACTGGAGGAGCGGCAACCCCATCGATGCCTTCGTCCTCGATCGGTTGGGTGCCGGAAAGCGCCTGGCGCCCCAGGCCGAGCCCGGCCGCCTCCTGCGCCGCCTGTCCCTCGACCTGACTGGCCTGCCTCCGACACCCCAGGAAATCGTGGCCTTCGAGGGGCGGCCGACCCAGGAGCACTACCTGGACGAAGTCCGTCGACTCATGGGGTCGCCCCGCTATGGCGAGCGTATGGCGACCGACTGGCTCGACCTGGCACGGTTCGCCGACACCCATGGGTTCCAAGCCGATCGGTATCGGCCGGTCTGGCCCTGGCGCGACTGGGTGATCGGGGCCTTCAATCGGCACCTGCCGTTCGACCGCTTCGTGCAGTGGCAGTTGGCGGGCGACCTTCTCCCCGAGGCCACCCAGGAGCAACGCCTGGCCACGACCTTCAACCGCCTGCACCTGCAGAACGAGGAGGGAGGCATCGTCGAGGAGGAATACCGCGTGGCCTACAACGTGGATCGGGTGAACACCTTCGGGACGGCCTTCCTCGGCATGACCTTCGAGTGTTCCCGTTGCCACGACCACAAGTACGACCCCATCTCGCAGAAGGAATTCTACCAACTCTTCTCCTTCTTCCAGAACATCGACGAGTCGGGCCAGAGCGTCTATTTCGGCGACATCATGCCGGTGCCCACCCTGTTGTTGAGCACCCCCGATCAGGACGCCAAGCTCAAGGACCTGAACGCCCGCATCCGGGTCGGCGAGACGCGGTTGCGGCAGGTGGCGGGCGAGGCCCGCCCGGCTTTCGATGCGTGGCGTTCGAAGGAATCGGGCCGAGTCTCCGAGGTTTCCGGGGCCGTCGCCCGGTTTTCCTTCGATGCCCTGGTCTCGAATGCGTTCCCCAGCGCGGTGGGTACCCATCGGGCCCAGCCATTCGAGGCTCCCGAATCGGTGGATGGACACCGCGGCAAGGCCTTGTTGCTGAGCGGCGAGAACGGCGTCTCCATGCCCGGCATCGGACACTTTTCGCGGGCCGATCCGTTCTCGATCGCTCTGTGGATCCGCCCGGCCATGCATGTGCCCCGCCAGACGGTGATCCATCACAGCTCGGCCTGGATGGACGCCGGCAGCCGCGGTTACGAGATTCTGATGGAAGACGGTAAGGTCGCCGTGGGTCTGCACCACATGTGGCCGGGCAACGCGCTGAAGGTGCGGACGCGGAAGCCGGCTCCGGTCGATGCCTGGACCCACGTGGCCTTCGCCTATGACGGTTCCAGCCGCGCTGCCGGACTGAAGGTCTACCTCGATGGCATGGAGGCCGAGGTGGAGGTCGTCCGCGACAACCTCTGGAAGGACATCACCTATGGCCAGCCCAACCTCACCATCGGCCAGCGCATGCGGGACTTCGGTTTCAAGCAGGGGCGGGTGGATGAGCTCCAGGTGTTCGATCGGACCCTGTCGCCGGTCGAGGTGGCGAATCTCGCGGGGCGCGAATCGGCTCCGGCAGAGCCTTCCCTGTTCCAGCACTTCCTGCTGACCCGTCATGCGCCGCACCGCGAGGCGGCCGAATCGCTCCTCAAACTGCGTCGGGAACAGAACGCCCTGGTCACCTCGATCCAAGACATCATGGTCATGGAGGAGATGGCCCAGCCGAAGCCCGCCCACGTGCTGCGGCGCGGCATGTATGACCAGCCGGGCGACCCGGTGACCATGGAAACCCCGGCCGTGATGGGTCGCCTGCCGGCTGGTGCGCCGCGCAATCGGCTGGGCTTGAGCCAATGGTTGCTGGATCCGTCGCACCCGCTGATGGGGCGGGTCACGGTCAACCGGGTCTGGCAGCAGTTCTTCGGCAAGGGCCTGGTGGAGACCTCCGACAATTTCGGCCTGCAAGGGGCTGCGCCCACCCACCCGGAGCTCCTGGACTGGCTGGCGGTGACCTTCGTGCGCGGCAACGAGTCCCTGGGCATCCGCCCGTGGAGCCTTCAAGACCTCCAACGCTTGATCGTCACTTCCGACACCTACCGACAGAGCTCCCATGTAAAACCGAAGGAATTGGCGGACGATCCCGAGAATCGCTGGCTTGCCCGAGGGCCTGCCCGGCGCCTTTCGGCCGAGATGCTCCGCGACCAGGCGCTCTGGGTCAGCGGCCTCATGGTCGACAAAATCGGTGGCCCCAGTGTGAAGCCCTACCATCCCGACGGTCTTTGGGAGATGACCATGGGCGGGGGACATTATCAGGTGGGCAAGGGAGACGACCTTCATCGCCGCAGCCTCTACACCTTCTGGAAGCGCACGGTGCCTCCGCCCTCCATGATGACCCTCGACGCGGCTGACCGCAGTTATTGCGTGGTGCGTCGTCAGGCCACCAGCACCCCGTTGCAGGCGCTGGTGCTGCTCAACGACCCTCAGATGGTGGAGGCTGCGCGCCATGTGGCCGGTCGAATGCTCCGCGAGGGTGGGGTTGGTCCAGAGCAACGGGTGCGTTTCGCCTTCGCGTTGGTGACCGGTCGCAGGCCCTCGAAGGACGAGGTGTCGGTCTTGAAGCGCCTGCTGGAGGAACAGGAGGCCCACTTCCAGAAGGACACTGCTGCCGCTGAGCGTTTGCTGAAGGTGGGGGAGAAGCCAGTTCCCGGGGAGCATCCGCCCGCCCAGTTGGCGGCTGCCACGGTGATGGCTCAACTGATCTTCAATCACGACGAGGCCGTGATGCGCCGCTGAAGTCCCGAACACCAACCCGCAACCCGTCTTCAACTCCGACAACCGTGAACTGTTCCCAAGTTGATTTTCGCATGAACCGCCGGGATTTCTTCGGCCGCTTCGGCCTGGGTCTCGGCGGCGTGGCCCTCGGCGGACTCCTGGCGGGCGAGGGTCGCGCCGCGGTGCCCGGACCTTTCTCCGGAATCCTGCCCGCTGGCCACCTGGCCCCCAAAGCCAAGCGGGTGATCTACCTCTTCATGAGCGGCGGTCCGTCGCAGTTGGAGACCTTCGACTACAAACCCGAACTGGTGAAGAGGACCGGCGAAGATCTTCCGGCCAGTGTGCGGATGGGCCAGCGATTGACCGGCATGTCGGCCCAGCAGGCGACGCTGCCGATGGCGGGATCGATCTTCAAATTTGCGCGGGCCGGTCAATCGGGCACCTGGATCAGCGAACTGCTGCCCTGGACCGCCAAGGTCGCCGACGACCTGTGCGTCATCCGCTCGCTGCACACCGAGGCCATCAACCATGATCCGGCCATCACCTTCTTCCAGACCGGATCGCAGATCGCCGGCCGCCCGAGCTTCGGCTCCTGGCTCAGCTACGGGCTGGGTTCGGCCAACCAGAACCTGCCGGCGTTCGTCGTCCTGATCTCCAAGGACCGGATCGATCAACCGCTGTATTCGCGCCTGTGGGGCAATGGGTTCCTGCCCAGCCAGCATCAGGGTGTCCTGTTCCGTTCGGGCAAGGACCCGGTGCTGTACCTGCAGAACCCCGACGGTGTCTCGGGCGAAAGCCGTCGCAAGCTGCTCGACCGATGGGCCGAGATGGAGCACCTGCAGTATCGCGACCTGGGAGATCCGGAGATCAACGCTCGGGTGGCCCAATACGAGATGGCCTACCAGATGCAGACCAGCGTGCCTGATGTGATGAACCTTACCGGCGAACCGACGAGTGTTTTCGACCTGTACGGGCCCGAGGCCAAGAACCCCGGCACCTTCGCCGCGAATTGCCTGTTGGCCCGTCGCCTGGCCGAGCGGGATGTCCGGTTCATCCAACTCTACCACCCGGGCTGGGATCAGCACGGTGGGCTGCCCGGCGGCATCCGCCGTCAGTGCGCCGACGTGGACCGCGCCTCGTATGCGTTGATCACCGACCTGAAGCAGCGGGGCATGCTCGACGACACGCTGGTGATCTGGGGCGGTGAGTTCGGTCGGACCAATTATTCCCAGGGCAAGCTCACGGCGACCGACTACGGCCGCGACCATCATCCGAGGTGCTTCTCGGTGTGGATGGCCGGTGGCGGCATCCGGGGTGGCATGAGCTACGGCCAGACCGACGAGTTCGGCTACAACATTGTGGAGAACCCGGTCCATGTGCACGACCTCCAGGCGACCGCGCTCCATCAGTTGGGCATCCACCACGAGCGATTGACCTTCCGGTTCCAGGGCCGCGATTACCGACTCACGGACATCCATGGAAACGTGATCCGCCCGATCGTGGCCTGAAAGGTCGCCTGGGTGAGGTGCCTGGA
>CAIOKD010000310.1 GCA_903858835.1 uncultured Verrucomicrobiota bacterium
GAAATGGGGCGACGAGTGGGTGAAGAAGCACGACCTGTCGTCGCTGCGTCTCTTGGGCAGCGTCGGCGAGCCCATCAATCCCGAGGCCTGGACCTGGTACCACAAGGTGGTCGGCGGAGGCCGCTGCCCCATCGTGGACACCTGGTGGCAGACCGAGACGGGCAGCATCATGATCACGCCCATGCCAGGCGCGACCCCGCTCAAGCCGGGCACCGCGACCCTGCCGTTTTTCGGCATCCTGCCCGAGGTGGTGGATGACGCGGGCAAGCCCGTGCCCAAGAACTCCGGCGGCAAGCTGGTGGTCCGCAAGCCGTGGCCGTCGATGCTGCGAGGCATTTGGGGCGACACCCAGCGCTACAAGGACACCTACTGGACCGAGGTGCCGGGCAGCTACTTCACGGGCGACGGCTGCCGTCAGGACAAGGACGGCTATTTCTGGATCGTGGGCCGCATCGACGACGTGCTCAACGTCGCCGGCCACCGCATCGGGACTGCCGAGGTCGAGAGCGCCCTGGTCAGCCATCCGACCGTGGCCGAGGCCGCAGTGGTGGGTCGCCCCGACGATCTCAAGGGCCAGGCCCTGGTCTGTTTCGTGACGCTGAAGACCGGTCAGAAGCCCTCGCCCGAGCTGAAGAACGCGCTGCGCAACCACATCGGCAAGGAGATCGGCCCGGTGGCCAAGCCCGACGAGGTGCGGTTCGCCGAGGCCCTCCCGAAGACCCGTTCCGGCAAGATCATGCGCCGTCTGCTCAAGCAGATCGCCAGCGGTGTCGAGATCAAGGGTGACACGACCACCCTCGAGGACATGGCCGTCATCGCCAAGCTGGCGGCGGGCGAGGAATAGGCTCCGCGCCTCAACGGGATCGGTCGCGTTGGTATCGGTCCCGTTCCCGCCGATTGTGGACCTTGAGGTCGAGGTGGACCTGTTTCAATTCGCCCTCGATTTGGGCGATGAAGGTGGGGCAGCTGGAGGCCAGCGCGCCGAAGCCCTGCACCGTATCCCGCTCGGCATGGTCGTCGGTGACGACCAACACCTCTCCGTAGTCGCGGAAGCGATAGGCCGCCCGCTCGATCAGGTCGTCGGCGGTCTGGCCGGCCTTGGAGTACAGCACTTCCACGGCCCGGGGATCGGGTTTGTGCGCCCCGGGACCGCGGGGTGCAGAACTGCCGCTCTGCCCGTCGAAGAATACCGTGATGGGAGTTCCCAGGGCCGCCTGATACTCCTCCAGGCAGGCGATCAACGCATCCCGGGCGGTCGCCGAGTGACGGGTCGAACCCCGGGCCAGTTCAGGCCAGGCGTGCAGGAGGCTGTAGCCGTCCACCAGAATGCGGATCAGGGGCATCGCTGCCGTTAAAGGTCCACGGAATCGTGGCCGATGCAAGGGCACGGGACTCCCGCCTAGGCGTCGCGGGTCCGTTGAAATCCGGGCCCCGAAGACATAGGGTGTGGCATGGTTTTCCCCAGGGTTCTTGCCGTCGTTTGCGCCGTCTGGTTCGGGCTGACGGGAGGGGCGGCCGAGTCGCGAGTTCCCTGGACCACCGGGCGGGTCCAGGGCTCGCCCGAGCCCCCGCCGCTCGCCCAGGTCGAGCGCGTGTTCCCGCGCCTGCAGTTCAAGGATCCGGTGGAGCTGGTCTTCGACCCGACGGGTTCGCGGCTCTGGGTGCTCGAGGTCGGGGGGCGACTGGTCTCCTTTCCATCCCGACCCGAGGTCCCGGCGGTGGATCTCGCGCTCGACCTGGCGAAGGTCCGCAATCCCTTCGCCCAGGCGCTGGGCCTGGCCTTCCATCCGGGCTTCGCCACCAACCGGTTCCTGTATGTGGTCTATGTCGTCCGCGATCGTGACCCTGCGGGCACGCGGCTGAGTCGATTCCGAGTCGAGTCCGTCGAGCCGCCGCGGATCGATCCGGGCAGCGAACAGGTCCTCCTCACCTGGATGGGCGGGGGGCACAACGGCAGCTCGCTCCAGTTCGGCCCCGACGGGTTCCTTTACGTCTCCACCGGGGACGCGGCGGCGCCTGAGCCTCCGGACGTGCTGTTGACCGGCCAGAACCTCGACGACCGCTTGAGTTGCATCCTGCGCATCGATGTCGATCGGCCTTCCGGGACGAATGCATTCTCGATTCCCCCCGGCAATCCCTTCGTCGGCCGGCCCGGGGCGCTGCCCGAGATCTGGGCCTACGGTTTCCGCAACCCTTGGCGCATGTCGTTCGGGCCCGATGGAGCTCTGTGGGTGGGCGATGTCGGCTGGGAACTGTGGGAGACGCTGCATCGCATCCGGGGTCCGGGCTACAACGGCGGCTGGAGCCGGATGGAAGGTCCCCAATTGGTCAATCCCTCCCAGCAACCGCCCACCCCCATCCAGGAGCCGTTGCTGGCGCTGCCGCACAGCGAATTCGCGAGCATCACGGGCGGGTTCTTTCATGACGGGGCCGATGGCCTGCCCGAGTTGAAGGGCGCCTACGTTTTCGGCGACTGGGAAACCGGCAAGATCCGTGGCCTGCGGCTCGACGGAGACCGCATCGTCTGGAACCAGGAACTGTGCGACACGCCGCTGAAGATCATCGCCTTCGCCCGCGATCCGGCCGGCGGGTTGCTGTTGATGGATTATCGTCCCGAGGCGGGCATCTATCGCCTGGGCTCCCGCAAGGGGGCTGCGACCGCCGCCGGCTTTCCTCGACGCCTCTCCGAGACCGGCCTCTTTGCCGACGTGACCCGGCAGGTGCCTGCGCCCGGGGTCGTCGAATACAGCGTCACCGCCCCGATGTGGTCCGACCATGCGCGCGCCCGCCGGTGGGTGGCCATCCCGGGGCAGGGTGTCGTGAAGACCAAGGTCGGCCGCGAATCCCATGAGCGGCGCTGGGATTTTCCCAACGATTCGGTGCTGGTGAAGACCCTGAGCCTGGAACGCGAGGCTGGTCGGCCGGATTCGGCGCGCCCCATGGAGACCCAGCTCCTGCATCAGAGCGCCGAGGGTTGGCAGGCCTACAGCTACCGGTGGAACGACGCGGGGACCGACGCCGAGTTGGTGCCGGCCGGCGGGGCCGTCCATGAGTGGACCCTGCGCGATGCCCGCGAACCCGGTGGTCTTCGCACCGAATCGTGGCGCTTCGCCTCGCGCGCCGAGTGCCTCCGTTGCCACAATCCGTGGTCCGGTCCGCCACTGGCCTTCAATTTCGAGCAATTGCTGGGCAGGAACGGCCCGGGCGAGGCCGGTCGCCTCGCGGCGCTGGGAGTGCTGGAGATCCATGACGACCTGGGTGGAGTCGCGCGCCTGCGATCGCCGTCCGATGAGACCGCCGACCTCGAGTCGCGCGCACGCTCCTGGTTGCATGCCAATTGCGCCCATTGCCATCGGTGGGGCGCCGGCGGGGCCGTGTCGTTGTTCCTGAACCACGACCGCCCCCTGGCCGACAGCCGATTGCTCGACGTGGCGCCCGCCCGCGGGCACTTCGGGATGCCCGAGGCCCGCATCCTGGCCCCGGGCGACCCGTGGCGTTCGGTGCTGCTCTACCGCATCGCCACCGAGGGGTCGGGACGGATGCCCATCCAGGGCTCGCGCCGCGTCGACGAGGCGGGCGTGGCGCTTGTCCGCCGATGGATCGAGAGTCTGTCACTGGCGACGAATGCCAGTCCGTCGGTCCGTGCGGCCCGATCCCGTATCGCGTCGCTCCAGGCCGAGGCCC
>CAIOKD010000311.1 GCA_903858835.1 uncultured Verrucomicrobiota bacterium
GTCGAACTCCAACTGGTTCGCATGGGTGTGGTCGATCCCGAGTTCGCGTCCGAGACGTTCGACGAAATAGGTGAACCCGCCGGAGACCAGCAGTGTCTTCAGGCCTGCCCGCTGGGCCGTCTCCAGCAGGGTCTTGGCACCCGGCGACAACCTCAGCCGCTCCTCGAAGACCCGACGCAGGGTGTCCTCGGGAAGCCCCTTGAGCAGGGCGACCCGCCGGCGCAGCGCCGATGGGAAATCCAGTTCCCCACGCATCGCCGCCTCCGTGACGGCGGCCACCTGGGGTTTCACCCCGGCGAAGTCCGCGATCTCGTCGATGCACTCGATCGTGATCAGCGTCGAGTCCATGTCGAAGGCCAGGAGGCGGAACTCCGAGAGGCGTCGGATGCGGTCGAGGAACGCGAAGTCGAGCCCCAGCCGCTGACAGGCCTCGGCGATCCCCTCCCGAGTCTTGGGCGCCTCGAGATGCAGCACGCCGGGGCGCGGTTGGACGACCGACGTCGCGCCGCTGAGGCGGAGCAGTTCGGGGCCGGCGTCGGGGGAGATCTGTGGGCCTTGGACGACGAGGAGACTCATTCCGGAAGGCACGAGGGTGCTGCGTGAAGGAGCCTTGGCAAGCTCTTCGCCCGTCCGCACCGATCCCCGATCCACGGCGTCTGGCAACTGCGCGGCGGAAGCACTCCATCCCGCGTCCACGGTGGACCAATGCCGTCAGGGAATGAAAAAGGGCACGGGGGTCGCCCGTGCCCTCTGTGACCTGCAGGGAATCAGACCGCGAGCTTCGTCCAGGCGGCGTTCTTCTTGGAGGACGCCACGACGGCCTCGATGAACGCCATGCCGCGGACACCGTCCTGGATGGTCGGGAAGTCCAGGGCGAGGTCGTCCTTGGCGAGCTTGCGTCCCTCGACCCGGGCGCGGACGGCGCCGGCGAAGTTGCGGTAGATGTTGGCGAAGGCCTCGAGGTAGCCCTCGGGGTGGGCCGGCGGGGTGCGGCCCGCGGCCTTGGCGGCGGCGCCGAGATAGCCGTTGGCGGTGCGATAGACCTGCATCGGCTGGTCCGGCCACTTCACGAGCATCGTGTTCGGCTCGCGCTGGTGCCACTCGAGGCCGCCCAGCTCGCCGTAGACACGGAGGTTGAGGTTGTTCTCCTCGCCGACCGAGATCTGCGACGCGTGCAGCACGCCCTTGGCGCCGCCCTTGAAGCGGAGCAGGACGTTGCCGTCGTCATCGAGCTTCCGCCCCTTCACGAACGCGGTGATGTCGGCCGCCAGCTCGCTGATCTGCAGCCCGGTGACGTACTCGGCGAGGTTCTCGGCGTGCGTGCCGATGTCCCCGATGCAGCCCGCCGCGCCGCTGCGCTTGGGATCGGTGCGCCAGGAGGCCTGTTTCTGTCCGGAGGCCTCGATCCGTGTGGCGAGCCAGCCCTGCGGGTACTCCACGACCACCTTGCGGATCTTGCCCAGCTTGCCGCTGTGCACGAGGTCGCGGGCCTCCTTGATGAGCGGATACCCGGTGTAGTTGTGGGTGAGCCCGTAGAGCAGGCCGGACTTCTTGACCAGGGCCTGGAGGGTCTTGGCCTCGGCGAGGTCGAAGGTCGCGGGCTTGTCGCTCAGCACGTGGAACCCGTGCTCGAGGGCCATCTTGGCGGGCGGGAAGTGGACGTGGTTCGGCGTGACGATCGAGATGAAGTCCATCCGCTGGTCGGCCGGCAGCGCCGCCTCGGCCTGGATCATCTCCGCGAAGCTGCCGTAGCACCGGTTCGAGGGCAGGAAGAGGTCGGCTCCGGAGGCCTTGGACTTCTCCGGGTCGGACGAGAAGGCGCCGCAGACCAGTTCGATCTGCCCGTCCATGTTGGCAGCGATGCGGTGGACGGCGCCGATGAATGCGCCCCGACCGCCGCCGACCATGCCGTATCTAATTTTTCTGCTCATGACTTTGGGATGTGAGGTTTGAAACCGGGAGTTGAGTGCGGTGACCTCCGGCTTATAGTGCCTCGACAATTTGCGGGTCAACGAACGACTTGGTTCGTGCAGGTCCGGCGTCGCGTCGGCGGTGCCCTCGGCCCCCCGCCAAAGCCCACATGCTGGTCCATCTCCTCAAATCGAAGATCCA
>CAIOKD010000312.1 GCA_903858835.1 uncultured Verrucomicrobiota bacterium
ATGAGGCCGGTGCCGATGATGCCCACCCGAAGCCCTGGTGAGGATTGCGTCATGCTCGATTCCGGAATGCCCAAGGCCTTGAAAAGGAGCCTTGGGAAGTCGCGAAAAGGGTGCCATGCCCATGGATTCTTCCCAACGAAAACCGACCTCCTGGAGCGACGTTCCAAAACCCGCTTGCCCGGCGATCCGCGGCCTCGCCAGTCTGGGTCCATGCTTCCTTTCCGATTCCTTGGCGCCTTGGCGCGCTGGGCCGCCTTACTGTTCCTGGTGGCAACCGCCATGGGAACCCGCGCGCTCTGTCCGGAGGGACAGGCGGCGGAACCCCGCTGGTGGAAGGGCAACCTGCACACGCATTCCCTCTGGAGCGATGGCGACGATTTCCCCGAGTCCATCGCCGCGTGGTACAAGGACCATGGGTACCACTTTCTGGCGATGTCGGACCACAACCGCATGCTCGAGGGCGAGCAATGGGTGACGGAGTCCAAGAAGAATCACTTCCCGGAGGCCCTCGAGAAGAACCGTCAGCGCTTCGGGCCCGACTGGCTGGTGAGGCGCGATCGTCAGGGCACCAACCAATACCGGCTCAAGACGCTGGAGGAATTCCGCGGCCTGCTCGAGGAGCCGGGGCGCTTCCTGATGGTGCCGTCCGAAGAGATCACCAGCGGCTACCTGTCGTTCCCGGTGCACATCAACGCCACCAACCTGCGCAAAAAGATCTCCTCACCCGGCGGCAGCAACGTGCTCGATGTAATGCAACGCGGCGTGGATTCCGTGCTGGAACAGCGCCGCAAGACCGGCCAACCGATGTTCCCGCACATCAACCATCCCAATTTCGGATGGGGCATCACCGCTGAGGACCTGATGCAGGTGAAGGGCGAGCGGTTCTTCGAGGTCTACAACGGCCATCCCTCGGTGCACAACGAGGGCGACACCACCCATGCCGGCATGGAGCGGATGTGGGACATCGTGTTGGCCTGGAGGATCGCCCATCTGGACCTGCCTCCGATGTACGGATTGGCCGTCGACGATTCCCATCACTACCACAGCCATGGTGTGGGCAAGAGCAACAACGGTCGGGGCTGGGTCATGGTGCGATCCGAGAGTTTGGATGCCGCTGCGCTGGTCACCGCCATGGAAGCCGGCGATTTCTATGCCAGCAGCGGGGTGTCGCTGCGTCGCGTCGAGCGGTCGGGCAACACGATGTCGATCGAGGTGGCAACCGAACCCGGGGTCACCTACACGATCCGCTTCATCGGCACCCGCAAGGGCTTCGATGCTACCCGCTCACCCGTGCTCTCCGCCAAAGGCGAGCCGGTGCGTGCGACCCAGCGCTACAGTGATCAGATCGGCGAAACGCTCGCCGTGGTGGTCGGAACCCGGGCCCAGTACACCGCCCGGGGCGATGAACTTTACGTGCGCGCGGTGATCACCTCGTCGAAGAAAATCGCCAACCCCTACCGCAAGGGGGAGACCGCAGCCGCCTGGGTGCAGCCCTGGCAACCGCGCTGAAAGCAGGAGACGATCCGGTTTCCGGAGTCTCTCAGGACACCAACCAGAAGAACACGATGGCGACCAGGGTCGGGGGCAGGGCCCCGAGCAGCAGGCCGACGGGGCTGATCCCAGTGGCCTTGAACGCCTCGGAGTTCTGAAGGATACCGGCACCGGCCGGGTTGGGGGCATTGGCGATCACCGTCAGGCCGCCGCCGGTCACCGCGCCGGCCACCAGCGCGTACTTCAGCGGTTCGCTGATGCCTTCCACCAGCGACCCCAGATAGGTGAGCGCCGCATTGTCGGTGATGGCCGTCAGGGCAGTGGCCCCGAAGTACAGGGCCCCGCCACTCATCCCGGTGATCAGCGGCTTGAGCCACCACGACTGCAGGGAACCCAGCGTCACCAGTCCGGCGAGGAAGAACCCGACCAGCAGCCCTTCCCTGAACTTCAGGCCATCCTGGTGGCGCAGCGTGGCGTACACGATGCCCAGGAAGATCATGAACACTCCGAAGAACAGATCCGGATGATGCGCGAAAGCCACCACGCATCCGAGCAGCGCCAGGTGCGTCGCGGTCAGCCAGGTCGGGATCCGATCGCCGCCCCGGCCCATCGTGGGCACGCGGCCGAGTTCTTTGCGGAAGACCGCGACCACCAGGATCGTGGAGGTGAGGCAGGCGGCGGCCGCCCGCCATCCGAAATGGCTGAACAGGTAGGCGGTGTTCCACTGCCATTTCGAGGCCACCATCAGCACCGGAGGTGCGGCGAAGTGGGTGAGGGTGCCACCAATGGAGATGTTGACGAAGAGCAGTCCCAGCGTGGCGTAGGCCAAGCGCGGGCTGATGCCTCGATCGAAGTAGCGTTGCTTCAGCAGGATGGCCAACAGGGTCATTGCCGCAGGTTCGGTGATGAACGACCCGAGCAGCGTCCCGAAGGATAGAGCCGCCACGTAGAAGGACATGCCCTCACTCAGCGGGATCAGTCGAGCCACCCAGAGGATCATCGATTCGGCCAAACGGACCACCGGCCGGGTCGCGGCCATCACCATCACCACGAACACGAACTTGGGCTCAGTGAAGTTGAGTCCATCGATATAATGGACCGCCTTGTCGACCGACCGCTCCAGGGCGGCGATCCCGAAGAACAGCAGTGCCGCCCAGAACCCGAACACCACCTCGGTCTCGGCGAGGAAGTGCAACAACGTCTCCTGGACGGACCCCTTGGGTTGATGATGAGCCCAGGCCGCGAACCGTTTGACACAGAAGGTGTGCAACACCGCCAGGGCGAACAGCACCGTGGCGAGGACTTCGATGGACGTGGGCTTCATGGAATGAGCGAAACCCCATCATCGCCATAAAACCCCGATCCGTCGAATGGAACCCTGGGATCATGGGGTGAACGTCCACCCTCCTTGCCGCTTTCCTTGGACTCGGGGATTCGGGAGGGTGAGGGGATGAATTCCCGATCGTGGTCCTTGGGGTTTCGGTTGCGTGCCGTCTGGGCGGTGCTGGTGCTGGCCGGGTGTTGGGCGGATCGGTCGTTGGGAGCCGAGCAGCGGCCGCCGAATGTGGTGCTGATCTATTGCGATGACCTGGGTTGGGGCGATCTCGGGTGCTTCGGGGCGACGAAGATCCGCACGCCGAACATCGATCGATTGGCCAAGCAGGGAACCCGATTCACGTCGTTCTACGTGGCCCAGGCGGTGTGCTCGGCGTCGCGGGCGGCCCTGCTCACGGGGTGCTACGCCAATCGCGTGGGCATCCACGGGGCGTTGGGGCCGAAGCAGAAGATCGGGCTCCATCCCGCCGAGACGACCCTGGCTGAGGTGCTCAAGCCGCGGGGTTATGCCACAGCGATGTTCGGCAAGTGGCATTTGGGGCGGCCGAAGGAGTTCCTGCCCACGCGACAGGGCTTCGATGAGTATTTCGGGCTGCCGTATTCCAACGACATGTGGCCGAACCACCCGAGTGCGGCCAAGGGCACCTATCCGCCACTGCCGCTGATCGAGGGCGACCGCGTGATCGAGGAGATGCCCGACCAATCACAACTGACCCGCCGCTACACCGAGCGGGCCGTGTCGTTCATCGAGCGGAACTCACGGTCTCCATTTTTCCTGTATCTCGCCCATTCCATGCCGCACGTGCCGATTTTCGCCAGCAGTCGGTTTTCCGGCCGCTCGCGACAGGGGCTCTATGGCGATGTGATCGAGGAGATCGATTGGTCGGTGGGCGAAGTGATGCAGGCGCTGAAGCGGCACCGGTTGGAAGACAACACCCTCGTGATCTTCACGTCTGACAACGGTCCCTGGCTGAGCTATGGCGAGCATGGCGGAAGCGCGGGTCCGTTCCGCGAGGGGAAGGGGACCAGCTTCGAAGGCGGCATTCGCGTACCCTGCGTGATGCGCTGGCCGGGACACATTCCCAAGGCTCGCACCAACGACACACCGCTGATGACCATCGACCTGCTGCCCACCGTGGCGCGGTTGGCCGGGGCGGACCTGCCTCCGCGCAAGATCGACGGACTCGACGTCTGGCCCATCCTGCGCGGCGACCGCGTCACCACCCATCCGCACCGGGCCTACTACATCTACTACAACCAGGGGGACCTGCTGGCCGTACGGAGCGGCGATTGGAAGCTCTTCTTCCCGCACACCTCGCAGACGCTGGCGGGCAAGCCCGGCGGCACCCAGGGCCTTCCGGCCCCGTATCAACGGCTGGCCGTGGGCACCGAGCTCTACAACCTTCGGCAGGATCCGGCCGAACGTAGCAATGTGATCGAGCAGCATCCGGAGGTGGTGGCCCGGCTGACTGCGCTGGCCGAGGAAGCCCGCGAGGAACTCGGCGATCAGCGGTTGAAGCGCGTGGGTTCCGGGGTGCGAGAGCCGGGGCGGGTGGAATGAGGTCGCCCGAGTCCAGCGCCAAGCCCACGGCGTCGATGGCCGCCCGGGAATTCCAGGAGTCGCAAGAGACCGGGCCCTTGCAGGCGCCTCCGACGTTCCGCGAAGCCTGTCGGCTTTGGCTCAAGATCGGTTGCCTCAGTTTCGGTGGTCCTGCGGCACAGATCGCCCTGATGCACGAGGAACTGGTGGAGCGCCGGCGCTGGGTGGATGAGCGCCGGTTCCAGCACGCACTGCACTTCTGCATTCTGTTGCCGGGACCGGAGGCTCAGCAATTGGCGACGTATCTCGGATGGTGGCTGCATGGCACCCGGGGCGGCATCATCGCGGGGGGATTGTTCGTGCTGCCGGCAGCGCTGCTATTGCTGGTCCTCAGTTGGGGCCATGCCCTTTGGGGATCGCTGCCCTGGGTCAACGCCGCGCTGCGCGGGGTCCAGCCTGCGGTGGTGGCCCTGGTCTGCGTGGCGCTGGCCCGGCTCGTCACCCGTTGGCTGCGCCATCGCCGGTTGTGGCTGATGGCGGCCGGGACCGGGCTGGGCCTGGGGTGCGGCCTGCCGTTTCCCGCACTCCTGCTGGCGGTATTCGCCGTGGGCGCCCTCTGGCCGGGAATCCTTCCGTCGACTGCGGGCCCAGAACCTTCGCCCGCGTCGGCAGCATCGGCTGGCCCTAACACAAATGCGGGTGGCGGCGCGGCCGCACTTCCGCGCGAATCTCTTCCCGACTGGAAACGTTCGGCCCGGATCCTGGTGGTATGCCTGGCCCTCTGGTGGTTGCCGGTCGGACTGGCCGCGTGGTGGCTCGGCGGCGGTCACATCCTGGTTCGCGAGGGGGTCTTCTTCAGCGGAGCGTCGGTGATGACCTTCGGCGGAGCCTATGCCGTGCTGCCCTATGTGGCCCAACAGGCGGTCGAGCGGTTCCAATGGATCTCCAGCAGCGAGATGATGGCCGGAATGGCGCTGGCCGAGACCACGCCGGGCCCGTTGATCCTGGTGCTCCAATTCGTGGGATTCCTGGCGGCCTGGCATCGCCCGGACAGCCTGTCCCCGGAGTGGGCCGGAGTGCTCGGGGCAGGGATGACATTTTGGACCACGTTCTTTCCGAGTTTCGTGTGGATCTTCGTAGGCGCCCCATGGGTCGAGCGATTGCAGGGCTGGCCCCGATGGGAACGATGGGTGGGGGTGGTTTCGGCGGGGGTGATCGGCATGATCCTGCATTTGGCCTGGGAGTTGGGGCGCTCCGCGGTGCACGCCTCGGGCGGGGGCTTCGACTGGCCCGCCTTCGGAGCCCTGCTGGTCGCCTTCGCGCTGATCCGATGGGCTCGGTGGCCCAGCCTTGCCGTCATCGCGCTCTCTGCCGGTGGAGGAATCCTGCGTTGGGGGGTTGCCCACTGAGAGCCGGCTGAGTTCGGTCGCTCCATTCGTGGCAACAGCGGTTCGGATTTCGAGGGAAACTGCGCCTTTCGTTCCGATCCTACTTGCGGAAGCTACCTCTGGGAGATAGCAACGACTCCAGTTCCCACACGCGATGATCTCCCCCGATCACCCTCCTGGCCGCCAAATCGGCGCTGCTTTCACTCTAATCGAGTTGCTGGTGGTCATCGCCATCATCGCCATCTTGGCCGGGTTGCTCCTGCCGGCCATGGCCCGCAGTCAGGAATCCGCCCGGGGTGTGGTGTGCTTTTCCAATGGCCGCCAGATGGGCCTCGCGGGCCAGTTGTACATTCCCGACAACCGCGGGCACATGCCCTCGTTCCGTAACTGGCTCTACGTGAAAGTGGGGGATCTCACCACCGGAAAGCTCTATCCCTATGTGGGGGCCAAGGGGGTCTATCTCTGCCCCACAGACCAGCGCGACCTCGCCTCCAACAAGAAGATCACTGTGCCGTCGGTGGGCGGCCCTCCGGGACGGAAGGGCAAGCGCGACTACAGCTACGCCATGAACTGCGGGCTCTGCCATGAGGAGGAGACCAGCACGTTCAAGGCCCCGGCCGAGACCATGTTCCTGATGGAGGCGGTGATGGCGAAGGACGACTACTCGGGCCAGGCCGGTCCGACCTTTGGCAGCCACACGCTGACGATCCGCCACAACAAGCGTGGGCATTACGTGATGTCCGATGGACATGTGGAGCGGATGAACCAAGTTCAGAGCATCGCCGCCGAGAAGAAGAAGCGTTTCTGGTTCCCCACCGATGACACCACCGGGCCGGGCGGCATCAACATGGGCAATGGTCTCCAGTGATGTCGGGTTCGCCCGATGGATCGGGACCTGGTGTGACGTCCCTGGGAAGGAAGTTCTGGTAGGAAATCCGACCGAGGGTGGGGTGTCAATCCGTGGCCCGGAGAGTGAAACGGCGTGTGGGGAAGAAAACGTGGCGGAGAGGGGGGGATTCGAACCCCCGTTACGGCTTTTGACCGTAAACCGGTTTAGCAAACCAGCGCCTTCAGCCACTCGGCCACCTCTCCGCTGGTGAGGAAAGGGAACCACGTGCCCGAACCCAGGGTCAAGTTTCGACTCCGGTCAACCGGTGTTCGTTTTCGGCGCGTGTCGAGGAACGGCGGACCATGGGCCTACCGGACTCAGAGCTCCATCGTGGAGGCGCGCCGAAGAGCCAGACGCAGCGGGATCCCACCAATCAGCAGGGATCCCAAAGCGAAGGCAGCCGCGGTGGGCAACAGACGCCAGGCCTGCGGATCCTCGCCATGCCAGCCCCAGGGATTGCCCAACGCCAGGAGCAGCACCGAGCCGAGGATGTACACGAAGCTGAGCACCAGGCAGAAGGTGCCTCCGAATCCGCTGACGATCTTGCCCGGGTTGGTCTCGGAGAAGTTGGGGTAGAGCGTGCCCAGGCCCACCGAAAGGGCGTTGAGCACCAGGGTCATCACCGTGATCGCGACCGAGAAGAACATGGTATGTGCGGCGTCGAGGTGGAGCATCCCGCAGCTCAACAGCGTCAGGCCCAGGGTCAGGACGCCCGTGAGCACCGAGGCCGTGAGGAACTTCCACCAGACCACCCGCGACAAGCCCAGCGGTGCCAATCCCATCAACCAAACCCTCCGTCCCTCGAGGGAGAATTGCGGAAATACGAACCGGGTCGTGAGGGTGGCGAGGTTCAATGAGCAGGCGCCCAGGTTCAGGAAGCTCGTGAGAGAAACCCAGAAGGCCGAATCCGACTGGCGGGTGAAATGCCGCAGGTTCATCAGGTACACCGTCAAGAGACCGAAGAGCATCAGAGTCTGTCCCCATTGAGTGGTGTCGCGCCAGAAGACGCGGATGTCCTTCACCAAGATCGATCCCACGTCGAGGGGTAGGCCCGGGATGGCCTCCACGCACCGCTCCAGGAGGCTCCGGGTGGCCGCAGGGGTGAGCGAACCCGTTCGTCGCAAACCCAGTGCGCCGACCCAGTTCCCCAGGATCGACCCTCGGCTGCGCACGCAGCTCATGGCCTCGTACAGCACCGAACCGAATCGGGTTATGGCCAGCAGTCCGAAGAAGAGCGTGTGGCTCAGGAGCACGGCCCCGTAGAACACGGCACCCCGGAAGGCGCCCTCCATCCATTGCTGGACGGCCGAGCCGAGCCAGTAGCTCGGAAGGAACGGGAATTGCACGAGGCGGGTGTTCTCGAGCAACCGGTCGATCACCACCAGCACCCGGCTTTCCAGGAGCATCTCTTCCGTCACCGTCGTGGGCTGCGTGCGCGAGAAGAAGAACCCCACGAGCAGGGCGAGCCCTCCGAGCAGCACCGCCTGGAATAGGCGTCGGTCGAGATACCTGGCCAGCAACAGCGCGAACCACGCACCGCCCACCCCGGGCAGCACGATGAACAGCGCCACGAGGAACCCGATCATCGGATAGAAATGCCAATCCACCCGGTGGACACGGCCGTAGGCCAGCAGCAGCGGAGCGATCAGGAACAGGAAGGCCCAGGAGGCCAGCATCACCGACTCGATGAATTTCCACCGGAAGATCGTCTCCGGGGCAATGGGCAAGGGCAGCAGGAAGTCTGCCTCCCGGTTGCGGAAGAAGTTGGAATAGCTGATCACCAGATTGCTGAGCAGCAGCAGCGCGAACAGGCAGGCGAAGAGCAGGAAGAGCAGACGTTCGACCAGCAGGCCACCCAGCCCTGGAAATCGGTTGAGGAAGCTCAACCCCTGGAAGAAGAGCAGGTAGGCCATCACCGCATAGCCGACCAGGAAGACGCCGATCACCCCGGCCCACAGTCGCGACCGCTGCCGGATGGCCAGCGCCTTCCGGAGCAAGGAAAGCCCGTTGACCTGCAGCAGCAGGCGGAACGGGGTCGCATCGGGCGACCCTGTCGATGGGGAGGTTTCCGGGTTCACCGATCGCAACCTATCGGCTTCACGGCACGGTCACCACCCGGAAGTAGGCGGCATCAGGGCCCGGGAGTTCATCGTCGGCGAGGACCAGGTCGGAGCCGTTGCCGTCGGTGGTCACGATGCGCGTCCACTGCGGTACGGAGCCCCCCAGGTCGCGGGTCCGTTCCAGCGCATACCGGATGCCGGACTTGGACGCGAGTCGGACCTCGAATCGTCCGTCGACCGCCCGAGAGGGGGTGAGGGCGAAGGGCGTCATGGGTTGCTGGGTCACCTGCTGTACCCAAGCCAGGCGGATGTTGCCATCATCCTGGATCACCGGCGGTCCAGCGTCATAGAAGCCATCGACAGCGATCCGGTAGGTGATCCCCTTCACGGCCTCGAATTCCAGGCGGCTCTGCCAGACGTCGCCCGAGATGATGTCGTCGTTCTCCGCCACGAGTTTGAGGGCGTCGACCGCGTCTCCAGTGTAAACCGCCAGCAGCGTATCGAAGGCCGAGCCGGTGGTCTCGAAACGCACAGTGCCGTCCTCCGGGGCGGTCCACCGCCACCATGCCGACCGGTTGGCTCGGACGCCGCCGTGGGAGGGTTCCCCGGTCTCGCGGCTGAACTTCAGGTTGTTGCCCAAGACCTGACCCTTCGATCCCGTCAGGAGCGTGGCATTGGCGAAGAGGTTGTTCTGCCCGGATTGGCCGCCCTTTTGAGAGATGTCGAGCCGGATCGATCCCTCTTCTTGGACGATGCCATCGCTAAACCCATCCACCGCGATCCGGTAGGTGACCCCGGCCACGGCATTGAAGGTGACCTCGCTCTGGATGTTGTCGAAGGCGGTGTCGATATCGTCGTTCTCGGCGATCCGCCACAACTTCGATAAGGAATCGCCGTCGTACACCGCCAGCAGGGTGTCGAAGTCGCTGTCCACGGTGTTGATGACCGTCGGTGCCGATATGGGGGCGGTCCATCGCCACCAGGCCGAGCGCGCGCCGGTGCCCCCGGCATGGGCGGGCTCCAGGGCTTCGCGGGTGTAGCCCCGGTTGGACGCGTGATAGACTCCGCCGAATCCCACGGCGGTGGCCGCGTTCGTGAACAGGTCGTTCAGCGGGGGCGAGGCGGCTCCCCCAGGGCTCCAAGCCAACCGAACAGTCCCCTGAGCCCCGTCGTGGCCATCCACAGCGATGCGATAAAGAGCTCCCGCGGTGGCCTGAAATCCTACACGACTGGCCGTCTGGCCCAATTCAAGATCATCGTTTCCCGCCACTCGGATCACAGCATTCACCGCGTCTCCCTGGTATACCCCGAGGGCGGTGTCGAAATCGCTGCCCACCGTTTCGAAGGTCACGACCCCGGACACGGGCGCCGTCCATCGGTACCAGACTGAATTGCGCCCGCCACCCTGCCCATGGTCCGGTTCGCCGCCTTCGCGGGAGGCATTCACGGTGCTGCCGGTGACGGATCCCTCACCCCCGGCCAGCACCGCGGCTGCCGTGAAGGCATCATTGGGCGGTATGACGACCGCCTCGTTGAGCAGCCAACGCCGGACGGTCGGGAAGGTCACATTGAACCGGCCGTACTCGTCGATCTGCTGCGAAGGATCAAGGTTGGAGCAATCGGAATCGCCGCCGAACAACTGCCCGACCACCTGCTGGCGGGCGTTGAAGAGGGGTGAGCCCGAACTGCCGACCTCGGTCACGCCGCGGGTCCAACGCACGATGCGGTAGTTGGCATTCTCGCCCTGATTCACGCCGAAACTGATCCGCTTGTAATCGCCCTGCGGGTGATGGATGCCCGTCAGCGCCTCGCCCGAGGCCGGCGGGTCGGTGTTCCAACCGGCGTAGGTGACCCCACCTGGAATCGTGCCGCGCAGCTGCAGGAAACAGTGGTCGTTGCCGCTGGCGCGGCTCCTGGTTGAAAGGATGCTCGCGCCTCCGACCGTCCGCGGCACGGTGGCCGGGTTGGGCGCCGCGCCCTTGCAGGTGGTCGTCTGATAGTTCCAGTAGAACTCGGTGGTGTCGGCCTCGGATTGGCTGGTGATGCAGTGGGCGGCCGTCAGGAAGTAATCGGTCTTGGGCGCCTCGTTGAGATCGTTGAGCAGGCATCCGGTGCAGAAAATTTCTCCGACCACGCCGACGGAGCCGATGCCTGCCACCGCGCGCGAGGTCATGGCCCAGTCCGATTCGCAACTGACGTCGATTTCGCAGGCCGCGGCGGTCTTGGGCTCGGCGTTGGAGGTGCCTGCCCGCGCGTTGGACTCGCCGCCGAGGGGGACATAGCGGTGGGTAAGTTCGGTGATTCGGAACGAGGCTGATCGGACTCCGGCAGGCACCCGGCATTCAAGGATGGCCGCAGCGGCGAAGAGGCTGGGCGTCCAGAAATCGACGCGGCCCTCCAGGGTTGCCGCATCGAACGGGCCAACGACCTCGGAGGGATCATCGGGATTGAACACTCGCAGTTCGGACCCCTCCGGCAGTTGGAGGGATTCCAAGTGGATCCGCAACCCTTCGGCCCCGTCGGATTCCAGGCGGGCGCTCCAGACGCGGGTTCCGTCAGGCTGGAGGGTCCAGGAGGCCTTGGCTCCGATCAGTCGGACCGGCTCGGGTAACCGGCGGCGGATGCCCACCCGGGCTCGTCCTTTGGCGTTTCGGCGGGATTCGAGAGCATCCTCGGCCCGGACCACGGACAGGTCGGGCGCGTCGAGGCGCACACGAACTTGAGGAGGCAGATCCCGGCCGGCACTCACGGGCAGCGCCTTGGGCCGAGTGACGACCGGGGCCGCACTGACGCGGGCAGGGAGTTCGATGGCCCGTGACGATCCGACCAGCAGGAGGCCGACCAGTCCCGCCGCCGCGGAAATCCACCGTTCCAGAGAAACGTTCATCATCAGACCGACCGGTGCGGGGCTTCCCGCCGAGCGAACGAATTGGATCGCGGGCGTGTACAATCCCGGGGGACGGTGCCCGGTAAAGGTCACTGAAATGTGGATCGGGTCAAT
>CAIOKD010000313.1 GCA_903858835.1 uncultured Verrucomicrobiota bacterium
CGAAGTAGATGAAGTCATTCTGGTCTCCCGGCGCCAGCCACACGGTCAGCACCACCAACACCCCCAGTACCCACGGACGGACCAGGAGCGAATAGGGCTCGCCACCGCCGGCCAGCGAACGCCACTCGGCCAGGAGGGTCAACCCGCACAGGCCGAGGGTCCCTCCCAGGGTCACCAGGTCTCCCGCCGTGAAGGAGGCCTTGAGCGCCGCCAACGCGGCCGGTCCGTAGGCCGCGGGATGCGCCAATGTCGCCAACTTGGCCCCCAGGATCGACGGACTGGTCTCGTAGAAGAAGAGCCAGGAAAACGCGGCGATGACCATGGTGCCCAACCACCCGAGGGGCGCCGGGATGCTCACCCGAGCAGTGAGCCGAGCCGCGATCAACCAGAGGGCATGCAGCCCACCCCAGAGCACGAAGTTCCACCCCGCCCCGTGCCAGATGCCCGAGACCAGAAACACCACCGCCACGTTGAACGCCCAGCCCCGGCCGCGTCCGCCGCCGAGGGGCACATAAATGTAGTCCCGGAACCATTGGCTGAGGGTCACATGCCATCGACGCCAGAACTCCGCCGGCCCGACGGCGCAGTAGGGGCTAAGGAAGTTGAGTGACAGCCGGATCCCCAGGCATCGGGAGATGCCCACGGCGATCAGGCTGTAGCCGGCGAAGTCGTAGTAGATCCGCAGTCCGAAGAGCAGGTTGGCCAGCCAGATCTGGTAGGCGTTGGTCGAGGGTCCGCGCTGGAAGTGGGTGGCCAGGTTGTCGGCCAGGGCGCATTTGAAGAAGAGCCCCAGCGCCATCCATCGGAAACCGGCATCGATGTCCCGGGCCGACCAGCGGAGACGGAAGCCCTCGATCTGGGGCAACAGGGCATCGCGACGCTCGATGGGACCCGCCACGATCTGCGGGAAGAATCCGGCGAAGTTGAGGAAGTCGAACCATCGGGGCACCGGTTCCCGCCGGATCAACGTGTCGACGGCGAAGCCCACCAACTGGAAGGTGTAGAACGAGATGCCGGCCGGGATCGCCACCGAACCGGTCCACGAACCCGATCCGCCCCAGACGTCGCGCCATAAGAAGTCGGCATATTTGTAGTAGAGGAGCGGTAGCAGTTGCAGCGGCACCACCGCCGCCAGGATCCATCGGCCCTGCGAAGCCGGCCTGCGGGATCCCCAACCGACGCACAGGAAGGTGAAGACCGCCACGCCCAGGTGGATGACGAAGGTCAGCCAACTGACCAAGCCCAGCAGGACCAACCCCAGGACCAGCAGGAACCACCGGTCGAAACGCCCATCGCGGACCGCCGCCGTGCCACCGAACGCCCAGCGGATGCCCGCGGCCAACAACAGGGCGGCCAGCAGGCATTCCCAAAAGCGCAGGTCGGCGAAGTTCATGGTCGGGACGGGTCGGAGGCGGGGCTCCGAAGCGGGATCGCCCCCGAGAGTCCGTTGCAAAAGGTCGGCTGCGTCAAGAGCCCGGAGTGGCCAGGGCCGCCGGCGGGAACACCTCCTCCAGCGACTCGGCCAAGGCGGAGACAATCCGGCGCAATTGGGTCCGCGTCGTGCAATACGGCGGCATCAAAGCGATGACACTGCCGATGGGTCGCGTGAGGACTCCGCGGCGGGCCATCGCCTCGCAGACGCGGATGCCCGCACGTTCTTCGAGCCGGAATGGGGTCCGCCGGTGCCAGTCGCGGACCAGTTCAATCCCGGCGACCAGCCCGACCCGGCGCACGTCGCCCACGTTCGGATGGTGCCAGAGACTCTGGAGTTCGGCCTCGAACGCCGCCTCCAAGGCGCGGCGGCGGCGCACCCCGGCCGGCTCCGAGAGCAAGGCCACGCTGGCCAGCGACGCGGCGGCCCCGAGGGCGTTGCCCGCGTAGCTGTGGCCGTGGAAAAACGTGCGTAAGTCGGAGTACTCCCCGAGAAACGAATCGAAGACGGCCCGCGTGGTCAGGGTGGCGGCCATCGGCAGATACCCCCCGGTCAGGCCCTTGGCCAGGGCCAGGAAGTCCGGCACCACTCCCTCGTGCTGCGAGGCGAAGGCATGGAACCGATCCCCGGATCGGGTGCCCACGCCGGTGCGTCCGAAACCGGTCATCACCTCGTCGGCGATCAGCAGGGTCCCATGGCCGCGGGCGATTTCGGTCACCCGCCTCAGCCAGCCCTCGGGGTGGGCGATCATCCCCGCCGCGCCCTGCATCCGCGGCTCGACGATCAGGCCCGAGAACGGCTTCCCCTGGGCCCGAGCCCGATCGAAGGACTGCTGCACGCCGGAAACGCATTCCCATTGGCAGCTCCGATAGGTCCGGGCGTCGGCGCGCTCGGGTCGGGCCCGATTGAAGGGACATCGGTAGCATCCCGGAGCCGGGACCGACTCGGTAGGGAACAGGAGCGGCGACCAGGTCCGGTGGAACAGATCGATCTGACCGACGCTGACCGCTCCGATCGTGTCGCCGTGGTAGGCGCCCTTCACCGACAGGAAGCGCGGCTTGCGGACGAGACCGCTGCGGCGGGTGTGCTCGGCGGCCAACTTGAGGGCGGCCTCGACCGCCGTGGAGCCGTCATCGGAATAGAAGACCTTGTCGAGCCGGGGCTGACCCTTGGGCCCCCGGGCCAGTCGGACCAGCCGTTCAGCCAGCTCGGACGCAGGACCGCTGGCCAGCCCCAGGGCCGAGGTGTGCGCCACCCGATCGAGCTGGCGTCGGATTGCCGCGTCGATGCGGGGATGGCGATGTCCGTGCAGGTTGGTCCAGATGGAGGCGTTGGCGTCGAGGTACTCCCGTCCCTGCACGTCGCGCAACACGGCCCCCTTTCCTTCGACCAAGACGATGGGTTCGGTGCGCAACCAGTCCTGCATCTGGGTGAACGGATGCCAGACATACCGGTGATCGAGCTGGGCGAGGCGGTGCATCAGAACGGGGTGGCAGGGGTCTGGATGGAGGCCCGGTTCAGGGCCTGTTCCAAGGAATGCAGGTCGGCCTCGGTATGAGCGGCACTGAAGGTGAGACGCAGGCGGGCCGAACCGCGGGCCACGGTGGGATGGCGGATGGCGGGCACCCAGACTCCGGCCGCTCGCAACCGATCGGCCAAGGCCACGGCTGCGGCCTCGTCTCCGACGTGCACCGGCAAGATGTGACCCACGGAACCTTCGGAGACGGTAGCGCCTGAGGGCTCCGGGAACGCCCGGGCGACCACTCCGGCTCCATCGGCCGAGACCAATCGCAATCGCTGACGCGCCTCCTCGCCGGCCCGGGTGATCATCAGCTCGAGAGCCGCGGTCGCGGCGGCGGCAGCGGCGGGAACCGGAGCCGTGGAGAAGATGAAACTCCGGGCGCGGTTGACCAGCAGATCGATCAACGCCCGGGAACCGGCGATGAAACCCCCGGAAGCCCCCAGCGCCTTGCCGAGGGTGCCCATGCGGACTTCGATCCTCTCACCCAATCCCAGGGCCGCCGCCAGGCCCCTGCCCTCCGGACCCATCACCCCGGTGCTGTGGGCCTCGTCGAGCATCAGCCAAGCCCCGTGGCGCTCCTTGAGTCCGACCAGTTCGGCCAGCGGCGCACAATCGCCATCCATCGAGAACACGCCTTCGGTGACCACCAGCACGCGGGGACCTCCGGCATCGTCGCGCGGCAAGCCCGAGGCCCATCGGAGGATGCGATCCAGATCGTCGAGGTCGTTGTGGCGGAACACCCGCAGCTTCGCCCCGGAGAGCCGGGCGGCATCCACGCAGCAGGCATGCACCAGGCGATCGATGATCACCACATCGCCCGGACCGACCACGGCCGGGATCACGCCGGTGGCCGCGGCATGACCGGTGGCGAACCCCAGGGCCGCCTCCGTCCCTAGGAACTCGGCGAGGGTTGCTTCGAGCCGGTGATGCACCCCCAGCGAGCCGCTGATCAATCGCGACGCGGCCGACCCCGCCCCCCAGTCGTGCACGGCCCGGGCCGCGGCCTCCAGCACGGCGGGATGTTGCGAGAATCCGAGGTAATCGTTCCCCGCGAAGGAGACCAGACGGTCGCCCTCGGTCTCGAGGACCGCGCCCGAGCGACCCTCCACCGGCCGGAGGGCCCTCCAGAGCCCCTGGGCGCGGACCGCCTCCAGGCGTTGGCGCAGGGTTTCGTCGAACGGCTCGGGCATGGAGGGAGGATGGCGGAGAACCCGCGGCCGGGTCACGCCCAACGGTGGATGCGACTGTCCAGGGCGAACGACTGGCCGGAGATGTTGGCGGTGGTGAGCAGGAAGGCCACGAACCGGGCCACCTCGGCGGGATCATTGATGCGCCCGAGCAGGTTGGCCTCGGCATAGGACCGCATCATCGCGGGATCGAGCGCGGCCGTCATGGCCGTGGGCAGGACTCCAGGAAGCACCGTGTTGACCCGGACATCGTCCGGTGCGAACTCGCGGGCCCACGACCGCAGCAATCCCTCGAGCGCCGCCTTCGAGGCCGCATAGGCCGTCTGGCCCGCAGAGCCTGCGATGCCCGCATGGCTGCCGATGCCGATCCAATGGCCGCCCCCCTGCGCCGCCAGGTGCGGGAGGGTCGCCCGGCCCAGGCGGCGGGCCCCGTCGAGATTGACGGCGAAGACGGCATCCCAGTCGTCGGACCGCTGTCGGGCCAGGACCGCATCGCGGGTGATGCCGGCGGCATGGATCACCGCATCCAGCCGTCCCCAACGCTCGAGCGCTCGACCGGCCGCAGCATCGCAGGAGGCCTGGCTGGTCACGTCCAGCGCGACGGGCTCGGCACCGTCGGGCAGCGGCGGCACGGACGCATGATGCCAGCCGGCCAGGACTCGATGACCGGCCCCGGCCAATTCGGCAACCAGCGCCTGCCCCAACCCACCGGCAGCCCCACTGATGAGGATGACCTGCGACGAGACGGGGTTCATGGCCGGGAATCGACGTCCAGGTTGGAAGAACCGGCCAACACCCCGGCCCATCCGGGGGCGATCCACTCCCAGCGGCCTCCGATCATCGTGGCCGCGACCGGGCCACGGTGGTGGACGAGGGTCTCCTCGACCGAGGCCGTGGATCCGGCATGGGGGATCACCAGGAAATCGGCCAGGGCGCCGCTGCGGAGTTCTCCCACGACAGACTTGAGCCCCAGCGCCCGCGCCGGGTTCACGGTGACCTCGGCCAGCATCCGGCGCGGCAGCAGGCCCGGGTCCCGGGAGGCCAGCTCACGGAGTTCATCGATCAAAGAAAGCGTCGTCGGCCCCTCCCGCGCGACGCGTGTCGAGGCCAGGCTGTCGGTCCCCAGACAGATGGGCACACCGGCCTCGGTCAGAGTCTCGCGCTGAAACCGGGGATGCCCGAAATAGGCGTGGGAACGCGGACAATGCACGACGCTGGCGCCCCGGGCCGCCAGACGGCGTGCGTCGTCGCCCCAGAGGCAGTTGACGTGGACCGCAAGCAGGGGCGAATCGAGCAACCCATGCCGATGCACAAGCTGAACAGGCGATCCCAGTCCGCAATCATCATTGGGCCGCTGGTTCTGGAGCCACGAGAACAGCGATCCCCGCCGGTACATGAACATGTCGAACTCAGGCTCGGACTCGGCGACATGGCAGGTGACCCGCCACCCTTCCTCTCGGGCGAGGGCGGCCACGGCGCGGAGGAGTTCGGGCGAGGTGGAATACGGTGCGTGGGGCGAGAGGCCGACGCCACCCCGGTTCGGAGGCAGCGACTTCAGCACCTCGACCGCCTCGGCGACGATCTGCCCGGGATCTCGACCGGAACGGATGCCGGTCATCTCGAGGAAGGAGAACACCCGCAACGGGGTCCGTGCCCGCAGTCCGGCCAACTGATGGGCCCGGGTCTCGATGTTGGCGACGGTGGTCGTGCCGCTCTCCAGTTGCTCCCGGGCCCCTCGCAGCCAGGACTCTTCGAACTCGGCGTCGGTCCACTGGGACTTGAGCGTGAGGATGCCCTTGATCCAGTCGGGAAACTCGCGGGGCGGTACCAAGAGGCCCGCCATGTCGGTGTAGTCGAAATGGGCGTGGGCATTGACCAGACCCGGGAAGACGGCCACCTCACCGAGGTCGGTCACCGGATCGGGGGTCATTTCCCGGATCTCGGAATACGGACCCACCGCCCGGATCTGGTGACCCGAGACCCAGACCGCGCCATCGGGAATCGACGGCGCGGTCACCGGGACCACCGTTCGGGCTCGGACGATCAAGGGATCAGGCGGGCTCGGCGCGGCGACGTTCCTTCAGGCGGGCCGCCTGCTTGTGGGTCTTGGCCTTGACCTTGCTGTGCCTGGACCGGAGCTGCTGCTGCAGCTTCTTCACCGCCAGGTCGATGGCCGCATAGAGGTCGGATTCGCGATCCTCGGCGAACAGGTCGTTGCCGCGGACGCCGATGCGGATCCCGCACTTGTACTGCTTCTCAGGGGAGTGGGCCACGTGGTCCCGCTCCAGGGTGACCCTGGCGTCGATCAGCCAACGGTCGATGTGCTCCAGCTTGTCGATCTGCTGGAGCACATGCTGCTCGATGGCGTCGGTCAGGGTGACGTTGTGGGTCGCGAGAATGAACTTCATGCCACAACCAAGGTGGAGGACATATCCGGGGTTTTCAACCCGACCTTTGGCCCGGCTCCGGCGTCGATGACGGGTCCGCATCGGGCCGATCCTCGCGCTCGAACCACCCGTAGAGCACGGGCAGGACGATCAGGGTCAACAGGGTGGAGCTGAGGATGCCCCCGATGACCACGGTGGCCAGCGGACGCTGCACCTCGGCTCCCGGACCGGTGGCCACCGCCGTGGGCACGAAGCCCAGGGAGGCGACCATCGCGGTCATCAGCACCGGTCGCAGACGGCCCACGGCCCCGTTCAACACCGCGTCCCTCACGCCCGATCCCTCCTCGCGGAGCCGATTGAAGCAACTGACCATCACCATGCCGTTGAGCACGGCCACGCCGCTCAGGGCGATGAACCCGATCGCGGCGGTGATGCTGAAGGGCATGCCCCGCAGCCACAGCGCCAGCACCCCGCCGGTCACCGCCAACGGAATCCCCGAATAGACCAGGAGCGCCTGACGCAGGCTGCCGAAGGCCATGAAGACGATCGCGAAGATCAGCAGGAGCGTGGACGGCACCACGATCAACAGCCGTGAACGGGCCTCCTGGAGCCGCTTGAATTGGCCTCCGAACTCGATGACATAGCCGTCCGGAAGGGGGATCTTCTCGTGCAGGATCGCCTGGGCCCGCCGAACCCATCCCTCGATATCGGAGGTGTTCAGGTTGACCATCAGGGCCACGCGGCGGCGACCGCTTTCATGCCGGATCGGCTGGACCGATTCCAGGGTGGTGAGGTCGGCCAATTGGCCCAGCGGCACCAACCCGGCATCCCCCACCCGCACCGGCAGGGCCCGGATCCGGCGGTCGTCGTTGCGCAGGTCGCCCCGCATCCGAACCACGATCTCGTGGGTGTGGGTGCCGTGGGGGAATTGGCCGACCTCCTGACCGGCCAGCGCGACCGACACCGCCTCGTTCAAAGCGGCGGCCGAAAGATTGCGGGTGAGCATGGCCTCGCGGCGCGGCACCAGGGTCACCATGGAGCTGCGGCCGGCGGTCTCGTGCTCGATCTCGTCATGGCCTGGCAGGGGTTCCAGGAGTTCCTTGATCCGGGCGGCGATGGCGTCGAGCTGGTCGAAGTCATTGCCGAACACCTTGATGGACAGGTCGGCCCGAACACCCTCCAGCATCTCATTGAAGCGCATCGCGATGGGCTGCGAGGCGATCGCGGTGGTGTTGGTCAGGGTTGTCTCGATCTCCTGACGGATGAGGTCCACCAATTGATCCTTGGTGGCCGGGTGTCCGTCGACCTTCCGCCAGGTCTCCCTCGGGGCGTAGGTCAGGTAGAAGTCGGCCTCGTTGGGCGCCATGGGATCGGTGGCCACCTCGGCGGTGCCGATCCGCGAGAAGATATGGGTGACCTCCGGGAAACGGGCGCGAATCACCTGATCGGTGCGCAATTGGTCCCGGACCGAATCGTCGATGTTTTGCCCCACGGGCCGGAACAGGGCGAAGGTGGTCGAGCCTTCGTCCAGGGTCGGCACGAATTCGGCCCCGAGCCTCAAGAAGAGCGCCACCGAGGCGCCGAAGAGCAGCACCGCGCCGGCCGCGACCCAGCCCCGGCCGGCGATCCCCAGCCCCAGGATTCGGGAATAGACCCGCTGGAGCCAGCGCATCAGGGCGTTCTCGGTCTCGCTCACCGAACCTCCCAAGAAGAACGAGGCCAGCACCGGCATGAGGGTCATGGCCAAGGCCAGAGCGCCACCCAAGGCCAGCATGACCGTGAGTGCCATCGGCCGGAACATCTTACCCTCGACACCGGTGAGCGACAGGATGGGCAGGTAGACAATGGTGATGATCAACACCCCGAAGAACACCGGCGACCCGACCTCCTTGGCGGCGGCGAGCACCGTGCGGTGACGTTCCTCGACGGTGAGCACGCGGCCGAGCTGGTGCTGTCGGTGGGCCAACTGGCGCACCACGTTCTCCACGATCACCACCGCCCCGTCGATGATGAGCCCGAAGTCCACTGCGCCCAGACTCATCAGGTTGCCGGAGATGCCGAGGCGAGACATCCCGATCATCGCGCAGAGGAACGAGAGCGGGATGGCGAAGGCCACGATCAGCGCCGCGCGGAAATTGCCGAGCAGCATCAGCAGCACCACGATCACGAGGACGGCACCCTCGGAAAGGTTGCGCTTCACGGTGCCGACGGTGCGGTCGACCAGCTTGGACCGGTCGTAGACCACCCGGACTTCGATGCCGCGGGGCAGGCGCGACTGCAATTCCTCGATCCGCTGCCCGACCCGATGGGCGACGATGCGGCTGTTCTCGCCCATGAGCATCATCACCGTCCCCAGCACGGTCTCCTCGCCGTTCTCCGTGGCGGCGCCGGTCCGCGGTGCGGCATCGATGCGCACCTCGGCCAGGTCGCGGACCCTCAGGGGCTGGACGGCCGCCGCGTACTTGACCGGCAGGTTGCCGATCTCGTCGAGCGAGGTCGGCTTGGTGGCCGCCCTGAACACCAGTTGCTGGCCGCCGCGATGGATGACGCCACCCCCGGTGTTCTCGGTGTTGCGACGGACCGTCTCGGCCAGCTCGGCGAAGGTGAGGTTGGCCTCGCGCAGCTTTTCCGGATCGGGCTGGATGACGATCTGCCGGCTGAAACCGCCGATGGTGTTGATCTCGGCGACCCCCGGGGTCGATCGCAGGAAGGGTTTGGCGATGTATTCCTGGGTCTCCTCGAGATCCAAAAGGCGCTGAAACGCATCCGGCGGACGGTTCGTGACGTCGGGCCTCCACGCCAGCGTGTAGTAGAAGATCTCGCCCAGCCCGGTGGAGATCGGGGCCAGGGCCGGCTCGGCCCCGGCGGGTAGGCGGTCGCGGACCGATTGGATGCGCTCGGCCACCAGTTGGCGGCACCGGTACACATCCACCCCGTCGTCGAACTGGAGGGTGACTTGCGACAGCCCGTACTTGGTGAGGGAACGCAGCTCGTGGAGCTGCGGCAACCCGGCCAACTCCTGCTCGAGGATGCGGGTCACCAGCACCTCGGCCTCCTCGGGTGCGAGGGCGGGCACCCGGGTGTTGATCTGGACCTGGGGCTGGGTGATGTCCGGCACCGCGTCGATCGGCAGCTCGCGCGCCGACCAGAGGCCCGCGGCCACCAGCGCGGCCGTGGCCAGCAAGACCACCGCCCGCTGCCGGAGGGAGAATTCGAGGAGGCGCTCGATCATGGCCGGGCGGGTTGCGGGGTTGAGGACGACACGGGCGCAACAAGGCCGGTGGATGTGCCAGAGGACGACACGGACGGGACGGCCAGGCCGAGACCGGTGGCCTGCTCCAGCTCGAGCAGAGCGCCCAGGGCCTCGCGACGGGTGTCGAGGTGGGCCTCCACCGCGTCGAGGTACTGCTTCTGGAGCTCGACGTAGGTCGTGGCAGGCACGGCCCCCAGCCGGTAGTGCCGGTCGGCAAGCTCGGCCGCCGACTCGAACTGGGCCACCACGTCGGAACGCCAACGCGCCAACTCGGCGATCCGCGAATCATAGCCCCGCGCCGCGGTCACCACCCGGCGCTCCACCTCGCGGCGAGCGGAGGCCAGGAGGGCCGAGGCCTGTTGCTGACGAGCCTCGGCGGCGGCGATGTTGGCCGTGCGCGGACGCCACAGCGGCAGCGGGAAGGCCACGCCCACGCCGACGATGCGATCGAGGGTGCTGCCGTCCTGGCCCATGGTCATGGGTCCGATCTCGAAGGCGGGCCAGCGTTCATTGCGCGCGAGGTCCACCCGGAACCCCTGCTGGACCAGCTCGGCGGCCCGGGTGCGCAGGTCGAAATTGTTGGTGTTGGCCGCGGCCATGAGTCGGTCCAGGGGAGGACGTCCCGGCAACTCGGGCAGAAGCCCCTTCACCCTCAGCGGGGCGTCCAAGGCCGAACCCCGAAGCAGGTTCAGCCGAACCCGCTCGGCATCCACGGCGAGGGAAAAATCGGAGGCCCGTCGACGCAGGGTCAATTCGGTGGCTTCCAGGATGCGCACCTCCAACTGCGGCGCGATGCCTGCGGGATCGCGCTGCACCAGCACCTCTCGCAGGGCCCGAAAACGGTCGGCCACGGCCTGGGCCACCCGGGCCTTCTCCTCGGCGCCGGCCAGCCCGAAGGCGTTCTCGCGGACCTTGCCCGCCAGTTCCCGGCGGAAGGCCTCGAGACCCAGCGTGGCGAGCGCGACATCCTGGTTGGCGATGGCCTTCCGCAGCCCCAGTCGGCCAGGCCATTCGAAGCTCTGCCGCACAGAAGCCGACCACATCGCACCTTCCCCGGCGAAGGATTGGTCCAGGTTCTTGCTGCGCACCTGGCCGGCCTGCAGCTCGGCCTTCGGAAGATCCAACCGGCCGGCCAGACGACGGGCGGCCTGGGCCCCCTCCAACTGGGATTGGTAGAATCCCAGCTCGGTGTTGCGCCCGAGCGCCTCGGCGACCAGCGCCTCTGGAGTAAGTTCCACCGCGCTCTCCGCGGCGGACAGGGTCAGGGACGCGGTGACCGCGACCAGAGATCGGAACAGACGGGAAATCGATGGGTTCATGGGTATCGGGGACGGGGCCATCGCCGATTGGGAAAACGGGGATGCGGACTCGACTCGGCGGATCGGGACCGGCTGGAACTGAGGGACGCCCGGCGAAGACCATCGACGCCGGGAGCGGGCGGAAACCGCGGATGCCGGAAAGCACCGCGGGCACGGGCTCAGCAACGGAGCACGTGGGTACGACTGACGCGGAGAGAAGGAGCCAAGGCCGCTTGGATTCCTGGGGTCGCCTGTCGGCAGGGCGGCGTCCGAGGGGCCACGGCCGGCATGGGAGCCAAAGCGACTCCGGCACCGGTGGCGTTCCGGGCGATCGAATCCCGGATCGAAGCCTCGCCTGGGCGCGCTGCCAACCCCGGGTCCCGGTCGAGATCAATCACGTGATCGCCCCCGGCCGATAGGGAGTCGGAAGCCATGGACGTCAAAACATCGGCGAGCCAGTCATGGACATGGGCGGCCTCAGGGGAGCCGCCCTGCCGGGACCGTCGATCATGTCCGAGAATCACGAAGAATCCCCGATCCCTGGATTCGATGCGGACCGAATGTTCCCCATCGACCACGGCCAGGGTCGCCGTGCACAGGGTCATGAACCAACCCATGCCCCCGAGGTAGGAGACGAGCCCCCACAAAGCCAGAACCCGAAACCACCAGGGGCGGGATCGGATTTTGGAGGCATCGGACGACATCCCCACAAGATCTTCCGCGGCTCGAAGGCCCGCAACCAATCATTTGTCATCCACTGTTTTGTCGCCTATTCGCCCTGTGATCTTGGCATCCGGACTCCGATGCCGGCCCACCGGGCATACCGCTCTTGCATCGCAGGCATTTCTGCCTCTGAGTTTCGGCTCTCGAGTTTCGATTTCCGAATGTCTCCCCCGTTGAACGTCTCCATCGGACACTGGCTGGGCTTCGCCGCCTTCGTGCTGGGCGCGCTGGCGCTCGATCTCGGGCTCTTCCACCGGGAGAGCCGCGAGGTCCGCGTGCGGGAAGC
>CAIOKD010000314.1 GCA_903858835.1 uncultured Verrucomicrobiota bacterium
GCACTCGGTGCAACCGACGGTCAGGCCGAGGAAGGTCGCGCCCAGGGTGTTCACCCGGTCCACGACGTATTTGTTGAGATACTCGTCGGGATCGGCGCCGCCCTCGTCGTTGGTCATGTTGTTGCGCACGAAGCCCGTGGCCACCCGCTGGCTGACGGAAGGGTTGGGCAACAGGTCGCCGGCCAACTGCTCGACGGTGAACTGGTCGAAGGGCTTGTCGGCATTGAAGGCGTCGATGACCCAATCGCGCCACAGCCACATGAAGCGCACGCCATCGAAGTGGTAGCCGCTGGTGTCGGCATACCGGGCGAGGTCGAGCCAGTTCTGGCCCACGCGTTCGCCGTAGTGCTGCGATTGCATCAGGCGGTCGACCAGGCGCTCGTAGGCGTCGGGGCGCTTGTCGGCCAGGAAGGCATCGACCTCTTCCACGGTGGGCGGCAGGCCGGTCAGGTCGAGCGTGACCCGACGCTGCAGGCTGCCCGGGTCGGCCTCGGGGTTGGGCTTGAGGCCTTCCGACTCCAGGCGGGCCAGCACGAAGGTGTCGATGGCGTTGCGGGCCCACTTGCCGTCCTGGACCCTCGGTTGTTCCGGCGCGGTGGGAGCGATGAACGACCAATGCTGCTGCCAGGCCGCGCCCTGGCGCACCCATTGCTGAAGGAGTTCGATCTGGGCCGCCGACAGGGGCTTTCCGTGCTGGGGCGGCGGCATGATTTCGTCGGGGTCCTTGGTGAAGATGCGCTCGACCAGGGTGCTGCTGTCGGGCTTGCCGGCAACCAGCGCGTGGTGGCCCGACTTGAGCTTCTGGAAGGCATCCTCCTGGCGGTCGAGACGCAGGCCCGCCTTGCGCTTGCCCTCATCGGGTCCGTGGCAGGCGAAGCAATGCTCGGAAAGGATGGGACGGATCTGTCGGTTGAAATCCACCCGGGGTTCCGGTCGCGCCGGGGCGGCAGCGGCCGGAAGGGCGGCCCACAGGGCTAGGATCCAACTCCAGGGATGAGCCCGGAAGATGCGAACGGCTCGGTACAGGATGGCCAGACGGAGGATCACGCCACGGATCATGGTCCAGCCTCCCGACTCCATCAACCCCCCATCGAAACGGCATCGGAACGCCCCGCCCGGGGACAATCACCGCCCGAGCAACGAAGACCCCCAGGCCCGAAAAGCCCGGCGCAATCCCAGATGGTACATGCCGCGCACCTCGTCCTCGGAGAGAGGGCGGTCGTAGAGGCGGACCTCGTCGATGTCGCCCTTGAAGAAATAGTACTGATCCCAGCCGATGCGGAGGGGTGAATCGCCCGGAACCATGCGCCCCTCCGCCGAGATCGAATCCATGCGCAGGCCATCGACCCACAGGTCGAGCGACCGTCCGTTCCAGATCTCGACGACATGGATCCACCGGCGCTTCGGCACCTTCGGCGGATTCTCGAAGGTGCGATATGGGTTGGAACTGCCCTCGGGTTGGATCCACACGCCTCCCCTGACGAATCTCTCGTCCCAAGCCACCGCCCATTGGCGTCCCGGGGAATCCTTGTCCCCGACGGCCCGATCCTTGAGGAACAGCTTTCCATGGTGGGGCCTCTCGGCGCGGAACCAGAGGGAGATCGAGAAGGCGTTGGTTTCAGATTCAGGGAACTCCGGGATGCTGATGCCGGCCTCGCCATTGAAGTGGCCCGCCCGCCCGGGAGCCTTGGACGCATCGGCCGACCACGAAACCTGGAACGCGGTCCCGTGATGCCCCCTGCCACTGTGGTCTTGGGCATCGCCGTCTAGCGGATAGTAGGCCACAAGGCCCTTGGTGGGTTCGCGTTCGGGCACCCCTTGGGCCGTCAGCGCGACCAGCGAGGCCCCCAGGGGCAAGGCCGGAAGCCATCCGCTGTTCATGAGAAGTACCCCACCGAGGATCACGATCGAGGCCACGGCCACGGCGATCTTCAGAGACCGATGGCCGCGGGGTTGCAGCAACGACTCGGCACGGGTCATCAGGGCGGCGGTTCCCGACGCCACCGCCTCCAAGGCCTCCTGAACCTGCTCGAGGCGGCGCAGGCGATTCAGCCCCATCGGATGGCACAACGCTTCGATGAGGCGGTTGATCAATCGGTCTTCACGGCTCCAGGTGCCAGCGTCGGTGAGTCGGGATGGGATCGACGGATACTCGAGACGGGAATTTCCGCTCCACAATTCGTAGATGAGCTTCCCCAGAGCGAAAAAGTCGCGGTCCGGGCCCTCGCAGGTTCCCGGAGGGCAGTAGCCTTCGGTCGAAGCGGTGATGGTCCGTCCGGCTTCGCTGCCGTGACCCAAGGTGTCGTAATCGCCCAGCACCCACTCCCCATTCCATTTCAGGACGTTGGCCGGTTTGACATCCCCGTGCACCCACCCACGGCGGTGCAGGAATTCGAGGCCCTTCACCACCTCGAGGGCGGCCTTTGCGGCCGACGAGGCCGAGGCGAACCCCTCGGAGGCGAGGGTCGCCGGGGAATACTCGTCGAACCCGGCCCCGTCCGGATCGAGGGCATCGGCGACGGGCAACTCCTCCCAAGCCAGGCCATGGACGGGTTCGAGCCCGTAGTCGATCACCGCAAGCAATCCTGTGCCCGCAGGAAGCCCGTTGAGGACTTCCCGAACCTGCTGGAATCGGGCCAGCGATTCGGTGTCCCGGTCGCGGTGGATCTTGAACACACGGCGGGCACCGACCACGTCCTCGACCAGCCAGACCTCCCGACCATCGCGGGAGGAAAGACATCGCTGTCGGTTCGAAATCCCCAAGCGGATCCGCAGCGATTGGGGGAACACCTCGCCCGGTTTGGGATTTGAGGGATCGGACGTCATTGCCGTAGGACGTAGGCAGATTACACCCCTCGGCAACCGCACGCACCAGCGTTGTTGAATGCGCAATATGGGAAGAGTCTTTCTGGTTGTCCCCACCGCGGATCCGGAACGACGCTGTCGGCATGGGATCCGAGGGAATCCAGTTTCGGCCCCGCACTGCGCCGCAGGCCCCCTTGGGCACCCTGACCGAGCTGAGGATCGAGGGCATGGACTGCGGAAATTGCGTCCGCTCGGTCACCGAGGCACTCCAGGGGGTGGCGGGCGTCTCCCGGGCGGCGGTGGACCTCCGGGCGGCCACCGCCCGGACCTACTGGTTGCCCGGTCAGCCGGCCGAGCCGGAGCGATTGATCACCGCGGTCAAGAGGGCGGGCTACCGGGCCCGTCTGCCGGAAAGCCCTGGGTCCACGGCCCGTCCCGGATCGCCCGGAAACCCTCCGGCGGCCAACCCCTGGACGACGGCGCTCTGGCTGGGGGTGCCCGCCACAGTCCTGCTGCTGGCCGGGGATTGGGTGGCCGGTTGGGGCATGCACCGCCCGTTCCAGTGGGTGGCGGCGGCGCTCGCGACCGCGGTCCAAGCCGGCGTGGGCTGGCGGTTCTACCGCGGAGCCTGGCGACAGGCGCAGGCGGGGCGTTCGAACATGGACACCCTGGTTTCCTTGGGTTCATCCACCGCCTACCTCTGGAGTCTGTGGTTGCTCTTCACGCAGCCGCACGCCCACCTCTTCTTCGCCGAATCGGTCAGCATCCTGACCCTCATCAGCGTGGGCCACGCCCTCGAGGCACGGATGAGTGCCAAGGCCGGGGACGCCCTCAAGGCCCTGCTGGCATTGGCCCCGGCCACGGCGAGGCGTCTGGATGCGGGCGGGCGGGACGAGGAGATCCCCGTCTCGCAACTCCGGGCCGGAGACCGGTTGCGCCTCAAACCCGGCGACCGGATCCCCGTCGATGCGATCGTGCTGGAGGGGGATTCCTCGGCCGACGAGTCGCTGCTGACGGGCGAGCCCATGCCGGTCGCCAAGGCCCCGGGATCGGCACTGCTCGCGGGCTCCGTGAATGTCGAGGGAAGCCTGACGGTCCGAGTGAATGCCACGGGGGAACACACCACGCTGGCCCGCATCGCCGCCGTGGTGGAACGGGCGCAGTCGAGTCGGGCCTCGGTCCAGCGCCTGGCCGATCGGGTCAGCTCGGTGTTCGTGCCCGCGGTGGTGCTCATCGCCTGCCTGTCGGCCGCGACCTGGGCCTGGGCCCCGGAGATGGTCCGGCACTGGCAATCGCTCCTGGGTCCCCTGCTCTGGCATCCCCAACCGTCGATCTCCCCGATGAGCGACGCTGTCGCCGCTTTCTGCTCCGTCCTCATCGTGGCCTGTCCCTGTGCGATGGGGCTGGCCACGCCGGTGGCCCTGATGGCCGGCATCAACGCGGCCGCCCGCCGGGGCATCCTCATCCGGGATGCCATCGCCCTCGAGAAGACCGGCCGCATCTCCGCCTTGGCCTTCGACAAGACGGGCACACTGACCGCGGGTCGCCCTTCGATCACCCGATGGCAGGATCTGCGTCCCGAGGCCGGGCGTTCGATCCCGCTGGCCGCCCTGGCCCGCCCGCTGGCCGATCGATCCCAGCATCCGCTATCGCGGGCCGTGAGCGCGGCAGCCGCGCCCCGGGCTTCCACGCCTCCCTCGGCCCCACCGACCTCCTGGCGCGAACTGCGGGGCCAGGGGATCGAGGCGACGATGCCGGGTACCGATCCGGGCCGCCCCCTGCGACTGGGCTCGGTCGCCTGGATGCGCTCCCTGGGAGTGGCCCTCGACGCGGAGGCCGAGGGTTGGATCCGGGAGGCTTCGCAGGGCGGCCACAGCGTGCTGGTACTTGCCGAGGGCACGGCTCCGCTGGGGCTCCTGGAGGTGGGGGATGCCCTGCGGGAAGACTCGGCGGCGGTGCTGCGCCGTCTGGGAGAACAGGGGATCGAGACCTGGCTGGTATCGGGCGACGCCGACTCCGCCTGCCAGGCGGTGGCCCGGGCCGTGGGAATCCCGCCGGAACGGGTCCGTGCGGAGTGCCGGCCCGAGGACAAGGTGCGGATCCTCGAAGAGATCCAAGCCCGAGGACTCCGCGTGGCCTTCGTGGGCGATGGCATCAACGACTCCCCCGCCCTGGCGGCCGCCGATCTGGGCATCGCCGTGGCACTTGCCTCGGATGTGGCGCGCGAGGCCGCCGACCTGGTCCTGCTGCGCCCGGATCTGGCCGCGGTGGTGGAGGCCCTCGACATGGCCGGTCGAACCCTCGGCACCATCCGCCAGAACCTGTTCTGGGCCTTCTTCTACAACGCGGCGTCGGTTCCGCTGGCGGCCCTGGGCTTCCTCAGTCCCGTCGTCTGCGCCCTGACCATGGGCCTATCGGACCTTGTCGTCATCGGCAACGCCCTACGACTCCGACACACGGCGGCCGCGCCACGCCGGGACACCGGCTCCTCCAGAGGCGGAGCCGATCCGGGGTTCAGGCATTGACGGGTTCTTAGCGTAAGGCGCCGCGCTGAAAGAGGCAGACACCGACCCGGGCGATGTGAGCCGCCACGTCGGGATCGATGTTCTTGTCGAAGAGGATCAGGCTGAATCGATACGGCAGCAGCAGGTCGTCCAGCGCATCGTAGATCTTTCCGACGGATCGCCAGTCGAGGGCCCTGCCCTCCAGCGAGAGGTCGATGTCGGATCCCGGCTTGTAAGTGCCCTTGGCGCGGGATCCGAACAGAATGGCCTTCTCCACCTCGGGAAACCGCGAGAGAACGCTCGCGATGCCGTCGAGGGTCCGTCGGGTCAATCCATGCATCGGGCTCATGGTTCCATCGCCTCCAATTCGGAAAACCTCCGGCGGAATTGTTCGAATTCGCCCACAAAGCTTCCAAGGATCGCCGACGCGACCTCCCGGGCGGTCTTCTCGTTGTAGGTATGACTGCTGCGGTTGCGCGCCTGGATCATCGCCATCCACTCGTCGCCATGGGCGATCAATCCCTTGGCGAACCCTTCGCGGGTGGCGTCTTTGGACCCGTAAAGCGGGCCAGCACCGCGCGATTCCAGAAAATCCTTCAGCGTGTTCCAGGCCAGTTCATGGGTGAACTCGAAGGCCTGAATCAACCCCTGCTGCTCCAGGTCGGACAATCGACGCTGCTTCGCCAGGTCGGCCGCGGCCGCCAACTGCGAGAACGCCCTGCCGAAGCTCTGAAAACGCTGACGCCAGCGGACGTCTGGAGTCTGAGACATGCCAACAACCAATCAGAGCTCCCCTTTTCTCGCAGCATCATTTTCCGCCCATGAATCTCGAACAGCCATTTCGCTCAATCCAATAAGCCGCCGGGCCCATCCGGTTCTTCCTGTTTCTGCAGACGGTGGGGTACGAGCCTGATCAAGAAAGCGCTGAAGCGGGTACCGGACGGATCACGGCAGCCCCCTTGGGCCGTAATGTCAGCCTGTCCAATCCGGAGTTCCGGAAAGCCCTAGACACACACCTGAACCTGCTGGAGGCCGACATCGCCCGAGGCGACATCGAACCCGTCGTGCTGCCGTAGACCCCGACCGACCGCGGGTGCGGCAGGTACCGCTCTGGAAGATCGGCTCAGGCGCGCAGTGTGGCTCCGAGGACCGATTGGAACACACCGACCAGGCGTTCGTGGGCGGCCTGGACCTCCTCGTCCTTGAGGGTGCGGTCGGCCGCACGATAGGTGAACGAGTAGGCCAAGCTCTTGTGGCCCTCGGGCACGTGCTTGCCGCGGAAGACATCGAAGAGTTCCACCACCTCGAGATGCTGGGGCTTGGCCTGCTTCACCGCGGCGAGGACCGCCTCGTGGGTGGTCGCCTCGGGCACGATCATCGCAACATCGCGCTGGATCGATGGGAAGGCGGCCAAGGGCTTGAAGCTGCGCGCTGGATTGCTGCGGGCCAGCAGCGCATCGAGGTCGAGTTCCGCCAGAAGCACGGCATCGCGCAAGTCGTACCGCTTGGCCAGCGTCGGCAACAATTGACCCAATTGGCCAAGGGGCAGCTTGCCCCCGAGGGTGATCGCGGCCGACTCGAGCATCAGCGGAGTGCTTTCCGTGCGCCTTGCGTAGGCAACCCCACGCAGTCCGAGGCGCTCGATGAGCTCTTCGACCAATCCCTTGAGGTCGTACACATCGGCCTTGGCGTCGCGATCGGCCCCGGACCAGAACCGCGGATCACGGGCGCCGGTCAATGCGATGGCCACGCGCCAGCCTTCACGGGCCACCCCGTTCTGCAGGCTGAACACCCGGCCGATCTCGAACAACTGCACATCGCCGTTGCGACGGGTGAGGTTGTGGCTGAGCGAATCCAGCAACCCCGGCAGCAGGGACGGCCGCAGCGCGTTCATGTCGCTGCTCAGCGGGTTTGCCAGGAGCACCACCTCGTCGGAGGCCCGGCGGGCGGCCGTGTCGGAGATCAGCGTCTGTCCCTGGGCCTCGTCGAGCCCCAGGCCGGTCAGGATGCGTCGGACTTCGGCGAAGCGGTCGTAGGTCGCGTCGAAGGGATGCGAGCCCACCGCACCGCGCGGGGCCGTGGAGGGGATGCGATCGACGCCGAACAAGCGGGCCACTTCTTCCACGAGGTCCACCTCGCGCTTGAGATCGACCCGCCACGAGGGCACGCGCCACACGGACGTGGTGCCTCCGGTGCGGCTGCCCTGCCCGACCTCCTCGAGGCCAAGGCCAGCAAGAAAACCCGCCTGGGTCTCGGCCGGGATGTCCACACCCAACAGGACCTGGGCGCGATCGTGGCGCAGCGTGAGCTCCTTGGACTGGGGCGGGTTGGGGAAGGCGTCGATGAGCGCGCCAGAAAGGTTGCCACCGGCCAGTTCGAGCAACAATTGGGCGCAACGGCGGCCGGCCGACGCGGCCGCATGGACATCGGCCCCGCGCTCGAAGCGGTAGCTTGCGTCGGTGCGCAGCCCGAGCGCCTTGGAGGTGCGGCGGATGCCCGTCGGCGTGAAATAGGCCGACTCGATCAGCACATCGGTGGTGTCGGCCTGGATGCCCGAATCGAGTCCTCCCATGATGCCCGCCAAGGCGATGCCGCCCGCGACGTCGGCGATGAGCAGATGCTCCGGATGGAGCGTGTGCTCACGGCCATCGAGCGTGGTGAACTTCTCGCCCTCGGAGGCGCGGCGGATCACCACCTCCGGCAGACCCGCAGCGTTGGTCCGGAGGCGACGGAGGTCGAAGGTGTGCAAGGGCTGCCCCGTCTCCAACATCACAAAATTGGAGACATCCACCACGTTGTTGATGCTGCGCAGGCCCACTTTCTCGAGGGCGGAGCGCAGCCACGCCGGGCTGGGGCCGACCCTCAGGCCGCGGATCACGAGGGCCGTGTAGCGCGGGCACAGGTCGGAGGCCTCCAGACGGACGACGGCCGGTGCGGCGGCGCCGGTCGGGACCTCGGGCAAGGTCACCCCGGGCAACCGCAAGGGCTTGCCGGTCACGGCGGCGACCTCACGGGCGATGCCAATCACCGAATTGAGGTCGGGCCGGTTGGGGGTCACCTCCAGGTCGAACACCACGTCGCTGCCCGAGAGCCCGAGATGGACGGCCAAGGGTTGGCCCACGGTCGCATTCTCAGGAAGGATCAGGAGCCCGTCTTCGCGGCGAAGGCCGAAGGCCTCGGGCTCGATGCCCAACTCCTCGTGGGAACACATCATGCCGTGCGATTCGACGCTGCGGATCTTGCCGACCTTGATGGTGAACGGCTGAGTCTCGCCCGCCTTCAGCGGCAAAGACGCCCCGGGAAGGATGAGCGGGACCTTGTCACCGGCCTTGAAGTTCTGCGCGCCGCAGACGATCTGTCGCTCGCCCTGACCATCGGCCACGCGGCACACCGACAGCTTGTCGGCGTTGGGGTGCTTGTCGCGCGACAGCACCTGGGCGACGACCACGCCGTCGAATTGGCCAGCCAGACGCTCGACGCCTTCGACCTCGAGCCCCAGGAGCGTGAGGCGCTCGGTGAGTTCTTCCGGGGTCCCGTCGAAGTCCACATGGTTGCGGAGCCAGTTGAGGGTGACTTTCATGGGCGAAAAGGGATGGGGTCGGTTGCGGCGGCGCTGGTTGGCGGAACTTCGGGATTTCAGAACTGCTTCAGGAAACGGACATCGTTCTCGTAGAGGAGCCGAATGTCCGTGATGCCGTAGCAAAGCATCGCGATGCGCTCGATGCCGAAGCCGAAAGCCCAACCGCTCCAGACCTCGGGGTCGTAGCCCACGTTCTCGAAGACCTGCGGATGAACCATGCCGCAACCGGCGATCTCCAGCCATTCCTTGCCCAGCTTCCGGACCAGGGCGTTGGTGAAGTCGATCTCGAGGCTCGGCTCGGTGTAGCTGAAATAGTGGGGGCGGAAGCGGAGCTTCACGTCGTTGCCCAGCACCTCCTTGAACACCGCTTCGACCGTGCCCTTGAGGTCGCCCACCGTGACGTTGCGGTCCACGTACAGGCCCTCGATCTGGTGGAAGGTGGGATTGTGCGTGGCATCGGCATTGTCGCGGCGGAACACCCGGCCCGGCACCACGATGCGGATCGGGGGCGGGGTCTTCTCCATGACCCGGATCTGCACGGAACTGGTGTGGGTGCGGAGCAGCGGACGGCCGGCCGCATCGATGAAGAACGTGTCCTGGGCGTCGCGCGCGGGATGATCCTTCGGCGTGTTCAGAGCGTCGAAGCAGTGAACCTCGTCCTCGATCTCGGGACCGTCGGCCACGGCGAAGCCCAGCTTGCGGAAGGCCCGCACGATGGAGTCGGTGACCTGGGTCAACGGATGCAGGCGACCCAGAGGGCGTCGACGTCCCGGCAGCGTGAAATCGGCGGGCTCCTTGGGCAGCGCGGCCTTGAGTTCAAGGGCGCCCCGCACCTCGTTCAACACCACCTCGAGCTCCTGCTTGGCGGCGTTGATGGCCTTGCCGGCCAGTGGGCGTTCCTCCTTGGGCAATGAGCCCAAGGCCTTCATCAGGGCCGTGAACTCGCCCTCGGCGCCCAGGAAGCGTCCCTTGACCCGATCGAGGGCCGGTAGGTCCGGCGCGGCCCGGAGCTCTTGCTGCGCGGCGGCGAGGATGGCGGGAAGGCGATCTAGCAGAGACATGGCGGAGATTCGAGGTCAGGAGGGCGATTCAGCGGACGGGAGGTCGGGAGACGATGCGCGGCAAACCCCGACCAAAGAAAAGCGGGCGACCTTCCTCAAAAGGGCGCCCGCCTTGGGATTTCCAGAAAATGGACTCGGGTGCCTCAGGCGGAAACGGCCTGGGTCGTCGCACCGGCCTTGCCCTTGAGGGCGCCCTGGGCCACCTCGACGAGCTTGGCGAAGGCGCCGGAGTCGGTCGCGGCGATGTCGGCCAGGACCTTGCGGTCGAGGGCGCAACCGGCGGCCTTGAGGCCCTCCATGAAGCGGCTGTAGGTCAGGCCGGCGGCGCGAGCGGCCGCGTTGATGCGGATCTGCCAGAGGTAGCGGAAGGTACGCTTCTTGACCTTGCGATCACGGTAGGCGTACTGCATGCCGTGGTCGACGGCATCGCTGGCGTACCGGTAATGGCTGCTGCGACGAAGGCGGAAGCCCTTCGCCAGCTTGAGCATCCTCTTGCGACGTTTGCGGGAAGCGGGAGCGTTGGTGACGCGCATGGAAGTGTGCGGTTAGAAGGTGGGGGTGTTCAGTGGGAGAACGGCAGACAGGACTTGATCTTGTACACGTCGGTCTCGTGCACCAGCTTGGCGGTTCCGAGGCGACGCCTGCGGTTGGCATTCTTGCTGGAGAGCAGGTGGCGCTTCCCGGAGTGCTGGGTGAGCACCTTGCCGCTGGCGGTGATCTTGAACCGCTTGGAGACGGACTTCTTGGTTTTGATTCCCTTCGGACGACGCATAAACTGGACCTTTTCGATAAGACGAAAGAACCGATAGATTATCGGCGGCGGTCCGTGGATCAAGCGGTATTTTGCACCACCTCAAAGCCACGCGCCGGGTTGGACCCGCTGTCTGAGACGAAAAACCGCCAGGATCAATGCTTTCGGGTCGTCGGGGGGCTCTGAGTGGTGGGCGTCAGCGTGGTGGATTTCCCAGAGGTGGTTCCCGGATTCCAGGGAGTGTCGCCCCGGATCGTGGTCCGCGTTTCGCCCAACAGACCCGGCTTCGTGGTCACCGCCTCACCCAGCATCCGGCCATTGGGATCGGTGAAACGGGTGCGGGTTCGACCCAACAGGTCGGGCTGGGTCGTGACGCCCTGCCCCAGCGTCTTGCCGCTGGGATCCTTGAAGGTCGTCCGGGACTGCCCCATCAGGTCCGGCTTGCGGGTGACCGCCTCGCCGAGGGATTTGCCCGTGGCGTCCCGGACCACCGTCCGCGTGTCTCCGAGCAGGTTGGGCTTGGTGGTCACGGCATCGCCCACCTTCCGACCACTGGAATCGCGAAGCTCGGTGCGGGTCCGGCCCAGCAGGTCGGGCTTGGTGGTCTTGGCCTCCGAGGGCTTGAATGACTGATCGGCGGCATGGGCCGAGATCGCGACCATCCAGACACCAAGCATCAGTGCCATCGGGATCGCACGGAATTTCGCAGGGGATTCAGCCATGCGGAAAAGATCATCGATCCGGGAGGCTGGCGCAAGGAGCGCAATTTCCTCCGGGATCTTTGGCTTTTGCCTTCGTCAGCGATCCGGTCCAGACTCGCGACCGCTTAATGAACGCTCCCATCCGTGTCGCTGTGACCGGCGCCGCCGGTCAGATTGGTTACTCCCTCCTCTTCCGCATCGCCTCCGGCGCGATGTTCGGCCCCACCCAACCGGTGATCCTCCACCTGATCGAGATCGAGCCCGCGCTGAAGGCCCTCAGCGGCGTGGTGATGGAACTCGACGACTGCGCCTTCCCCCTCCTACAGGGCGTGGTGCCGACGTCCAGCCTCGACGAAGGCTTCCGTGGCGTGAACTGGGCGCTGCTGGTCGGCAGCGTGCCGCGCAAGCAGGGCATGGAGCGCAAGGACCTGTTGGGCATCAACGGCAAGATCTTCACCGGCCAGGGGCAGGCCATTCAGCGCAACGCCGCCTCGGATGTCCGCACGCTGGTGGTCGGCAACCCCTGCAACACGAACTGCCTCATCGCCATGAACGCGGCCAAGGACGTGCCTTCCGACCGCTGGTTCGCGATGACCATGCTCGACCAGAACCGCGCCAAGACGCAGTTGGCCAAGAAGGCCGGCGTGCGGGTCGACCAGGTATCCAACATCGCCATCTGGGGCAACCACAGCTCCACGATGTACCCCGACTTCTACCAGGCCCGCATCGGCGGCAAGGCCGCGACGTCGGTCATCAACGACGAGGCGTGGTTCAAGGACACCTTCATCCCCACCGTCCAGAAGCGCGGTGCAGCGATCATCGAGGCCCGCGGGTTGAGCTCGGCGGCCTCGGCGGCCAATGCCGTGGTCGACACCGTGCGCGCGCTCACGACCCCGACGCATCCCGACGACAGCTTCAGCGTCGCGGTCTGCTCACAGGGCGACTATGGCATCGAGAAGGGACTCATCTTCAGCCACCCGACCCGCAGCGACGGTCAGCGGTGGGAGATCGTGCAAGGCGTGCCGATCAACGAGTTCAGCCGCGCCAAGATCACGGCGACGGAGAACGAGCTGAAGGAAGAGAAGGCCCTGGTGGCCGACCTGCTTCCGAAGGCCTGAAGATTCGGCCTGGGCCGGGTTCCAAGAGCCCGCTCATGACAAAACGCCCCGACCTCGCGGTCGGGGCGTTTTCGTTCCATTGAACCACCAATCTCAGCCGAGCTTGGAGAGCAACTCCGCGTTGGTCTTGTGCTTCTTGAGCGCAGCGATGAGCGTCTCCATGGCCTCGACCGGCTGCAAATCCGTCATCATGCGGCGCAGCTTGCGGATCGCATCGATCTGGTTCGGCGGGAAGAGCTTCTCCTCCTTGCGCGTGCCCGATTTGGGGATGTCGATCGCCGGGTAGAGCCGGCGCTCGGCCAGCTTCCGGTCGAGGATGAGCTCCATGTTTCCGGTGCCCTTGAACTCCTGGAAGATGAGCTCATCCATGCGGCTGCCGGTGTCGACCAGCGCGGTGGCCAGGATGGTCAACGACCCACCCTCCTCGACCTTGCGGGCCGAGGCGAACATCTTGCGGGGGATTTCGAGGGCCCGTGCATCGACACCACCGGTCATGGTGCGGCCGGAACCGCCATGCACGGAGTTGTAGGCGCGGGCCACGCGGGTGATCGAGTCGAGCAGGACGAAGACATCCTTACCCGCCTCCACCATGCGGCGGCAGCGCTCGATCATCAGGCGGCTCAGGCGCACGTGCGTCTCGAGGTCCTGGTCGTTGCTGGAAGCCACCACCTCGGCCTTCACGCTGCGCTGGAAGTCGGTGACCTCTTCGGGGCGCTCATCGATCAACAGCACCAGGCAATGCACCTCGGGGTGGTTGGTGGTGATGGCGTTGCAGATCTGCTTGAGGATCGTGGTCTTGCCGGTCCGCGGGGGCGCGACGATCAGACCGCGGGTACCTTTTCCGATCGGAGTGACGAGATCGATGATGCGGGTCTCGATGGCGTCGGGCGTGGTCTCCAACTGGAACTTGTCGACCGGGTCGATGGTGGTGAGGTTCTCGAAGCGCATGGCGTGCAGGTAGTCCTGGTAGGACTTGCCATTGACCTCGATGACTTCGCGCATCTGCGGGCTGCTGCCGCGGTGCGGCGGATTGACCGAACACTTGATCTGGCACCCCTCGCGCAGGGCCAAGCGCTTGATGGAGTCGGGCGTGAGAAACACGTCGGTCGGCTTCGGAGCATAGTTGCCCTTGGAGGAGCGCAGGAAACCGAACCCCTTCTCCGACATCTCGAGCCATCCCTCGAGGATGACCGGCTCGGCCTGGGGCTGCGGACCGCCGCCGCCCTGGTTGCCACCCTGACCGCCCTGCCCCCCCTGGCCCCCGCCTTGATAATTGCCTCCCTGAGGGTTGTAGCCGCGATTGCCACCGCCGCCGCCACCCTGATGATGGCGCTGGTGGCCACCATGGCGGTGGTGATGCCCGCCGTGGCGTCGGCCGCCACCGCCACCCCCCTGGCGGAAACCGCCTTGGCCTCCACCTCCCTGACGGAAGTTGCCCTGCTGGCCCTGGCCTCCCTGCGGACCTGAACCTTGGGATCCCTGGGAATCTCCTCCCCCGGAGGGGCGCCACTCTCCCGGTTCAGGCGGGGGAGCCGATGGCTGTGATTGTGAAGGAGCGTGTTGGGGCTCCTGGGACCGGGGAGACGATTCCTCCGGCGATTGCTGATTGCTCATGCGATATGGTGCGTCGGAACAGCCCGGTCCCAGAGATGCGGCAGAAGTTGAGCCGCGGGAATGTTGACTTGGGGAAGCTGCGGGAAAGGGAACTTCCAACGCAGACGGGCTTCAGACCCGGGACAATTAGAGTCGGTTCGGGGTGGGGGCAACTGATTTTTTGAAAAAAGCCGATTTTCACGTTTCCTTCCGGCGGAAGCCGGTTTGACTGCCCCGCCATGACAGTGCCCCTCGCCTACGGACGCGGCTGGCTGCCGGTGAGCTTCCCTGACGATGCCACGACGGTGATCCAGCCCCGAGCCCTGCCGGGGTTGCCCGACGAGCGCGCATCGGTTCTGGCGGCGCTCGAATCCCCCATCGGAGCCGCGCCGCTGCGGGAGTGGCTGAGGCCGGGCTGCCGCATCTGCATCCTGTTCACCGACATCACCCGGGCTACGCCGAATGAGCGGCTCATCCCTTGGCTCCTGGAACACCTGGAGCAGGCGGGAGTCCAACGCGACCAGGTCACCCTGCTCTGCCAGCTCGGCACCCACCGCCCCTGCACCCGGGAGGAATTCGAGCGGATGCTCACGCCCGCGGTCGTGGCCGGATGGCGCGTGATCAACCACGATCCCTTCAGCCACCAGGCCTGCGTGCCGGTGGGCCACACACGGACAGGCGTGCCGGCCTGGATCCACCGGGAGTGTGTCGAAGCCGAGGTGCGCATCGTCACGGGCTTCATCGAACCCCACTTCTTCGCGGGGTTCAGCGGTGGCCCCAAAGGAATCATGCCCGGCGTCGCCCATGTGGACACCGTGATGAGCAACCATGGGGCGGAGAACATCGGCAGCCCCAGGGCCGGGTTCGGCCAATGCGAGGGTAATCCCGTTTGGGAGGAACTGATGGAGATCGCACAGCGCGTGGGCCCCAGTTTCTTGCTGAACGTGACCCTCAACGATCGGCGCGAAATCACCGGGGTGTTCGCCGGGGACCTGGCCCTGGCCCACCGGGTCGGTCGCGAGACCGTGCGCGCATCGGCGATGCAACCCGTGGAGGCCCCGTTCGAGGTCGTGGTCACCACCAACTCGGGCTATCCGCTGGACCAGAACCTGTATCAGGGAGTGAAGGGGATGTCCGCGGCCGCACGGATCGTGCGACCGGGTGGAACGATCATCCTTGCCGCCGAGTGCGCCGAGGGGATTCCCGCGGGCAGCCCCTACGATGAACTGCTGCGCGAGTCCGACTCCATCGAGACGGTGCTGGCCCGCTTGGCCACGCCCGGGTTCTCGAGGCCAGAGCAATGGCAGGCCCAACTCCAGGGGGTGGTCCAGAGCAAGGCCCGGGTGCTGGTGCATTCGTCGCTGCCCGACGACGTTCTACGCGAGGCGCATTTGGAACCCTGTCCTGACATCGCCGCGGCCGTGACGGCCGAACTCGGCCGCCGAGGTCCGGGCGCTCGGGTCGCAGTCCTTCCACTGGGGCCACTGACCATCCCCTACCTGCGCGACTGACTGAGGAAACAGCCACAGATCGCCAGGCTGCAGCCGTGAAGCCCCGCCTCGATCAGGCTCGATGTTGCGGTCTGTTTTCGCGGAGCGGCTTGACGATGGGGGTGTTCCCCGCATACCGTGAATGCCGGTCGGTGGTCGTAGATCAATGGTAGATCCCCAGATTGTGATTCTGGTCGTTGCGGGTTCGAGTCCCGTCGGCCACCCCACCTCTCCCTCCAGAATCCTTCCGTCGGTTTCAGCCGGTTTCCGTCGGTGTTTTAGGTCGGTACGGCTTTCGTGCACACCGGGACAGTGCTAGCTCCGTGACCCAGGGCCTCCCGAGTCCGACTCGAGGCCATTGGAGACCCTCACTTCTGCTCCGAATACCAAGCCATTTGAATGTTCTCGAGGATCTTCTCGTTGGAAGCCTCGGGTTTGTCGGCGAAGTCGGGCAACTCGCAGACCATCTTGTGCAGCTTAGGGAAGCTGAGTTTCAGGGGATCCTGGTCGGGATGCGCATCCATCAGGGCCCAGGCGATCTCTTCGGAATCTCTCCAAGTCAGTTTCATTCTTTGCCGGGAAGATGACCCGGATTCGGCGTCGCGAAAGGGGGGAAGGGAAAATTCGAGGTGACTTCAGGCCGGCCAGATCTCGGGGGATCGGCCCGCGCGTCCGAGGACCACACTCCGGTCACCGTTGGGACCGAAGCCACAACTCATAATGGTACAAGGCCGCCACCGCGAGGGAGTGGCGTATCCGCCCCCCGGTGACCAGGGTCGGAATCTCCGCGGCAGACACCAGTCGCACCACGATGTCCTCGGACTCGTCCAACTCCACCCCCCCCACACGGCGGCAATCGCGGACCAGCACGGTGCGGCATCGGTTGCTCTGGAGCGCCGAGTTCGGGAACACGCAACCGATCTCCACGGCCCCCTGCCCCGCGTAGCCGGTCTCTTCCCTCAATTCGCGGAGGCCCGCGGCCACAGGATCGGTCTCACCCGGATCCATGATGCCGCCGGGCACCTCGAGTTCCACGGCGGCCACGCCGTGCCGGAACTGCTCCACCAGGATCAGTTCACCCTCCGTCGTGAGGGCCACGACGTTCACCCAATCGGCGCAATCCATGACGTAGAAATCGCGCTCGAGGCCGTTGCGAGGACTGCGGCGACGCACCGACCGGAGGTGGAAGATGCGGTAATCACCCACGGACCGGGTTTCGAGATCGGGCCAGGGTCGGATGGACGCGGAGGCGTCGGCGTCACCGACGGCCGGCGCTGGCGACTGCGAAGGGGACTGTGCAGCCGCCCATCCCCCGGCCATCGCTCGGAGCAGATACCCGAGGGCGTCCTCGTAGGAACGACCCTTGGCCTCGGCCAATTGCCCGGCCCGCCGGTGGAGTTGCTGCGCCATCTCCGGGCATTTGTCCGGCGGGCACCCGAAGCCCTGAAGGACGGTGGCGATGGCAGTGACGGTGTCGGAATCCATGAACGAAAACGGCGGCTCAGGAGGTTCCTGGCCGCCGTGGAGATTCCCGCAAGGGCGGGGTGACTTCAAATCACTTCAAGGTGGCGCGATCCACGATCTTGACGCTCTCCACGCCCTGGCGCTCGGCCGGCCGGTCCTGGAAGCCGGTCTTGCAGGTGGCCAGCTTCTCGAGCACCTCGTCGCCCTTGATGAGCTTGCCGAAGGCGGTGTACTGGCGATCAAGGAAGCTCGGGTCGCCGTGACAGATGAAGAACTGGCTGCCGGCGGAATCCGGATCCTGCGAGCGGGCCATGGAGATCACACCGCGCTTGTGGGAACGCTCGTTGAACTCGGCCTTGATCTTGTAGCCCGGGTCGCCGGTGCCCCAACGGTTCTGCTTGGTCTCGTCCTTGGTGAGCGGGTCGCCGCCCTGGATCATGAAACCCTTGATGATCCGGTGGAAGGCGGTGCCGTCGTAGAAGCCCTTCTTGGCCAGGGTCTTGAAGTTCTCAACGGTCTTCGGGGCCACGTCGGGCCAGAATTCGATGACAATTTCGCCGGCGACGGTCTTGATGACGGCGACCTCGTTGTTGGTGTTGCTCACTGGGGTTTCTTTCTTGTCGGTTTTGGTGGGAGCCTTGTCTTCGGCAGACACGGCAAGGCCGCAGAGAAGCGCGGCGGCCAACGCGAAAAGGACTCGTTTCATCTGCGGTCAATCAACAACAGGTGGGGCTGTCTGTCACGCCGAGAAACATCGCAATGGATCGGCGACCCGCGCGATGTCAACGGGACAGGACCATGACCACGGCGCCGGCGGTCATGACGCAGGCCCCGGCGAGACGCTGTTTGAACTGAGGCTCGTGAAAAAACGCCCTTCCCAGAAAGACGGTCAAGACCGCCGACAATTGGAAGAACGACAAAGCGACGCCGGTCGGCATGAAATCCAATACGGACAAGGTGCTGGCCTGCATGAGACCGGTGGTGAGGGCCAGCGCCAATCCGGCGGGCCATAGGCGCACAAGGTCGGCACGGTCCCGGGGACAGGCTCGACGGGCCCGCCAGGCGAACGGAACGGCCACGAGAAACCCCAGGAGCACCCAGGCAGCGAATACGCAGGCCGGATCGGAGACCGCGAGAGCCCGCCGCAGGGTGACCGCCTCGGCCGAGGAGAAGACCAGAGCCAGGAAGCGCAGTTGCACCCCGCGATCGAGCCACAGCCCCCAGGATCGCCCCGAGGAAGTCGAGGCTCCCCGTCCCAAGACCAGACTGCCCAGGAGCACCAACCCCATCCCTGTCCATTCACCACCGCGGGGCACTTCCCCCAGCAGGAACCAGGAGGGCAGCAGGCTCATCCACGGCTTGTAGGCGTTGATGGGCCCCAGTAGCGAGAGATCGGAGCGGCGGACCGCCTCGATGATCAACCCGTTGGCCGCCACCGCCAAGACCGCGGAGGCGAGACTCCACATCCAGAACTCCCGACCGAGCGAGTCCCCTGCCCTGAAGAGGATCGCCATGGCCACGGGCCCCAGCAGACCATGGGTGAGGGTCAGCAGGACGGGCGACGGCCAACCGGCGACTCCCAACGACTTCTGCAATGCGTTGGAGCACGGATTGGAGATCACCCGGAGGGCGATCATCATCCCATCGAAGCTGTTGGTGTCACCCATGCACGGATTCCCGAGGCCCGCGCGACGGGCGGTCGGAAGGAACCTCAACCCCGGTACACGACCATCACCCCGAAGTCGGTCAGCAGTTTCTGGGTACCGATGTCGAGGTAGCTGTAGTTGATCGGCGTGATACTCACGATGGCCTGGTCGCCTATCTTGTTCAGGAACTCGGAAACCACTTCGTCGAACTTGTCCTTGCCGACCTCCCTGCAGTCGGAGTGACGGATGGTCTTCACGCGCATTCCCGGCTTGGATTCCTTGGCCGCGACATCCAGCGACTTGTTGGGTTTCTGTATGAGCGACTCGACCGCGCGCGACGAGACCGGCACCGCCATGCGCTTCTCGTCACGTGTGGGCGACTCGGAGGACGGCGCGGGAGAAACAGGTCTGGGGACGGGTGCCGTGGACTCCGGAGCCGATGTCGGCTCGGGCACCGCAAGGACCTTCTGACAGGTCGGGCAGTCGAATTGCTGTCCGGCAGCATCCTCATCGACCTCGATCTCGAGGCCGCAGTGGGGGCAGTTGAAGATGATGTCCATAGGTCTACTCGAAGGTTCGGGATAGCTGCTTGAGTCGGGGAGCCAGCGGCGATTGGGGCGGCGTGCGGGCCTTCACCGCGGCATAGAGACGGCGGGCCTCGGCCGGATTGCTACGCACGAGCATCTGGGCCAAATCCAGCTGGATGGCCGACAACCGGGGCTCTGGAACCCAGGCCCCGTTCTGGCGGAGCCACTGGCCGAGGGCCTGAGGACCGGCCTGATTGACGCTGGCCAGAGATGCCTCCAGCGGCGGTGGCAAGGCAGGCAGGGATTCATCGGTCGCGGCCGGGACCGGACGCTCCTGAATGCGCTCCTCCGAAGGAACCGACCGGTAGATCAGCGAGATCCGGTACACGCCGAATCCCACCGAGGCCACCAGCAAGAGCAGGAGCACGAATTTCATGGCACAAGGCCCGGGTCACTCTCCCGGGATTCTTTGGATGCGGGCTCCGAGCTTCTGGAGTTTCAGTTCCATGCGTTCGTAGCCGCGGTCCAGATGGTAGACGCGGTGGACCTGGGTGCTGCCCTTGGCAGCCAACCCGGCGATCACCAACGCCGCCGACGCCCGGAGGTCCGACGCCATCACTGGGGCGCCGCTCAGGGGGCGACCTCCCTTGACGATGGCACTCGGGCCCTCGATGGCAATATCGGCTCCCAAACGCATCAGTTCGGAGGCATGCATGAAGCGCGACTCGAAGATGCGCTCGGTGATGATGCTGGTCCCCGGCGCTTGGCAGGCCAGCGCCATGAGCTGCGCCTGCATGTCGGTCGGGAAACCGCTGTAGGGCATCGTGGTGATGTCGATGGGCTTCACCGAACCGGTACCACGCACCGTGAGCACTCCGGCCGATCGTCGGATTTCCGCGCCGGCCTCCTGCAGCTTGTCGAGGACCGCGCCGAGATGGTCTGGACGCGCTCCACGGAGGGTGACTTCCCCGCCGGTCGCCGCGGCCACGGCTGCGAAGGTGCCGGCCTCGATGCGGTCGGCGATGACCTCGTGGTCGGCCCCGTGCAGGGCCTTGACCCCGTGGATGGTGATGGTCGGGCTACCCGCGCCGGTGATCTTCGCACCCATGGCGATGAGGAAGTCGGCCAGGTCCACGACTTCGGGCTCGCAGGCGGCGCTCTCGATGACCGTGATGCCCGAGGCCAGGGTGGCCGCCATCATGACATTGGCGGTGCCCAGCACCGTCGGCCCGACCCGACCGCCGAGGAACACCATCTGCCCCTCGAGTCGCGGGGCGTGCACGCGCACGTAGCCGGCCTCCACCTCGACCTGGGCCCCGAGGCCGCGCAACCCTTTGAGGTGCAGATCGATGGGGCGGGTGCCGATGACGCAGCCGCCCGGTAACGAGACCACGGCCTCATTCAGGCGGGCCAAGAGTGGCCCCAGGATGCAGATCGATCCGCGCATCTTGCGGATGAGTTCGTAGTCGCCCCGGCCCGAAATGTTCGCCGCGCGGATCGTCAATGTACCACCGTCGCGGGTCACCTCGGCCCCGAGCGACTGCAGGATCTTGAGCATGAAGCCCACGTCGCTGAGGTCGGGAACCCGACGGATCACGCAGGTCTCCGGGGTGAGCAGTGTGGCAGCGAGGATGGGCAGCACGGCGTTCTTGGACCCGCTGATGGTCACTTCGCCGTTCAGGGGGAGTCCGCCTTCGATCAAGAAACTATCCATGGATTCAGGGGCCGGTCTCGCGCGCGGGGGTTGGTGGAGTCAGGTCACGCCGGCGGCCGGTGGGTGGACGATGAGAATCCGGTCGCGGCCGCTCAAGTCTTTCTCGGTGGAAATCTTGCACCACCCCTCCCTGGCGAAGAGGGCCATGAGGTCCGGGGCCTGCCCGTCGCCGAACTCCGCCATCAGGAGGCCCGAGGCCCGCAGCCAATGACGCCCGCATCGGGCGAGGATGCGGTAGAACTCGAGCCCATCGGGCCCGCCATCCAGAGCCAACCGAGGATCATGGTCGCGAACCTCGGGATCGAGCCCGAGGATCTCGCTGGTCGGGATGTAGGGTGGATTGGACACGATCAGGTCCAGGTCCCGGAACGTCGACGGGGAGGCTTCACGGAGATCCCAACGCAGGAATTCGATGCCCGTGAACCCGAGCCGGGTCGCGTTGGATCGGGAGATCCGAAGGGCCTCTTCCGAGAGATCGACGGCCTTGACGGACACCCCCGGAACACCAGCCAGGGCGATGGCGAGGCACCCGGACCCCGTGCCGATGTCGAGGGTCGACATGGGGCGGCCGGGAGCGCCACCAGAGCGTTGCCGCAGCCATTCCTGGGCCTTCAAGGCCAGCACTTCGGTCTCGGGCCTCGGGACCAGCACCTCGCGGGACACCTCGAGTTCCCATTCCAGGAAGGGAGCCGTGCCGAGGATATGCTGCAGGGGTTCCCTGCGGCGGCGGCGTTCCACCCAACCCTCGAGCTTCAGGCGGTCCTCTGCGGAAACGGTCTGGTCGCCCCGAAGACGCAACTGCACCGGCGACAAGCCGCTCAAACGCCACAGCATCCAGCCCGCCTCGGCCTCGGCCGCATCGATGCCTGCGGACTCGAGCGTCCCGGTGATCCACGACAGGGTTTCCCGAACGGTCATGCATTCAAGCTCGCCCGTGGTCCACCCCGATGTCGAGGGAATCACCGTCCTTGAGAGCCACTGTCGAACAGGCTCCCTGGGTACGGCGATTTCTCCGAAAGCGCCTCACTGGTTGGACTCGTTCGAGACGTGCCTTTCCATCCATAGGGGACCACCCTGTTCGGGTGAGCCGGTTCTTCCAAAGTTGCCCAATCCTGATCCTCGTTGCTGTTTCGCTCGCCCTCCGTTCCATGGCCGAGGCGCAGTCCGCTCCCCCGTCGACATCGGTGTTCTCGGTCGATCAGATCCTGCGCCAGGACGGTGCCGGATTGCCCACCGCCTGGGGACGCGAGGACGGATGGGAGGCACCCGCCTGGTATCGGATGATTCCGCCCGCCGCGAGCGACTCTACCGAGATCGAACAACGCCTGAGACAGGCCCTGGACGCCCTGCCCCACCTGTTCCTCAACCTGGATCCTGAGGACCTCTACGGCGAGGAACGCGGCCTGTACCTACACACCCAGGAATCGGGTGATGCCTGGGAACGGCCCGTGCAATTGACCTTCCGCACCAGCTCCCAGGGGCCCGGCTTCCAGGTGCGGGCCGGCCTGAGGATCCAGGGTGGTTGGAATCGCCGTCCCAAGGAATCGCCCAAGCATTCCTTCCGGGTGGTCTTCCGTTCCCGCTACGGATCGCCCGCGCTGAAGAACGCCTTGTTCCCGGGCCAGAATGGGGATCTGGACCAGTTCATCCTGAGGGCCGGCAACAACCACTCGTGGCTGCACTGGGATGGCAAGGAACGTCGGAGCGCCGACTACCTCCGCGACCCGTGGATGCGGGCCACCTACGCGGTGATGGGGCACCCCGCGTCCCGCAGCCGGCCCGTCCATCTGCACCTCAACGGGCTCTATTGGGGCGTCTATGACCTTTGCGAACGACCGGACGCCGGCTTCGCCGCTCGGACCTGGGGAGGCCGTGGCCTGGATTATGACGCGCGCAACGCCGACAAGGTGCTCTCCGGCGACACCGTGGCCTGGGACCGGCTGATGTCCCGGATCAACGCCGGGATCACCAACGACGTCACCGAGAAGGCCCTGCGCGCCGAACTCGACGTTCCCGCCTTCATCGACTTCATGCTGCTCAACCTGTACGGGGGCAACGGCGACTGGGACCGCTCCTCCAACTGGTACGCGGCCCGCCGGCGCAATCCCGCGGGACCGTGGCATTTCTTCGTGTGGGATGGGGAGCGGACCCTGGAGGATCCGAACGACGACCGTCTGAACGACGACGACGACCAGTCGCCCACCCGCATCTTCCAGAGACTCCGCCAGTCACCGGCCTTCCGTCGCGAGTTCGCGACCCGGGCTCGAAAGCACCTCGCCCCGGGAGCCGCGTTGTCGGCGGACGCCGCGGCCGCCCGATACCGATCCCTGGCCGATCGCCTGGAACCCGCGCTCTTTGCCGAGGAGCTGCGGTGGGGCGACTACCGCAACCGGATCCACCGCTACAAGGAAGGACCTTACGAGACATACACGGTCGAGGGTCATTGGAAGCCGGAGGTCGAGCGCATCGTCCACCGGTATTTCCCGGCCCGGGTGGAGGCGTTCAAGGCCCGACTGCAGGAAGCCGGCCTCTACGAACCCTGAAGGACACGGGCCCGACCTGAAGCCATGGCCGGGGCTCATCCGCATCCCTGGAGCACCGGAGACGGACGCGGGACCACGATGAAAACACGGAGGCCGTGCCGACCGCCAGAGACGGTCCACACGGCCCCGATCCGACCCGACCGCAGGTCCGGTCAGTCCTCGCTGAATAGGTACTCCAAGTCGTCCTTGGAAAGGTTGCTGGCGAAGCCCTCCTCGCCGAGCACATCGGCGATGGTGGCGGACTTGCGCTGCTGGAGGTCCCAGATCTTCTCCTCCACGGTGCCCGGGGTGATCAACCGGTAGGCCATCACCGTCTGGGTCTGGCCGATGCGGTGCGACCGGTCGATGGCCTGGGCCTCGACGGCCGGATTCCACCAAGGATCGTACAGCACCACGTAACTGGCGTTGGTGAGGTTGAGGCCCGTGCCCGCCGCACGAAGCGACAGCAGGAAGACGCAGGGCTCCGGGTCGGCCTGGAAGGCGTTGACCACCTCCATGCGGCCCTTGGTCTCGCCGGTCAGGGTGTGGGTCTTGATGCCCCGCTCGCGGCACGCGGCCTCGAGCAGCTTCAGCATCTCCACAAACTGGGAGAACAGGAGGATCTTGTTTCCCGAGGCGAGGATCGGCTCGAGCAACTCGAAGAGGGTCTCGGTCTTGCCCGACACGCAGTCGTTGCCGACCAACCGGGGATGGCAGCAGATCTGGCGCAGGCGGGTGAGCGCGGCCAGGACGTGCATCTTGGACTTCGCGACACCCTTCTCCTGCATGGTCTTCATGACCTGGTCGCGGCTGCGGCGCAGTTCGGCCAGATAGAGCTTGCGCTGGGCGTCGTCGAGTTCGCAGTCGCGGCGTTCCTCGATGCGGTCGGGCAGGTCCTTGGCCACCTGCTTCTTCACGCGTCGCAGCATGATCGGGCGCAGCTTGGCGCTCAGGCGCCGACGCTTGGCCGAGCCGTCCCACTCCGGACCGTCGCCCTTGGCTTCGTACACCTCGTTGAAGCTCTGCTGGTTGCCCAGGTATCCCGGCTGCGCGAAATCCACGATCGACCAAAGGTCGAGCATTCGGTTCTCCAGCGGCGTTCCTGTGAGGGCCAACCGGTGATCGGCCTCGATCTCCTTGACCGCGACCGTCACCTGGGCGGTCGGATTCTTGATGAACTGGGCCTCGTCGAGCACCAGGGCGCGGAAGCGGAACTTCCCGAGCTCCTCCAGGTCGCGCCGAAGGATGGCGTAATTGGTGACCACCAGGTCGGCGTCGGGGATCTGCTTGCGCAGGTTGTGGCGCTGCTGTCCCGACTGCAGGACCAGCACCTTGAGATTCGGAGCGAACTTCTCGGCCTCGCGACGCCAGTTGTGCAGCACCGATGCCGGACACAGCACGAGGGAAGGCTTCTTGTCCTTCTTGACGGCGTTCTCGTGCAGCCAGGTCAACCAGGCGAGTGTCTGGAGGGTTTTGCCCAGGCCCATGTCGTCGGCCAGGATGCCGCCCAGACGGAGGCGCGTGAGATTGGACAGGAAGTTGAAGCCGTCCTGCTGGTAGGGACGCAACTCGGCGCAGATGCTCACCGGCAGCTTGGTCTCGGGGATGCCCTTGAAGTTCGCCAGCTTGGCGCGCAATTCGGCGACCGCCTTGTTGGCACCCAGGCCGTCGAGGGTGGTCTCGTCGAGCTGGGTCGCATGGACGAGGGAGGTCTTCTGGGCGTCGGCCGAGAGCCCATCGAGGCCCAGGGTGGCCGCGGTCTCGTGGGCCTTGCGGTTGGCGTCGATGTCCAACTCAACCCATCCACCGTCGGGCAGTTTGACGAAGCGCGAGGTCGCCGAGGCCAACCGCTCGAGGTCGGCCTTGGAGAGCTTCATGCCCTCGGCCTCCCACTCGGCGCTGACCGAGAGCCAATCGATGCCCGAGCCCTTGAGCACCAGCTTGGGCTTCACCAAGCGCCGGTTGAGGAAGAGGCGTTGGAAACTGGGGTTGCCGAGGTAATCCGCATCCTTGGGGCGATCGAACCAGGCCGAGGCGAGCTGCGACAGACAATGCTCGTTGGCGTCGAGGACCCAGAGTCCCGGCTCCGGCGTGAACCAATCGGCCCTCTGGAGCCAGTGGATGGCCGGAAGGAGTCGCGGGTCGTCCAGCAGTTCCGGACGGTGCTCAGTGCCCTGGCGCTCGACCACGCGGGTCCACTCGTGGCCGTTCCACTGCCACTCGGATCCGTCCTTCTCGCTGATGGCGAGGAGACGGACGCGGACGACCTCGTCGGCCAGCTCGAAGGTGAACTGGGGCCGGGCCGTGTGGGTCTCGCACAACTCGCTCCAGTTCGCATTGGGCTGCTCCTTGGCCTGGGTGCGTCGCAGTTCGGTGAGCAATCGCTGCGACAGGCGCTTCACGGGCACCACCGGGCGCTGGGCCCACGGACCCAGGAGGGTCGCCGGCGGTCCGTGGCGCAGCACGAAGAACTCGTTGCCCACGAGCACCAACGGCGGTTCACCGACGAAGAACTGGCATTCGGGAAGCGGGCGGGTCGTCCCGTCGGGAAGCGCCAGGACGTGGGTGAAGCTCATCTCGCCGTCGATCGTCTCCAGCCGGGGCTTCAGTTCCGCGACCCGACCCACGAACTCCAGACTGACAGCCTTGCCCAGCAACTCCAGCCGCGGTCCATGGGCCCACTTCGCCAGCCAGGTGAGCAGGTCGGGACCGTCGAGGACCATCATCTCGCCCTCGGGCACCTTCTCGGACCAGTGGCCATGCAGCCAGTCGATGACCTGCCAGTCCTCGGCCGGAAACAGTTCCGCCTCGTGCGCGGCGCGGGTGCGCAGGTCGCAGAGGTCGGAGACATGCCGTTCCTTCTCGCCAGAACGGGACCGGAACAGGAAGAAATGAACCGCCAACCGCCATTGGTTGACGTTCTCGTCCTCGCGCTGCGGCTCGCAGACGACCCGGAGGGCGGCACGGGGCGAATCGAGGTGGCTGTGGTTGGGCGGGAAGAGCCAATTCTCCAGCTCCTGGACGAAGCCCGTCTCCTTCTCGGTCTGCTCGACGGCGGCGAACTTCTCGAAATTGGCATGTTGCAGCAGCTCGGTCGGGAGCGACCGGTTGTTGCGGAGGAACAGCATCGCCACCTCCTCCAATCGCGGCTTGCCGGTGGCGGACTGCATGCGCGGCCACCACTCGGACTGGCCGAAGTCCTTCCGGCTCAGGGACAGTTTCTCGAGATAATCGTCGAGCAGCAGGAACGACCGCTGGGGATCGGCGCAGGTGGCGAAGATCTTCAGGACATTCTCACGCTCGGAGACCTTCTCCTTGGAGTCGGCCAGCTCGCGGCGCAGGTCCGCGAAGGACCCGTAGGTCGTGTTGAGCACCTTGTGGTGCGCATCGTATTTGGAGCTGGCCGCGGACTTGATGGGGGGGGCCGCCTTCCTCGCTGTTCTCGCCATGGTTTTTCGGAGTCGTGACGGATCGGATCCATCACGTCCCCAAGGTTGTCCACAACAGACGCCTTTGCGGTCAATAGGAATCCCGTCATCGGCCGCGACCCCTCGGAATCGGGTGCTTGACGCGGGCATGCCAGCCGGGAGACACGCGGGTCGGCGCTTCAGACCGGGGGCCGAGGGCCTCGGGAGGGTCACCGCGAGGCATCGGAAATGCGGTGCCAGCGATCGGTCGCCACGGGAAGGACGACCCGGGTTCCATCGAGGCGAATCCATTCGGCACGGATCACCGATGCTTCGGGCCCCAGTCCGAAATGGGCCTGTAGATCCGACTGGGAGCGGTAACCGTCGCCCTGGACCCACCAATGACGCCGGACCCCGGTCCGGGTGGTCACCTCGACCCGGGACCCCGGATCAGGCACCTCGAGTCGGTAACCGATCCAGTGCCCATCCGCACGATGGCGGTTGCGCAGGATGATCAGCCTCTGCCGCATCTCGGGCCACTGCTCGAAGGTCGTCAGAGCCAAGTCCATCCGCCCGTCGCCGTCGAAATCGCCCGTCACCACATTGCGGCAGTCCTCGGTGACAGCGACTCCGGCGACCCAGGCATTCTCGACGAAGGAGCCCGGGGCCATCTGGGTGAAGAGCCGGTTGGCCTGCCACCCGCCATACGAAAGGTTCGCAGCCCGACGACTGGCGTTGGCCTGCTCGAAGTAGAGCCGCGTCGCCGGATCCGGGGTGGAACTCCCGACATGGATGTCATGCTGCCAGAACTGGCGCTCGAAGTCGGCCCGGTTGCCGAAGGTCTCGTGCCCGTTGACCAGGTGGAGGTCCTCAAGCCCGTCGTTGTTCCAGTCGAGGACCGCAACTCCCCAGGCCCAACCGGCGCGGCGGAGTCCCTCGGAGGCCGGGCTGAATTCTAGTCCCCGAGCAGACGTCCCGGTGAACAGCCGATTGCCGTAGGTCATCGGGGCGCGATGCGAGGCATGCCCGGGAAACTCTGGCCGGCCCAAACCCAAGGCGTCCAACTGCGAGGCCACCGGCGAGTCCATGCCGACCATCAGAATGTCGGGCAACTCGTCCCGATTGGCGTCCCAGACCGCATGGGCCATGCCGAAGCCGTGACGGTCGAGACCCAGTCCCGACGTCAGGTCGGTGAAGCGCCCATGCCCGTCGTTGCGGAAGAGGTCCAAGCCCGCAAAATCGCTCACCTGGACCAGGTCGAGGTCGCGATCGCCGTCGAAGTCCACCCAGGAGGCGCTGTAGGCGCGGCGGTGGCGTTTGGGGGCCAGTCCGGAGGCCTCGGTGACATCCGTCCAACGGTCGCCATCGTTGCGCAGCAGGTACGCGGGGAAACCGTCATTGGCATCGTAGTAGGGGGTCGGGAACTGCCCGTTGACAAAGGGCAGACGGTACTGAGTGAGCCAAAGGTCGAGATCACCGTCGCCGTCGAAGTCGCCGGCACAGATCGATTGCGGATGCCGAAGCCGGGCCGGGGCCGTCCAGGCCACTCGTCCTCCATTGCGCCCCTGGATGCGGAGGCCCGAAGTGTCGGCGATGGCCCATTCGACGACGCCATCCCCGTCGAGATCAGCGCGGAGCGCTGCTGTCACCCGGTCGGGAGGGCCCGTGTCGGAGGGCTCCCAGCGCCAGCCGTCACCGGCGCGAACAGCAGCCACGCCCGCCCCCACCAGATGAAGCCGTACGCCGTCCGCCGTCGGCTCCAACAGCAGCGGATCGGTGAAGAAACCCACCCCGTTGGTGGGAATCACGAGGTCAGCCCAAGGCTCGAAGGCAGGCGAACCCCGCAGCACCAAGGGCGACCCGGACAACCGGTAAGCCAGGAGCCGGGGCGGATCCCCATCGGCCCAGTCGGCCTCGACCCGGACACGTGCCGTCCAGGTTTCCCCGGGCCGCCCCCCGGTCGTTGGACTCGCAAAGACCACTTCGGTCTCGACCTCGGCCGTGAGATTTCCGGCCGAAGCGTCACGGCCCGGCGAGGGCATCGCCTTCATGAGGCGCATCTGCAACCATCGCAGGGAGTGACCCGCAGGAGGGGGGATCCGCTCGGAAAGGCGCGGCAACGCGGCGGAATCCAGGTCCTTGGCTACCAGCGCGCGCTCCACCCCACGGATCAACTCCTGCTCGATGCGGACCACGGGCTCGGTGGCCTTCCAGATCGTGCGGTCGGCCCGCTCCTCCGCCTCCCGAAGGGCCAGGAACCGGCGTGCCGCCGCCTCCGCATCGGCATCGCGACGACGGACCTCGTCGGTGGGCGCGGGGGCTCGCCGCCAGACGGCGAGGATCACCACCCCCACCAACACCACCACGAGGATGGCCGTCCTCCGGGTCATGGCACTCAACAAAAAGGGGCGCCCGGGGTTGCCGGACGCCCGAATCGAGGGAACAACAAGGGGCGGTCAGCGCCCGTTGATGATCCGGGACAGGTTGTTCCAAGCCTCGCGCGCGGCGGGGTCGGAATTGGCCGCCCCCATCAACTCGTCCTGCAATTGGAGCATGCGGGTACGCTTGTCGTCCGGGAGGGGACGCATGGCGCGAATCCGGGCCACCTCGGCCACCACCTCGTCCCAGTTGCGCTTGGCCTCGGGGGCGGCGGCGGGAGCGGCGGCAGCGGGGGCCGGCGCACCACCCTCGGCGGCGGCAGCGGCAGGCGCCGGCGCGGGAGCGGATTCTTCAGCGGCCTCCTTCTTGGAGCAGGCGGTGGCCAGCCCCAGGGCGAGGATCAACGGACAAAGGTAGGTCGATTTCATGAGGTCTCGATCAAGCGACGTGGAGGATGTCCTGCCGTTCATTTGTAGGCGGGACCGATCCAGACGTAGTTGTTGTCGTCCTTCTGGGGAATGGCCTTCAGTCCGGCCGGCATGCCCTGCGGCGTACCACCGCCCATGGCGGTGAAGTCGTTGTAGCGGATGAAATTGGCGCTACCGTCCATGCGTCCGATGGCGGACTGACCGCCCCAGTTCTGGTTGAGCACGCCCCGCTTGTAGGCCGAGGCGCGGTGGCGCTGGGAAATACCCTCGGTCGGCTGGTTGCCGGCGTCGTTGAAGAGGAAGGGATCCTGCTCGGCGGTCTCCCAGAACAGGATGTCGAGCGGGCGGAATCCGGACATCTTCCGGGCCTTGCCATCGGCAAACCCGGGCAGGTTGCCCAGGTCGATGATGCAGCCGTTGAAAGTGTAACTGGTGATCTTGACGCTACGCCCAGCCCACTCGTTCCTCTTCGAGGAACCCACTTCGGTCATGTCTTTCGGGCAGAAGAGCACCTTCGGCGTGGAGAGGAAGCGTCCGAGCTGGCTCATCATGAAGAAGGGCTGCTGCGCAAGGGACTTGGAGCCGGTGCTGAGCGGCAGCTTGTTGTCGCCGGCGGCGTCCGGGATGGTGGAAGGGACGGCTTGGCCCGGAGTCGAGGAGGCTGCACTGCCATCATTGACCGCCGAATAGGCCCATCCGGTCTTGCAGCCGGTCAGACCCCAGGTCGGGCCCGGAAGGTCGTCCTGGTTGTCGGAGGCGAACATGTGGGTGCTGAGCATGATCTGCTTGCAGCCGTTCAGGTCGGTGGCGGCCAAGGCCTTGTCCTTGGCCTTGGACAGGGCGGGCAGCAGCATTCCGGCGAGGATCGCGATGATGGCGATCACCACCAAAAGCTCGATGAGCGTGAAGCCACCGCTGTGAAGCGACCGGCGGCCCGGTGAGGAGGCGGGTTGAAGATTCATGGGTAGAGGTTAGTGCGAAAATCCGAGGGTCCAGGCCCGATGAAGCGATCCGGAGGAAAAATCGTCAACGCCGGAGTTCCGACCGCTGCGGGCGGCGGGCATGATGGGAGGTTCGTGAGCCATTCACGGAAAGTTTGGCCTGCCAGCGGTGTTCGAATGGGCTACCAGAGCCACCAACCGGGGTCGGGCTCTGCGAATCCATCCCCGGGCAACGATTCGCCCCGGTCACACCGGGGTACTCCGGAGCCCATGCCAAGGACGGCCGAGGCGAGTTCTTCGAAGGCCACGAGGTGCCCCTCGATACGGCGCCGGGCATACTCGGCGGCGGTGCCCATGCGGATGAGGAAGGGCCAATCGCTCGACTGGGCCAGCAACAGCTCCCGACCGGCCTTCCGGGCCCATGACTGCAATCGATCCCGGGTGGGCCCGGGCGCCGCCGACGCCGCGGCCC
>CAIOKD010000315.1 GCA_903858835.1 uncultured Verrucomicrobiota bacterium
CGTGGCCCTGCTCGCGGTGGTGCTCGGTGTCCGCAAGACGCTGATCGGACGCCGCGAGGCAATCCTCGCAGCGCTGCAGACCGAACTGGCGGCCGGCGAGAAGAAGCGTCCGACCTACCGCCAGATGATCCAACAAGCGGCGACGCTCAAGGCCTGGTCGGCCGAGGAGCGCGACTGGCTCGACCACTACGCGCACCTCAGCGCCATCCTGCCCCGGAGCGAGGAAATCTACCTGACGTCGATCGCCTTCGGACCCAATCGGGCCATCCGCCTCGGGGTCCAGGCTCGCAATGGCGAGATCCTCGCCAAGGTCGACCGCCTGCTGCGGACCGCCGGCTACGATGTGAAACCGCTGGCGGTGACCCCGGGCGCGGACCGCAACGGCTACGGCTTCCGCACCACGGTCGAACTCACCGTGCCGCCCCGCCTGCAGTTCGACCTCGCCAAGCTCACCCCGCCGCCCCGCCCGGCCGACGACGTGTCGCTCGATCCTCCGAAGAAGGGAGGCGCCCGATGAACGACCGCGAGAAACGACTCCTCTCGATCGTCGGCGGCATCGTCGGCCTGGTCCTGCTCTTCGTGGTCGGCCGAAGCATCTTCCTGAAGCCCCTCACCGAGATCGACCGCCGCATCGCCGGGGTGCGCGAGAAGCTCGATCGGCTGGCCAAAGAACGCCGCGACTACTTCGCCGCGGAAGACGCGGTGAAGGCCGTCGCCACGCGGACCTTCTCCGACGACATCGACCAGGCCAGCGCCCTGTTCGGCGAGATGCTCACCCGCACCCTCATCAACAGCGGGCTGCGCGAGGCCGACTTCAGCCGACTTCCGACCGGCACCCGCAAGATCCGCGGAGCCCTCGAGACCGGCTGGACCATCCGGGGCGACGGCCCGCTGCCCCAGGTCATCAACCTGATCTTCCTGCTCGACCGGGCCACGCCGGTGCACCGCCTCGACGGATTGACGCTCTCCCCCTCCGATGCACCGGGGCGGGTGCGGGTCAGCTTCCGGTACCTCACCCTGGTTCCCTCGCCCTGCCCCGAGGTCGAGCGCGGTGATCTGGAATCCAAGCTCAACGCCGAGAGCCCGGAGCGGCGGGCCTACGACCCGATGGTCGCCCGCGACCTCCTGCGCCCGTACATCCCACGCCCCGCGCCGGCCCCGCCGGCCGGCCAACCGCCGGCTCCGCCCCGCCCCGCCCCGCCGGGCACGCCGGGACCGGAGACCTTCCGCCTGGTGTCGCTGTCCGAATGGGGTGGCGAATCCGAGATCCACGTCCGCGACCTCACTGCGCAGAAGACCCTCCGCTACAAGGTCGGCGACTCCATCGCCGGGGGCGTCATCGTGCTCGTCGATTACCGCCCCATGCCGACGCCGGGGCGCGAGCACGTGCTCTCCGGCAGCCGTGTCATCCTCCGCATCGGCAACGAATACTGGGCCATCGAGCGCGGTGGCACCTTCGCCCAACGCCACAAACTGAAGCCGGAGCAGCTCCCGCCGGGGCTCGCCCGATCCTGAAACCCCTTTCCGATTTCCCATGAACATCCACCGGTCCCTCCGTCCGGCCATCGCCCTCGGCCTATTCTTCGGTCACATGCTCGGCCTGGGCCCCATAGCCGCCCGCGCCCGGGCCCAGACGGCCAATCCCGGCCCCGCCGCGCCGGCCCCAGCGACCGCGTCCACCAACGCGCCGCAGGCCGCCGGCACCCCCGTGCCCTCCGCCGCTCGGAACATCCGCTTCCAGTTCGAAGGCATCCCGTATGCCGACGTCATCGAGCGATTCGCCCAGATGTCGGGCAAGCCGGTGGTGGGCGAGATCAACATCCCGGGCACCATCACCTTCAACGACTCCAACGCCTACAACTATGCCGAGGCGTTCGACACGCTGAACGTCATCCTGTCGATGAAGGGTCAGATGGTCGTCGAGGAGGGCAACTTCCTGCGCGTGCTTCCGTTCAAGGAACTGCCCCAGACCCCCCTGCGCATCCTGCGCGGCGGCGACAAGGCCGATGGGGTCCGTCCGGGCGAGGTGGTCACCGTGGTTCTGGACCTCAAGAACCTCGACGCCAAGGAGATCTCCGAATCCATCACCAACCTGCTGTCCACGGCCGGGTCGGTGGCGCCGTTGTCGCGTGGGCGCGGGCTGATCCTCACGGACCGCCTGGCGAACATCCAGCGGGTGAAGGCGCTCATCGGCTCAGTGGACAACGAGACCGCCGCCCAGCGGCAGATGAAGACCTACACGCTGCTCCACGCCTCCGGGGCGGTGGTGGCCGACCTCGTCAACCGCACTTTCGGCGTCACCACCGCGCCGAAGCGCACGCAGTACAATCCCAACAGCAAGCAGTTGGACGTGTTGCCGGCCGACCCGAACGACTACGTGACGGCGGTCTATGACGACGCTTCGCGGACACTGGTGCTGTTCGGCCCGCGCGAACGGTTGGCTCTGGCCGACGAACTCATCACCCGCTTCGAGGACGGCGGCAGCGGCGCCGGCGATGTCCGCATCTACACCCCCGAGGTCATCAAGGCCGAGGAACTCGCCAACATGATCCGTCAGGCCATCCCGGGCGTGGCGGCTCCCAACGAGACCGGTTCGGCCGCGGCCACCAAGGCCCGGGTCATCGCCGAGAAGAACACCAACCGCCTGATCGTCGCCGCCCCCCTGGCCGGGATGGCCGACCAGATTGAGGCCCTGGTCAACCGGCTCGACAAGCCGGTCCACGGCTCGGGACGCACCGCGGTCAACGGTACCCCGGGCAAGGCCCAGGTCGTGCAGGTCACCCGCGTGTTCCGCACCCGCACCTCGGAGGTCAAGAACGTGGGCAAGATCCTCTCCGAGGCCCTCACCAAGACGCTGCCCAACGGACAGAAGGTCCCGACCGCCAGCGTCTCGGTCGAACCCGGAAGCCAGAGCATCGTGGTGACCGGTTCGCCCGGCGACGTGCAGACCGCCACCGACATCATCTCCCAACTGGAGACCGGTTCCACCAACCCCAGGCCGCAGCAGACCCGCTTCATCGATCTGGGCAGCGTCGCCGAAGCCAAGCGCATCGTCCCGCTGGTCGAACAGATCTACCGCAGCGAGGTGGCCGACGGCAGTGCTGGCGGCGCGGCCCATGCCAAGATCATGGCCGAGCCCAACACCAGCCGCCTGATCGTCACCGCCTCCGAAGAGCACCTCACCCGGATCGAGGAGATCGTCCGCAACCTGCGCGCCGAGAAATCCAAGCCGCTGCAGCGCTCGCTGCACATCCTCGCGCTGCGCCACGCCCGGCTCGAAAACGCCTTCACCAGCATCAACAGCCTGATCAATGAGCGGATGTCCGACCGGCGTTTCGAGGATCAGCCCAAGCCCTCGGTCGTGCCCGACAATGCCAACAACCGCCTGCTCGTGACCGCCACCGAGGAGCAGAAGAAGGAGATCGAGGCGATCCTCGCCGTGGTGGACGTCGCGCCGGAGCGCCAGAAGCGCCAGATGGCGGTCATCCCCGTCAACGGCAAGTCCCCCGCCGAACTGATCACCCTGGCCGGCCAGATGATGAGCCAGTTGGGAGAGCAACCCAGCAACCCGCAGCTCGAGCCGAAGCTGATTCCCGATGCCTCGGGCAAGCAGATCATCGTGCTTGCCACCGACTCCGACATCCAGCGGGTCCGGACCCTGATCCAGCAACTGGACGCCACGACGACCTCGGCCGTCAGCCGCCAGTTCCGCAACGTCGAACTGCACAACCGCAACGCCGCCGAGCTCACGCCACTGGTCCAGCAGCTCTACCAGGAGCAGATCAAGGGCAACGCCGAGCCTCCGGGCGGTCCGGCCACCCTGATGACCGATGCCAAGAACAACCGCATCATGGTCAGCGGTGCCGAGCGCGAGATCGCCCGGGTGGAGGCCATCATCCGCCAGTTGGATCCGCCGGGCCAGAAGAGCGCCAAGGAGGAGACTCGGATCATCCGCCTGAAGACGGCGGTCGCCTCGGAGATCTCGAGCCTGGTCGAGAAGAGCCTCGGCTCGCAGACCCAGGCCGTGAAGGTCCTGGTCGACAATCGGAGCAACAGCCTGGTGATCACCGGCGAACCTGCAGCTGTCGAGGCCGCGGCCAAGATCATCCGCGAACTGGACATCCCCTCCGAGGTGCAGCCCCGGGAGATGAAAGTGATCGAACTCAAGCAGGCCGACGCGGCGGCGTTGTCCAACCTGGCCACCACGCTGGCGACCGACCTGTTGAAGAGCCAGCGCGGCGCCGAATACACCCCCAAGGGCCGCATCATGCCCGACCCCGCGGCCAACCGGGTGATCATTTCGGCCCCCCGCGAAGAGATCACCCTGATCACCCAGGTGGTCGAGCGCCTCGATCAGGCCCCGGAGGCCGCCGGAGGTGCCCGCGTGTTCCGCCTGAACAACGCCGATGCGGCGCAGGTGGTCACCGTGGTCTCCAACGCCATGGTGAAGTTCGACGCCCGCAACCAACCTATCCGCCGGGCGAGCATCTCGCTCGACCGCGAATCCAACAGCATCGTGGTCTCCGGCTCCCGTCAGGACCTGAAGGACGCCGAGGGGATCATCCAACGCCTCGACAACGAGGGCATCGAGGGCACGGGCGGGACCGGCGGCGGCTCCAAGAGCCGCAACCTGAAGCTGGTGGAGGTGGTGGGCGAACCCGACACGCTGGCCCAACTGGCGACCCGGGTGTTCCTGGCCCAGAACGCGGGCCGTTCGGTGACCAACCTGGTGAGCATCACCCCGGAGCCCAACGGGCGCCGCCTGATCGTGCTCGCTCCGGATTCCCTGATGGCCCAGGTGGAGACGGTCATCTCGGCGCTCGACGCCCGTCCGGACCAATCCCAACGCCAGCTGCACACCATCGAACCCGAGGGGAGCCGCGCCGCCGACCTCCTGCCGATGGTCAACCGGATCTACGCCGAGCAGAACCAGGGGCGCACCACCAAGCCGGCCACCCTCTACACCGACCCCAGCGGCGACCGCCTGATGGTGTTCGGCACCGCCGACCAGGCGACGGCCGTCCGCCAGATCGTCACCACCCTGGCCACCGGGATGCCCGAGGCCCGCACCAACCGGGTGTTCGAGATCGGCAAGCCGGCCGAGGCGCAGCGCCTGCTGCCCATCATCCAGCAACTCTACAAGGATCAGGCTTCCAGCCGTCCCTCCGACGGGCCGGCCGACACCCAACTGATCACCGAACCCCGCTCGGGCCGGATCATCGCCTCGGGCCGGGTGTCTCACCTCGACCGGATCTCGGAGATCATCGCCACCCTCAAGGCCACCGGTGGCACGAACCTCGGCCGTGAGACCCGCACCTTCGAGGTCGGCTCCGCCAGCGATGTCCAGCGGGTGCAACCGCTCCTGCAGCAGCTCTACACCGACCAGTGGAAGGAGCGCGCCGACGCTGACCCGGCCGACGCCCAGATCCTGGGCGATCCGCGCGGTGGGCGCATCATCGTCACCGGGCGGCCCGACCACCTGCAGAAGATCGAGTCGATCCTCCAGCAGTTGGGCACGGGCCCGGCCAAGCCCGGGGCCGATTCCCGCGACGTCCGCATCATCGACCTGGCCACGGCGACGGCCTCGGAGTTGGCCACCACGGTCCGCAGCCTCTACCTCGACCAGGCCAAGGCCCGCTTCGGCGCCACGCCGCCCGACACCACCATCACCTCCGACACGGGCAGCAACCGGCTCATCGTCGTCGGCGAGACCAACGAACTGGCCCTGATCGAGGACCTGGTACGCAAGCTCGACAAGGTCGGCTCGCAGAGCGCGACGGCGCGGGTGTTCAAGATCCGTTCGGCCGAGCCCGACAAGGTGGCTGAAGTACTCTCCACGGCCCTCGTCCGCTACGACGCCTTCGGCCGGGCCCAGAAGCGGGCCACGGTCTCCGTCGATGCCAAGAGCCGGACCCTCATCGTCACGGGCGATCCGAAGGAATTGCAGGCAGTCTCCACCATCATCGAGCAGCTCGACACCTCCCTCGGCGCCCGGCCCGACCGGCGCATGAAGGTGGTCACCCTGCGCCAGGGCAAGGTGCGCGAGGTGACCTCCCGCGTCCGCCAGCTCTACGACGACCAGTCGCGGAACCAGCCGGAACTGGCCCTGTCCGACCTGCTGATCCTCGACGACGCGACGAGCAACCAGCTCATCCTCGCGGGCACCGATGCCCAACTCGGACTGGTGGACAGCATCCTCGAGCAACTCCAGAAGAACACCGCCGCGCTCGCCCCCCGTGAGACCCGCCCCATTGTCCTGGGACAACCCGACGAGGTGGTCCGGGTGCTTCCCCTGCTGCGCCAACTCTACACCGAGCGATGGAAGAATCAGGATGCGGCCGATCCCGCCGACGCCGTGTTCACCGCCGACGCCCCCAACGGGCGGATCCTGGTCACCGCGCGGACCAACCACCTCGCCGAGATCGAGTCCCTGGTGACCCTGATCCAGGCCCCGACCGCCACCCCTTCCCCGCGCGAGACCCGGGTGCTCAACCTCGCGGACCGGCAGGCCTCGGAATTGGCCGAGACCGTCCGCTCAATCTACGAGGAATCCTTGAAATCCAAGCCCGTGCCGCCTTCGGAGCAGGCCGTCATCCGGGCCGACACCGAGGGCAACCGTCTGATCGTCACGGGCCGCACCAACGACCTCGAACAGATCGCATCCCTGGTCCTGAACCTCGACGCCGCCAACCAGCGCTCGGGTAATTCCCGCATCTTCCGGCTGACCAATGCCGAACCCGCCCAGGTCGCCGCGGCCCTGTCGAACACGCTCGCCAAGGTGGACCCCTCGGGCCGGATCACCCCGCGGGTCACCCTCGGCATCGACAACACCGCGCGCACCCTCGTCGTCTCCGGACAGGCCAGGGACCTGCAGGCCGCCGAGCAGATCGTCACCCGACTCGACGCCACCACCACGCGCGAGGCCCGGGACCTCCAGATCCTGCCCATCCCCCGGGGATCGGCCACCGAGGCCGTGGCCCGCCTCCGGCCGCTGGTCCTCGACCGCCTGAAGGCCTCGGGCAAGGCCGCCGACCTCGTGATGATCCCCGACGATTCGCAGTCCAGGGTCCTAGTCACCGCCAGCGCCACCCAGTGGCAGGCCGTCCAGGAGATCGCTTCCCGCCTGCTGGCGACCGACACCGACGCCGCCCGTGGCGTGCACACCGTGGCCCTCAAGCACGTCACCGCCGCGCCGGTGATCACGCTTCTCGGACAACTCTTCTCCCGGGAGATGGACGACGATGCCGTGCCCCGCCTCGTGGTCACGCCGGCCCTCGACGACCGCTCCCTGCTGATCAACGCGCCACCGGCCCTCCTCGAACGGGTCCAGTCCGTGATCCGGTCGGTGGACGCCTCGGATCCGGGAGGCACCTCGGTGCTCCAGACCGTGCTCCTGCGCAAGACCGTCGCCGAGACCGTCGCCGAGTCGGTCAACAAGGCGATCGCCGGCAAGGGGACGGACGCGAAGCTGCGCCGGGTCTCCATCACCCCGGTGACCGGGGCCAACGCGCTGCTGCTGAACGGACCGGGCGAGGCAGTCCAGGAGGTCATGAAACTGGTCAAGGAACTCGACGCCGAGAGCGCCACCGGCGAGGTCGAGGTCCGCATCTACAAGCTGAACAGCGCCAACGCCACCGACATCCAACCGGTGCTCTCGCAACTGCTGGCCAACGTCAGCACCCGGCTCGAGCGCCGCGGGATCGGATCGCGGGCCCAGCCCGCCATCGCCATCGATCCCAGGTCCAACAGCCTGCTCATCACCGCTTCGGCCACTCACTTCAAGCTCATCGAGCAACTGCTGCCCACGCTGGACAAGGCCCCGGAACGTTCCGATCGCGACGTGCAGTTCGTCTGGCTGCAGAACGCCCGGGCCGCCGAGATCCGCATGAAGGTGGCCGCCGTCTACGAGGAGCGCCCGAGGGGCGAGCAGCCCGTGCTGGAGGTGGACCGCGAGGCCAACACGCTGACGGTGATCGCCAAGCGGTCCGACATGCCGCAGATCCAGGACCTGATCCAGCGCCTCGACGCCTCGGCCCAGGACAACAGCCTGCAGGTGCGGTTGCTGACCGTCGACGACGTGCCCGTCGAGCAGATGGTGGGCATGCTGACGAACATCTATCCCCAGATGTACGGCGGTTCGCTGAAGCTGGTGGACCGACTGCCCGCCCTCGACCGCACCAAGACCAACCACCCGGCCCAGTCGCCGGAGGTCACCGTGGCCCTGGACCGCAATGCCAATGCGCTGCTCCTCTCCGGTCCCGCCCCTGAACTCGACCGGATCAACCGGATGGTCGTCGACCTGTCCTGGAAGGCGTCCTCCGGCGAGAGCGACCTGCGCATCCTGGCCCTCACCCAGGCCGACCCCGTCATCCTGGCCCGCTCCCTGAACAACGTGTTCCGTCCGGGCGGCGGCCGTGGCGGCGACCAGGCACAGGCACCGCAGAATCCCCAGGACCAACGTCCACCGCGTTTCACGGTGGTCGCCGAACCCCGATCCCGCAGCCTGCTCGTCCGCGCCTCGGCCAAGGACTTCTCCATCATCGAGGCGTTGGTCAAGCAACTCGACAACGCCAACCCCACGGCCGACCTGTCGCACCGACTCATCACCCTCGCCCACACGCCGCCTTCCAAAATCACTCCGCTGGTTCAGCAACTGGTCCAGCAGTTGAGCGCCCAGCATCCGGGCGATCCGCTCACGGTGCTGCCCTATGGACGCTCCAAGGGACTGCTCGTGGTGGCCCGCGAACCGCTCATCGCCCAGGTGGAGAAGATGATCAAGACGCTCGACACTCCCAGCGAGGACGTCGAGGCCGAGGTCCGCGTCTTCACCCTCAAGCAGAGTGCGGCACCGTCGATGGCCACCACCTTGCAGAACCTCCTCCGCCCCGGTGCCGCCGGCGAGGCCGGCACCGAGGCCCGGGAACTCCAGGAACAGGTCCGCAAGCTGAACATCCGCGGCGATTCGGGTGAACCCGTGGCCCTGGACTTCCAGCGCCCCATCAAGATCACGGCCGACCCCAGCGACGGCAACCGCCTGCTCATCACGTCCACGCCCAAGAACCTCGAGGCCCTCGGGAAGGTGGTGGAGATGCTGGACCAGATCGGGTCGGCAGAGGCCGCCGATTTCGCCGTGGTCGCCCTGCTGCATGCCGACGCACGGACCACCGGCCAGACCCTCACCGCCATCTTCACCCAGGGCGCCCGGTTGGGCACCCGTCAGGACGGCCCGGGCAAACCCGAGGCCGGCTCGGCGCGTGCGCTGGCCAGCCCACTGAATGTCACGCCCGATTCGCGGCTCAACGCGCTCATCCTGTCCGGCCGCAGGGACTCGATCGAATTGGCCCGGAAGCTGATCAAGGACCTCGACAAGCAATGGGACGCGGCCATCACCGAGGTGAAGGTCTTCCGCGTGAGGTACGCCACGCCGAGCCGGCTACTGCCCATGCTGCAATCGGTGTTCGCCGAGGGGCCGGCCGTCCCGGGAACCGAGGGCCTCAACAACTACGTCAGCCGCCTGCAGACCCGCCGCGAGGGGGGCAAGGCGCTCTCGACCGAGCAGGCCAAGACCCGCACGGCCCTCACCCTCCAGGCCGACGACAACGCCGGCGCCCTGATCGTCGCCGCCCGTGCCGACACCCTGCCCCTGATCGAGGAACTGCTCGTCCAACTCGACATCCCCGACGCCTCGGGCCTGAGCACCGTGCGCATCTATCCGCTCAAGCATGCCGATGCCTCGGCCGTACAGAAGATCATCACCGATCTCCACTCCGGCCCCCGGAACGCCAACGCCAAGCCGAGCGACCGGCCGACCGTCACGCTCGATGATCGCAGCAATTCCATGATCGTCTCGGGCAACGACAAGGCCTTCGCGATCATCGACAACCTCATCGCCCAGCTCGACAAGCCGATGGCCCCGGAGTTCCGCGATGTCCGCATCCTTCCGCTGGCCCACGCCGACGCCGCGCAACTGGCCGCCACCCTCCAGCGGTTGATGGACCAGCGGGTCGCCCGCCAGGGATCCCTCGGCAAGGGACAGGCCGACAGCCTGAAGGTCCTGGTCCTGCCCGAGCCCCGCTCGAACAGCCTGCTCGTCGGCGGCGGCAAGGACGCCTATGAGCTGGTCGAGTCCCTCGCCCGCAAGCTCGACGACGCCGCCCCGGGCCTGACCGGCGGTGTGCGCATCGTTCCGTTGGAATACGCCGACGCCCGCATCCTGGCGGCCTCCTTCAACCAACTCTTCACCCAGCGCTACCAGGCCAGCACCTCGCCCGAGGTCCAACGCCAGAAGCCCGTGATCCTGCCCGACGCGCGGGTCAACGCGCTCATGGTGTCCGCCGGCCGCGAGGACAACGAGACCATCGACGCGCTGCTCAAGAAGCTCGACCGCAAGCTCGACAATCCGTCGCTGGCCCTGACGGTGCTGCCGCTCAAGCACAACGACGCCGCCAAGGTGGCAGCCACCCTCGAGGGCGTCTTCGCCGCCCGCCTCCAGGCCCGCACCCTGCCAGGCCAGACGCCCTCCCCCACCGACCGCGTGGAGATCCAGACCGACAGCCTGAACAACTCGCTGATCGTCTCCTCCAACAAGGAGAACCTCGACCTGATCAAGGACCTGCTCACCCGCATCGACGTCGAGCCCACCGTCGCCGAGGGCGTCCTCGAGACCTTCGTCCTCAAGCACGCCGACGCGCAGCGCGTGGCGACCATGCTCAAGAGCCTCGTCCAACAGGGCATGTATCGTCCGGGTCGCTCCGACGTGAAGATCCCCGGACAGGCAAGCCGTGACGCCATGGCCATCGCCGTGGACACCCGGAGCAATACCCTCATGGTCTCGGCCAGCCCCGACAACCTCGGCCTCATCAAGGAGATCCTCGCCAAGGTCGACACGATCGACTTCGTGGCCGCCACCGACCTGAAGGTGTACAAGCTCGAGCACGCCCGCGCCTCCAACCTGGCGGGTGTCCTCACCCAGTACCTCCAGGCCCGCAAGGCGGCCGACGCGGCCTCGCTGAACGCGCCCGAGCGCAGCATGCCGGTGGCCGTCATCGCCGACACCCGGCTCAACGCCATCCTCGCCACCGGTTCCAAGGAGGCCATCGACATGCTGGACCGCATCGTGCCCCAGCTCGATGCCGAGGACCGCCTCGCCCAGCTGAACTTCCGGGTGTTCCCGCTCAAGGAGGCGACGGCCATCCGCCTCCAGGCCACCCTGCAGCGCCTCTTCGCCAACCGCCCTCCCAAGGCGCGGGGTGAGCCGATCGACCCCATCACCGTGGTGGCCGACACCTGGGTGAACGCCCTGATCGTGGGCGCCGTGGTCGAAGACATGTCCATGGTCGATGGCCTGATCCAGCGGCTCGACACCCAGCAGGCCGAGCTCGGGCTCAAGGTCGAGGTCATCCCGCTGGCCAAGGCCGACGCCCGCAAGGTGGCCCAGACCGTGCAGGGGCTCTTCCGCGAGGGCACCCAGGGTGGTCCCCTGCCCATCGTGGTCAGCGCCGATGAACGGGTGAACGCCCTCGTGGTCTCCTGCGGTGCCACCGACCTCAAGCGCATCCGCGACGTGGTGGCCAAGCTCGACACCGACCAGACCGCCCGCGTGAGCGAGATCCGGGTGATCCCGCTCAAATACGCCCGAGCCGAGAACCTGACCCAGGTGTTGCAAACCTCCCTGAATTCCAAGATCACCCCGCTGTCCGACCTCAGCCCCAACGCCCAGTCGGTCCTGCAGTTCGTCACCCGGACCGAGGACGGGCAGGAACTGGTGACGGCCGCACTCAAGGAGGCCATCTCCATCACCCCGGACCCGCGCATGAACGCCCTGGTCGTCTCCGGCCCGGTGGACTACATGGGCCTGCTGGAGCAGATCGTCGGGCGCCTCGACAACAGCTCGTCGCGTGAGGCCAAGATCCGCGTCTTCTCGCTCCGCAACGCCGACGCGCAACAGACGGCCCAATTGCTTCTGTCGATGTTCCGGATGCAGTCGAGTGGCACCGCAGCGGCGGCCAACGGCCAGCGCACCATCCAGTACACGCTCATGAAGCCCGCCGCCGACGGCACCGAGACCCCCTCGGCCACGGCCGTCATCGGTTCCGAGGAGCAGACGGCCCTCACGGTCAGCGTCGATCCCCGCACCAACACCCTGCTGGTCGGCGGCACCGAGCACTATGTGGCGCTCGTGCAGCAGATCATCGAGACGCTCGATTCCTCCGAGGCCCTGGAGCGCAAGACCGAGGTCTATCGCCTCAAGAACGCCCAGGCGCCCGACGTCGGCACCGCCATCCGCAGCTTCCTCGACCAGGAACGTCAGCGGGTGACCCAGGTGCTCGGCACCGATGCGGTGGGCACCGCGCAGCGACTCCTCGAGCGCGAGGTCGCCATCGTGCCCGAGCAGGTGAGCAACACGCTGCTGCTCTCGGCCAGCCCGCGATACTTCGATCAGATCCACCAGATCATCGAGGAGCTCGACCAGGCCCAGTCGCAGGTGCTCATCCAGGTGCTGCTCGCCGAGGTCACCCTCGATTCGAACCGCGACCTGGGCTTCGAGTGGACCTTCACCAAGAACGTCGGGAACGGATGGAATGTCGGGACCGGCACCGATTTCGGCATCCCCACCCAGATGCAGAACTTCGGCGGCTACTCCGCCCTGGTCACCGGCAACAACATGAACTTCCTGATGCGGGCCCTCGAGAACGACGGCCGTGTGGAGGTCTTGAGCCGCCCACAGATCCTCACCGCCGACAACAAGGTCGCCTCGATCAACATCGGCCAACGGGTCCCCATCATCACCGGCAGCTCCACGACCCCGCAGGGCGGCCAGATCAACACCTTCGATTACCGCGACGTGGGCGTGAACCTGACGGTCACCCCCCGCATCACGGGCGAGGGTTTCGTGAAGATCGACGTGGGTGCGACCAACAGTTCCCTGGCCAGTTCCAGCGTGGAGATCAACGACAAGGCCACGGTACCGATCATCAACGAGCGGCGTGCCTCGACCACGGTCACGGTGCAGAGCGGCCAGACCGTCGTCATCGGCGGCCTGATCGGCACGGTGGACGACATCCGCCGCAAGAAGACCCCGTTCTTCGGAGACATCCCGGGCGTCGGTTTCTTCTTCCGGAGCACCTCCAAGAAATCGGAGCGACGCGAACTCCTGATCATGCTCACGCCGCAGGTGCTGACGGCGAACCACGAACAGGAGGCCAAGATCACCACCATCGGGAACTACTCGACCCGGATGCTGGAGAAGTCGACCCTCCGCAGCGCGGAGCGCAAGGACCCGTTGAAGGCCCAGTTGCTGGATCCCATCTTTCCGGCCGATCCCAACGGTTCCAAGACCAACGCCCCCGCCGGAAAGAAGTGATGCTCCCGATCCGTCTCCAAGTCCGCCACCGACGAGGCCGCCACCGCGTCTGGAAGCACCTTGCCCTGGCGGCGTTGGCCCTGGGGCTCGCCACGGGATGCCGCTCCGGCGGCTCCAGCAGCGGCAACGATGCCGGCCCCGGGTCTCGGGCCGTCACCCGGTCGTCCGGCATCCTGGAACTCCACCTGTTGACCATGCCCGTGGCCCTGAATCTGGACGGGGCCCCGGGTCCGGATGGCGTCGCGGTCAAACTGTTCGCCAACGTGGGCAATGCCGCAAAACCCGCCCCCATCCGGAGCGGCGAGGTGGAGATCCTGCTCTTCGATGGCCTCCTCACCGGCAACCAGTCCCCACTGCCGCAACCTGCCTACTCCTGGAAATTCAGTGCCAAGGAACTTCGGAGTTTCGAGACCCAGGCCATGGTCGGCACCGGCTACCAGATCACGCTGCGCTGGGGCAAATTCCAGCCCAAGAGCGACCGGGTCACCGTGATCGCCCGTCACCCGATCGGGGACGGCCGATACCTGTACTCGACGCCCGGGGTCATCGCCTGTTCGCCCTGACCGCCCACTCCACCGCTCCGGTCGGAAGACTCGAAGTCTAGCGACCGGGCCAAGCCCCGACGGCACCCTTGCCCGGGGCCTGGGGCACCGGCTCGGTCGTCGGATCGCTGAAGGACCGGAGCACCGCCTCGGCCCGTCCAGGATCCCCGGCATCGAGGTGGGTCAGAGCCTCACGGAAGGCCTTCCATCGGAAGTCGGCCTCGCCCTCGGCGCGATCCACCCGGTCCAAAAACGCCGCGATCTCGATCAATTTGCAGCGGGCATCCATGAAGTAGAGGTCCAACACCTTCTGCCGAGTCATGGATCGGAGACTACGCCGGATCCGGCCCGACTCCAAGCCGTACCCGTGGGCCGCGGGGATTGCCACCCGATTGGACACTCTGTCAATGTCCCCCGACCCGGTGGATGCGCCCAACGCACCCCCTGACCCGCCCATCATGCCCTCGCCCCAAGACCCACGGATCTACGTCGCCGGCCACCACGGCTTGGCCGGCAGTGCCATCTGGCGGAGCCTCGAGCGCAAGGGCTACCGCCACCTGATCGGCCGACGCTCCAGCGAACTCGATCTCCGGGATGCCCCCGCGGTGGACGCGTTCTTCGCCGCCGAACGGCCGGAGTGGGTCTTCCTGGCTGCGGCGAAGGTCGGCGGCATCAAGGCCAACAACGATTTTCCGGGCGAATTCCTCTTCAACAACCTGGCCATCCAGAACCACGTCATCGACGCCTCGCGCCGTCACGGCGTGCGCAAGCTCCTCTTCCTGGGGAGTTCCTGCATCTACCCGCGCATGGCACCCCAGCCCCTGAAGGAGGAGTACCTGCTCGGCGGACCGCTGGAACCCACCAACCAGTGGTATGCCATCGCCAAGATCGCCGGCATCAAGCTCTGCCAGGCGTATCGCCGCCAGTACGGCTGCGACTTCATCTCCGCGATGCCCACCAATCTCTACGGGCCCGGCGACAACTACGATCCCCTCGGATCGCACGTGCTCCCGGCACTGATCCGCCGGTTCCACGAGGCCAAGGTGGCTGGTGCGCCCTCCGTCACCTGCTGGGGCTCCGGCAATCCCCTGCGCGAATTCCTGCATTCCGACGATCTCGGGGACGCCCTGGTGTTCCTGATGGAACGTTATTCCGAGGAGCAGTTCATCAATGTCGGATCCGGACAGGAACTGACCATCGGTGAACTGGCCGCGACGGTAGCCCGCATCGTCGGATACCCCGGAACCATCCACTGGGACCCCACCCAACCCGACGGCACGCCCCGCAAGCTCATGGACAGTTCCCGGCTGCAGGCCCTCGGCTGGTCGCCCCGGGTCTCCCTTGAAGAAGGCATCCGAGGGGCCTACCAGGATTTCCTCGGCCACCAGGCCTGAGCCGCAACGACTCCGTTGGATCATCCGGGCTGACGCTCCCGGCTTCCAAGATCCCGGGAGTTGCCCCTAGCCTCGTTCATGGACAAGGACGAGGTGGCGGCGGTGCTCGCCGAGATCGGGACACTGCTCGAACTCAAAGGGGAGAACCCGTTCAAGACCCGCGCCTACCACAACGCGGCCCGTGTGCTGGAGGGGCTCACCGAGCCGCTCGAGAAGATCGTGGCCGAGAATCGCCTCGGTGAACTGAAGGGCTTCGGCGAGGCCCTGCAGGAGAAGGTGACCCGCCTGGTGACCACCGGAACCCTTCCGTACCACGACGAACTCAAGGCCTCCCTGCCGCCGGGATTGCCCGCCCTGTTGGAGATCCAGGGATTGGGGCCCAAGAAGGTCAAGCGGCTGCACGACGAACTCGGCATCGACTCGGTGGAAAAGCTCGAGGCGGCGTGCAAGGCCGACGCCATCGCCGCCCTGGATGGATTCGGCGAGAAGTCCCAGGCGAAGATCCTCGAGGCCATCGCCTTCCGGAGGCAGTTCGCCTCCCGCCACCGGCTCATCGATGCCCTGCAGTGCGCGGAGCCGATCCTGGAGTCCCTCCGGGGGCATCCCGACGTGCTGCGCTGCTCCACCGCGGGAAGCCTGCGTCGATGGAAGGAGGTGATCGGTGACATCGATTTCCTCGTCTCGTCGAAACACCCGGCGGCGGTGATCGGGTTCTTCGTGGATCAGCCCGGCGTGCGGACCGTGCTGGCCCAGGGCGACACCAAGGCGAGCGTCCTCCTCGAGGGGGGCATCCAGGCCGACCTCCGGGTCGTCGCCGACGAGGAATACCCCTTCGCCCTCGCCTACTTCACCGGCTCCAAGGAGCACAACATCGTGATGCGTCAGAGGGCCATCGCCCGAGGCCTCCGGCTCAACGAGTACGGGCTCTTCCGCGGATCCGAGGAGACCCGTGACCCGGCCCTCCGCGTGGCCTGCCGGGAGGAACGCGACATCTTCGAGCACCTGGGGCTCCGCTACGTGCCGCCGGAACTGCGCGAGGATCACGGCGAATTCGCCGCGGCCGAATCGGATGTCCTGCCCCGCCTGGTCGAATGGACCGACCTCCGAGGCTCCCTGCACAACCACTCGAACTGGTCGGACGGACGCGACTCGCTCGAAGCGATCGCGGCGCACGCCCACGAACTGGGGCTCGACTACTGGGCCATCACCGACCACTCCCGGGCCTCGTTCCAGGCCAACGGGCTGGACGCCCGGAGGCTGGAGGAACAGATCGAGGCCGTCGGCAAGGTCAACGCCTCCTACGCCGCCGAGGGCAGCGGGTTCCGCCTGCTGACCGGCACCGAGGTCGACATCCTGAAGGAAGGCCTCGATTTCGAGGACGCGCTCCTGGCACGGCTTGACGTGGTGGTCGCCAGCCTGCACGTGCCGTCGAGCGACGCCGCCGAGAACACCCGGCGTCTGATCCGCGCCGCGGAGAACCCGCAGGTGCACATGCTGGGCCACCTGTCGGGCCGACTGCTCCTCGAGCGGGAGGCCTACCGACTGGACATCCCCGCGGTGCTGAAGGCCTGCGCGGAGACCGGGACATGGATCGAGCTCAACGCCAGCCCCTACCGGTTCGACCTAGACTGGAGACTGTGGCGGCAAGCCAAGGAGCTGGGGGTGAAGTGCGTGATCAACTGCGATGCCCACCGGCTCGATCATTTCGGGTTCCTGCGCCTCGGCGCGGGCATCGCCCGCAAGGGCTGGCTGACCCGAGGCGACGTGATCAACACGCTGGCGCTGCCGGAGTTGACGACCGCCCTGAGCCGAAAACGCGCCGCCTAGGCGACGGCTCCGACCCCACTCGCCCTCACTTCCGGGGAAGCGGGCCCAGGATGCGCACCTCGAACGGAGACAGCGCCGGCATCCAACCGTCGGCGTCCACCGCCGTCTCTTCGCCGGTGCGGACATCGGGGATTCGCAGGTCCAGCCAACGGTCGTCGGTGATCAGGAGCTGCTGGAGCCGGTCGGTGGTGTTGACCAGGATCCAGTAATCGCCAGGGGCCACGAACCCGTTGCCCGCCTCGACCGTGTTCACCGACCAGAGGATCGGCGGCTCAAGCGCCTCGTTGCCCCGGTCCGTCATCCTCTCGTAATTGGGGAGCCGTTCCGGGGACGGAGTCGCAGCGAAGATCGGTTCCCAACGGCGAACCTCCTGGACCACGCGCGTCAGGGCCTGCCAGGTCGCGGGATGCTTGGGCATCTCCCAGCGTCCGTCCCGGTAGGGATAGTAAAGGACACCATCGGCCCCGAGGACCCGGGCACCCCAGGTCATGCTGCGCAACTCGTCCTCCGTCGGCGGTCTCGGAGAGAAGTCCGGGGCGAATTGGAACTGGTCTTGGTACATCTGCCAGTCCATCGACTGGATCACGGCATAGAACCGCTTGTCCCCGACCCGCGCCGCGGTCACCCCATGCCGCATGTGCTTGAAGAATGCCGGAACGGGGATCCAGCCGATGGGGTAGAAATCGACCATCAGGATGTCGGCCGAATGAAATCGCGCCAGGTTCCACCCCCGATAGACCACCAGAGCCGTGGGTTTGCCCGCCCCCGCCGCCTTCACGGTATCGTTGGCCATCGACACCTGCGCCGGGGGCACCTGGTTCAGGTCGGGCTCGTCGATGAGATACCAACCCGCCAAGGCCGGATGCCGATCCCAGCGGCGGACGGCCGCGCGGACCTTGGCCGCATCGAACCCCGGTCCGGCTGAAGTGCCGGGGGTGGCGATCACACCCACACCAAGGCGCGCTGCGGCATCCATGTACTCGGAATCGAGCCCACCCATCACCAGCGAGAAGCCGGCGGCATGCACCGCCTGAAGATCGGCAACCCCGGGCACCCCGTAGATGCCGACCGGGAATCGAACCGGCCGGGACGCCCCCTCCCGAGGTTCCGCGCGGCGCGGCGCCGCGAAGCACCCGCACAGCAGCGCGACGAGAAGGACCGAGGCGATCCCGGTTCCGGTCCGGGGCGACGGAAGGGACGAGAGCGGATTCTTCATGGCGGAGTCTACGGCGTACGCGCCCGGGTTCAGGCGGAGAAGATCCTCTCGCGGATCTGTGCGACCGAGGCCGTTCCGGTGGTGCCGAGTTGGTGGATCACGCAATGGGCCGCGGCCATGGCCAGGTGCATGGCCTCGGGCAGTTCGGCCCCGGCGGCCAACGCGGCGGTCAGGTTCGCGCTCACGGAATCGCCCGCTCCCACGACGTCGATCGGACCGCGGACCGGATGCGCCGGCACATGGGCCACGGCACCCTCCGCCGAGGCTCCGACCATGCCCCGCTCGGCGAGGGTCACGAACACGGGCCGACCGGATGCCATCGCCATCGACCGGGCCGCGGACACCACCGAGGGCAGGTCGCCCAGGCTTCGGCCCGTCAGGTGCGCCAGTTCCGCCGCATTCATCTTCCAGTGAGCGGCCGGCCATCCCTCGAGCCCGCGCCGACTGTCGGCCACGATCGGCAGCGCGGGCCGCGACGCCGAAAGTCGGCCGAGGCGCTCGCGCACGCGCGCGGTCACCACGCCGGTTTCAGGCACGTCGACCTGGTCCATCACCATCCAGGCATCCGCACCGGCGGGGTCGGCATCGACCCGGTCCATCGCCGCGATCACGGCGTCCTGGGCCTCGGCCGGGGTCGGCGTGAAATTCTTGAGATCGAGACGGTTCAACTCCTCGGGAGGAAGGCCGGACCGGTGCACCAGCGGCTTGGTGTAGGTGAAGGTGTGTCGCCCGGGGATCGCCACGAATCCGGACAGGTCGACCCCGCGACGGGCGGCCAGCGCGCGGTGCAATTCAAAGCCTTCGCCGTCGTCGCCCCGGATCCCCAGGCAACGGATCGTGCCCACCCCGAGCGCCACCAGGTTGTTCAGGATGGTGCCCGCGGCGCCGGGAAGGCAGCGGACCCCGGTGATGTTGTGGACGGCCAGGCCGGTCTCGATGGAGACCTCGGACCGGGCCGGATCGATGTCGAAATACCGATCGAGGCAGAAGTCCCCGAGCAGCGCCACGCGGAGTCCGGGGTAGCGCCCCGTGATCGCCTCGAACCGTTCTGGGGTCATCCCTGGCTTCATCTGGAGGTATCTTGGGGAAGCCCCGGGGACACCCGGAACGGGAACATCCGCGGGGCGCGCCCCGGGCTAGGCATTGAAGATCACCTCGCCGTCGTGGCGGGTGACGCCGCGGAAGGCCTCGAGCAGGCGCCCGGTGACGGGGCCGGGCTTGCCGTTGCCGATCACCCGTCCGTCGACCTTCACCACGGGACCATCTCGGCCGCGGTGCCGGTGAGGAACATCTCGTCGGCGGTGTAGAGGTCGTAGCGGGTGAGGTTGGGCTCGGCGACCTCGATGCCCATGTTCCTGGCGCAATCGATGACCGTGTTGCGCGTGATGCCGTAGAGGGCGCCCGCACTCAACGGCGGGGTGTAGAGCTTGCCCTTCTGGACGATGAAAATGTTGTCACCGGTGCACTCGGCCACGTAGCCCTCGGTGTTGAGCATGATGGCCTCTTCGACGCCGATCAGGTTGGCCTCGATGCGGGCCAGGATGTTGTTGAGGTAGTTGAGCGACTTGATGGCCGGGTTCACCGAGTTGACCAGCATGCGGGTGGTCGGGACGGTGGCGATGGTCATGCCGTCGCGGTACACCGACTCGGGGTAGAGCTGGATGGTCGCGGCGATGATGATGACCGAGGGCTTGGGGCAGCGGCGCGGGTCGAGGCCGAGGGTTCCCTTGCCCCGGGTGACGATCAGGCGGATGTACCCCTCGCGCAGGCCGTTGGCACGGCAGGTCTCGAGGCAGGCCTCCATCATCTGCTCCTGGGTCATCGGGATCTCCAGCAGGATCGCCTTGGCCGACCAGTACAGGCGCTCGATGTGCTCCCGCAGCTTGAAGATGCGGTTGTGGTACATGCGGATGCCCTCGAAGACACCGTCGCCATAGAGCAGACCGTGGTCGAAGACGCTGATGGTGGCGTCGGCTTCGTCGCGCAGCTGACCGTCGATGTAGACCTTCATGAAAAGTTGTGGGACGACGCTACGTGAGCCCCGCGGGTGGCCGCAAGCGCCTCCGAGCCCTTCGAGCGATGCCGCCGGGCGGCCGTCGTCCGGGGCCGGGTTGCCTCATCGGTAGGCCGTGACGGCCAGCGCCGAGATCAGCGCTCCCCAAGCCACCCCGGAAAGGCCCAGCAGGCGAACCCTGCCCTCGGATCGGGCGCACCAGTCCAACCAATCCCGGACCCGCCATGGCGCCAGGGCGACCCAGATCGCCAGTGTCACCCAGACGTACATCCACACGGTGACCAGGTACCTCCAAGGGCTGGGGTGCCAGCGCTGGGCGTCGAGGACGAGGTCGGCGGCCAGGCAGAGCACGATGGCCAGGCCCCGCACCGAGAGATAATCGCGGACCACAAAGCAACTGGCCACGCCGATGGCGATCACACCGCCCAGCAGGAACGGTCGGAACGCGGCGAAGTCCGAGATCTCCGAGTTCTGGAGGTTCTGCTCGAACCAGACCGAACCCAGCAGCATCAGCACCACGCCGACCGGGGTGTTGCGATGGAATCGCCGCAGCCAAGCGGCGCAGGCGCCGGGGCGGAACAGGGGCCACAGATGGCCCAACAGACATCCCAGGCCGAGCACCAAGGCGGCCTGCGACAGGGTCAGCGAAAGCTTCATCGACAATTGGGCGGAGAGAATCGGGCAAATCACGCCCAAGGCGAGGGCAAAGAATGGCCCTCGATGGGCTCAATCCAGGAATGGCCGCATCTCCTCGAGCATCTGCGGTACGCGCACAAAGGGGTCGTCCTTGAACTCGTACTCGAGGGCCACGAACCCCTGGTAGCCCGCGTCGCGAAGGATCTTGAACGTGCGGGCGTAATCGGCCTTCTCGACCGCGGACTTGCCGCCCACGTGGACCTTGCCCTTGAACTGAACGTTCACCGCCCACGGCGCGCACAAGGCCAGTTCGCGGTAGGGGTCGGTGGAATAGAAATTGCCGGTGTCGAGGTTGATGCCCACCCAGGGGCTCCGGACCGCCTTCACGATCTCGACGAGCGATTCGGCCCGTCGCACGATGCCCCCGTGGTTCTCGACGCCCAGGAAGATCCCGGCCTTGCCGGCCTCCGCCCCGCATTCCTCCAGGGCCTCAATGGTCAACTTGGCCGCCTCGGCCTCGGAAGTGCCGTGGGTTCCCCCGGCGAACACGCGGATGTGCGGTGCACCCAGGATGGCCGCCTTGCGGATCCACTCCTTCACCGAGGCGATCTCGGCGGACCGCTTTTCGCCGGGCGGGTGGCAGAAGTCGTTGCCCACGGCGGTGCCGCTGACCGTGACGCCCCTCAGGTGGGCATGGCGACGCACCTCGAGCAGGTGGGCGTCGGTGACCTTTTCCGGAAAATAGTAGCTGGTCAGTTCGGCGCCGCCGCAGGCGTGGTCGGCGCAGTAGTCGACGAAGCGCTTCATGTCCATGCGCGCCGGGCTACCGTCCTTGCCCGGCTTGAACTGGTCACCGAAGGAGTAGGCCGCCAATGACAGGCGCAACCGAGGTCGCGTTGACCGGACGAAGGGTTCGACCGCGCCCAACGGACCGGCCGCAAGCCCGCCCAGGGTTGCGGATGCGAGCAGGAAGCGTCGGCGACTCAACACGGTGGACATGAGGCTGGACGCTACGGACACCCCAGGAACACGGCAAGGATGCTGTCGTACTCCCCTCCGGCCGGGCCTTTCCCGCATCCACCATCCGCCGAGATTCCGCCACCCTCCCCCTTCCGCACCCATCCTGGGATTGTCCCCGGCCCGTTCCTCCGCAACATTCCGGCATGGATCCGCGGAGCTTTCAGCAACGCACCGGTCGCGTCCCACGATGGCCCCGGGTGCGCTCGTCGGCGTGGGTCTGTTCGGCCATGGTGGCAGGATGGCTGGCCTGGGGATGTTCGCGGGAGAATCCGCCGCCCACCGTCGAAGAGACACGCAAGGTCCTCCACGAGGCCGGAGAACGCCTCCAGCAGGGGGCGTCGTCGGTCGCTGCGACGGCCCGCGAGACCGCGCGCGAGGCCACGCAGTCCGCCGAGTCCCTGGCCCGCCGCGCGGCTGATGAAACCCGGCGCGCCGCCGAGGCCGCGGCACGGAGCGAGACGGCACAACGGCTGAAGGCAGCCGGGACCAACGCCTGGCAGCAGGTCCGCACCCAGGCTCAGGCCGGGGCCGCCGTCGCCCGAACCCAGGCCGAGGAAGCCGCTCAGGTGGCCGCGGCATTGGCCGCCAAGGCGGCGCAGAAGGCCGAGGAACAGGCACGGAAGATCGCCGACAAGACCCGCGAAACCCTCGGCGATTCCCCAAGAAAACCGTGACTCCAAGCCCGTCCATCGACGCTTCCGGCGATCGGAACGCCTGCGCTGATCCCGACGCCCCTCGCCATGCCGCTGCTTGAAGTCCGCAACCTCCGTATCGACTTCGGCCCCCGACGCGCCGTCGACGAGGTCTCGCTGTCCATCGACCCTGGCCAGACCTACTGCCTCGTGGGCGAGAGCGGCTGTGGCAAGAGCATCACGGCCTTGAGCATCGCACGGCTGCTACCGACCCCGCCGGCTGCGCATCCGAGCGGCGAGATCCTGCTGGAAGGCCGCGATGTGCTCCGGATGGCACCTCGCGAATTGCAGCAGATCCGCGGTCGCACGGTGGGCTACGTCTTCCAGGAACCCGGGGCCGCGTTGAATCCCGTGATGCGCATCGGCGCCCAGATCCGCGAATCGCTCGCCCTGCACCGACCCGGATCCGACAGCGATGCCGAGGCGGTCCGACTCCTGAAAATGGTGGGGATCCCCGACCCGGAAACCCGGCTGAAGGCCTACCCGCACCAACTTTCCGGGGGCATGCAACAACGAGTGGTGATCGCCCTCGGCCTCGCCCCGCAACCCCGGCTCCTCGTCGCGGACGAACCGACCACCGCCCTGGACGTCACCGTTCAGGCGCAGATCATCGAACTGCTTCGCGACCTTCAGCGGCACCTCGGCATGGCCATCCTGCTCATTACCCACAACCTCGGGCTGGTGGGCGAGATCGCCGATCGGGTCGGTGTCATGTATGCGGGACAACTCGTGGAGGAAGGTCCGGCCATCGAGGTCCTGCGGCAGCCTCGGCACCCCTACACGCGCGCCCTGTTGCGATCCGTTCCCGAACTCGGCCATCCCGCCCGGCGCCTCGTCGGTCTCCCCGGCAACGTGCCGGGACCGGGCGATTGGCCCCAGGGTTGCCGCTTCGCACCCCGGTGTCCCGTCGTCCGGCCCACCTGCTCCGGACCATCGCCCGGTTGGAGCAGCGTCGCCGCAGGCCACCAGGTCCGCTGCCCGTTCACCGAGGGCTGACCCACCATGATTCCGCCCCCACTGCTCGACGTCGAGGACCTGCGGGTCCATTTCCACCTTCCGGCCCCGCTGTTTTCCGGCTCGAAGGCCGTGGTCCGCGCCGTGGACGGCGTGAGCCTGACCCTGAAGGCCGGGGAGACCGTCGGCCTCCTGGGAGAGAGCGGTTGCGGCAAGACAACCCTGGGCCGTGCGGTGATCCGACTGGGTCCCGTGACCTCCGGCACCGTCCGTTTCGACGGCACCGACATCACCCGACTCCCGGAAAGCCAGCTGCGCAGGCGACGGCGACATTTCCAGATGGTCTTCCAGGATCCCTTCACCTCCCTGAATCCGCGATTCACCGTCGGTGAGACCCTGCGGGAACCGATGGAGGTCCATCGGCTGGGTGGCACTCCGGCCGAGCGCGAGGACCGCATCCGCGAGTTGCTTGAAGCCGTGGGGCTGGAGGCCGGACACCGCCACCGATTCCCGCATGAATTCAGCGGCGGCCAACGGCAGCGCATCGGCATCGCACGCGCACTGGCCGCGGAACCCCGGCTGATCGTCTGCGATGAACCGGTCAGCGCCCTGGATGTGAGCGTCCAGGCCCAGGTCGTGAACCTGCTTCAGGACCTCCAGCAGCAGCGGGGATTGGCCTACCTGTTCATCTCGCACGACCTCGCGGTGGTCGAGCACCTCGCGCATCGCGCCCTCGTGATGTATCTGGGCCGGGTGGTGGAAGAGGCGACGGCCCGGGACCTGTGCCGCCGACCGCTCCATCCCTACACCCAAGCCCTGGTCTCGGCCGTGCCGGTGATCGACCCCGCCTCCAAGCGGAGGCGCATCGTCCTTTCCGGGGAACCCCCCTCACCGCTGCACCCACCGTCGGGCTGCCCGTTCCATCCCCGATGCCCGGTGGCCGAGGCCCGTTGTCGGGTCGAGAATCCCGCCCTGCGGGACCTGGGCGACGGTCGAAAGGTGGCCTGTCACCGCGAGGCCTAGGGGAGTGAGTGTCGATCGGTGACGGTCGACAGCCACCGCATCGACTCCCTGGAGCAAACGGCACTCCGCCCCTACGGACCAGCATTCCGCCCCGGAACGGCCGCAATCGGCCCCAAAGCCGCGGTTGGGTCGAAATCTCCCAGCATAATGGGGGCCCGATGAACACCTCTCCATCCCTTGCCAAATATTCGCCGCTGGTCGCCACCAGCGCGCTCTGCCTAACCACCTTGATGCCGGAGCAGGCCCAGGCCCAAGGCTGCGTCGCCGTCCGCGGCGGCGGCATGTGCACGATGAACCACACAGGCATGGGGGAAGACGCCGCCGAGCACGGTCCCTGGCTGGCCTCGGTCGGCTACCGGTTCTTCAAGTCCGACCGCCACTTCATCGGTGGCAACGAGTCGCGCAACGCGGCCGGCCTGGACCGCTTCCAGCAGGGCACCGAGGTGATCAACTACTCGCAGTTCATCGACACCGCCGTGACGTACCAGTTCAACCCTCAGTGGTCCGTCACGGCGGTGCTGCCCTGGGTGCATCACACCCGCTCGGCCCCCTATGAACACAGCGGCGTCCGTCGCGACACCAGCGCCATGGGCATCGGTGATGTCCGTGCCGTGGTTGGATACTGGATCTGGGATCCGAAGACCCAGCCCAAGGGCAACCTGCAGGTGAGCCTCGGCGGCAAAGCACCGAGCGGCGACTACCAGGCCGACGACACCTTCTACCAGGACCAAGACCCCACGGCCGGGGTCAACATCCAACCCGTCCGACGCAACGTCGACCAATCCATCCAGCCCGGTGACGGTGGCTGGGGCGTGTCTTGGGAACTCAACGGATACCGCGAGCTCACCAAGGGCCTCTTCGCCTACGCCCAAGCCTACTACCTCTTCAATCCGCAGAACGTGAATGGCACCGCGAGCCCGACGGCCCGGAGCGACGCCGGCCCGACCATCGGCGGCAAGAACATCGACAACGGCATGGCGATCACCGACCAGTACCTGTTCCGGGCGGGATTCACCAAGGTCGTCAGCGAAAAGCACCACCTGTCGCTGTCCCTGGGCGGCCGCATGGAGGGCATCCCGGTGGAGGACCTCAATGGCAATGCCGGAAACGAGGAAGGATTTCGGCGCCCCGGCTACTCCATCGCCATCGAACCGGGCATCAACTGGATGCCGGGCAAGTGGAATGTGGCGATCACCGTGCCCTGGCGCTTGGAGGCCCAGCGCGAGCGCAGCTACTGGAACCTCCAGAAGGGAACCCGTGGCGACGCCGCCTTCGCCGATTACCTGGTGACTCTTTCCGTGTCGCGCTGGTTCTGATCCCGGGCGCCTTTAGAAACAGTTTCGGTGGCAGTCTGCGTTTGTGTGAGGGGGGCCGTGGTTTCACGGTCCCCCTTTTTTTCGTCGGCATCGTCGTCGAAGCCGAACCCGTGGTGGCTTCAGCATGTGGCGGATCCGGACGTGACGAGCCCGGTCCGAGGATCACTCGGGAATCACGAGCGTACCGGCGCTCTGGATGTCGACGCGGCTGGGAACCTCCGAATAGCTGAGCACCGTGAGGTCGCTGAAGGTGGCCTCGAAGAACCTCCGGAAGGCCAACCGGATGTGCGGACCGCAGAGGACCACCGGAGCCTGGCCCGAGGCCAGGAGTCCCTGGATCATCTTGGAAAGGCTCTCGACCAGGTGGCGCGCCAACCGCGGCTCGAGCAGCAGCGCGATCTCGGTCTGGGATTGCCGGACACCCTTGGCGATCTCCTGCTCCAGCCGTGGATCGAGGGTGATCGCCTTGAGCACTCCCCGCTCGTCCTGGTAGGGCTTCACGATCTGGGGCCCCAGCGCCCGTCGGGCGTGCTCGCTGAGTTCATCGGGGTTCTTGCTGACCCCCGCGAAGTCGCTGACCTTCTCGAGGATGCTCGCCAGGTTGCGGATGGAGATGCCCTCGGCGAGCAGGTTCTGGAGGATGCGCTGGATATGACCCACGTTGAGCTGTGCCGGGACCAGTTCGTTCACGACCGTGGGATGGGTGGTCTTCAGGTGGTCGAGCAACTGCTGGACGTCTTGGCGCGAGAGGATCTCATGGCTCTGATGCTTCACCACTTCGGTAAGGTGGGTGATGAGCACGCTGGAGGCGTCGACCACCGTATAGCCGGCGATCTCGGCGGTCTTGCGCTCGACCTCGGTGATCCAGGTCGCCGGCAACTGGAAGACCGGCTCGGTGGTCGGAATCCCCTTGAGCTGCACCCGGCTGTTGGTGGCGTTCATGGCCAGGGAGTACCCGGGCATGAGGTTGCCGATGGCGACCGGGTTGCCCTTGAGCAGGAAACGATACTCGTTGGCCCCGATCTGGAGATTGTCGCGCAACTTGATCGGCGGGATGAGGAGGCCCATGTCTTGGGCGAACTGGCGTCGCACACCGGTGACCCGCTCGAGCAGGTCGCCGCCTTTGCGGGGATCGGCAAGGGATACCAGTCCGAACCCCAGCTCGATGAGCATCGCATCCACGCCCAGGAGGTTCTCGAGCTTGTCGGTCGCAGCACCAGAAGCCGCGCCCGGAGCTGCCGCGGTGCCGACCTCGGAGCCTTTGGCCGCCTTGCCGTCGGCCTTCCGCGAGGCTTCGGTGTCGCCGGCGGTCCGCGGCTTGATGTTCCGGCCAATGTACCAGGCCAAGACCGCCAGCACGAGGAATGGGAACATCGGCAGGCCGGGCACCAGCGATAGCAGGGCAAGCATGGCCGCCAGGATGGACAGGGCGCGCGGGTACGAGGTGAGCTGACGGCCCAGTTCCTCGCCGAAGTTGTTCCTCGAGGCCGCCCGCGTGACCAAGAGACCGGCGGCCATGGAGGTCACCAGGGCCGGGATCTGTGAGACCAAGCCGTCGCCGATGGACAGGAGCGTGTAGCGCGAGAGCGCCTCGGTGAGGCTCATGCCCCGCTGCGCCATACCGATGGCGAAACCGCCCACGACGTTCACCACCGTGATGATGACCGCCGCCACGGCATCGCCGCGGACGAACTTCGAGGCACCGTCCATCGCACCGTAGAAGTCGGCCTCCTGTTCCACCTTCCGCCGACGGGCGCGCGCCTGCTGTTCGTTGATGATCCCCGCGCCGAGCTCGGCATCGATGGCCATCTGCTTGCCCGGCATGGCGTCGAGGGTGAAGCGGGCGGCCACCGCGGCGATGCGGCCGGCACCCTTGGTGATGACCACGAAATTGATGATCACCAGGATCGCGAAGATCACGATGCCCACCACGTAGTTGCCGCCGACGACGAAATTGCCGAAGGCTTCGATGATGTGGCCGGCATTCCCGGAAATGAGGATCAACCGAGTGGTGGCCACATTGAGGGCCAACCGGAAGAGCGTGACGAAGAGGAGCAATGATGGGAACCCGGTGAACTCGGAGGGGTCGTCGGTGTAGAGGATGACCAGGAGGATCAGAAGGGAGGAAGCGATGCTGACCGCCAGGAGCAGGTCGAGCAGCAGCGGCGGGACCGGAAGGATGAGCAGCAGCACGGTGCCAAACACCCCAGCCACGAGCCACAGGTCCATCTGGCTCAACCGGACCATCCAACTATCCTGTGTTTTCGTCATCGCCACTGTTTCAGCCGTCCCGGAAAGCAGGTATCGGTCCAAGTCGATTTCCCTCGGAAAACCGCGATTTTCACCCCTTCCACCCCGGAGATGCGGCAAACTCTGCCGGGATCGGAATCCCTGGGGCGAAGGCATGAGCCCTGGGTGCGGCCTTCCGCTGCAGACCCTTCCGGGACGGCTGAAAAAAGCAGACCGGATGCCGGGGGGCACCTATGCTGGAAGCCGTGACTCCGACGTTGCTGATAGTGGATGACGAGAAGTCGACCCGCGACGGGCTGAGAACGGCCCTGGAGGAGAAATTCGAC
>CAIOKD010000316.1 GCA_903858835.1 uncultured Verrucomicrobiota bacterium
ACCGCCAACGAGATCACCGCCAAGCTCGGCCAGGGCATCGGCGTCGCGGGCACGGGCATCAGCGGCTGTGGTCCGGCCATCGGACTCGCCGCCAACATCACCGACCGTGCCAGCATCCGGGCCATGCTCGACCGCGTGGCGTTGGCCTACGGTGGCTTCGACTCGATCTGCGTCACCGCGGGCATCTTCGTCCCGAGCGACACCAGCGGCCACATCCCGGACGACAAGTGGGCGCTCACCTTCAACATCAACGTCACCGGCAGCTACCTTGTCGGCGACGAGGCCGCCAAGGTCTGGAAGGAGCAGGGCCTGCGCGGAAACCTGGTGCTGACCACCAGCGCCAATGCCGTCGTGGCCAAGAAGGGCAGCGTGGCCTACGACTGCTCCAAGGCAGCCGCCAACCACCTCGTGCGCGAGCTCGCCATGGAGCTCAGCCCGCTGGTTCGCGTCAACGGTGTGGCCCCGGCCACCGTGGTCCAGGGCTCGGCGATGTTCCCTCGCGACCGCGTGATCGGTTCGCTGGCCAAGTACAACATCCCCTACACCGACGACGAGGCCACCGAGTCGTTGGTCCGAAAACTGGCCCAGTTCTACGCTGACCGGACGCTGACCAAGTCGCCGATCACCCCGGCCGACCAGGCCGAAGCCTACTTCCTGTTGGTGAGCCAACGCCTGAGCAAGACCACCGGACAGGTGATCACGGTGGACGGCGGCCTGCACGAGGCCTTCCTGCGCTGAAACGCGGCACCCCGCGGGATGGGGCCGCAGGTCGACCGATCTGCGGCCCGTCCCCGGGGAAGTTGCCAACACCGGCCCTCAGAGCCTCCCCTGGCCCCAAGGCAATCTAAACGGCGACGCCCTCATCGGCCGCCACATCCCCGTCGTCAGAACCGGCATCGGCGCCGCCCGGGGCCACTCCGTACTCGCGCAGCTTGTTGCGCATGGTCCGCACGCTGATGCCCAGCAGTCGGGCTGCCTGCGTGCGATTGCCGCCACAGGCATCGACCGCCTGAAGGATGGCCTGCTTCTCCAACTGATCGAGCGGGACGATGGGACCATGGCCCACCGGCGACGGTGGAGCCATGCCTTGAGGTGGACTGGATGGGACCGGACTATCGGTGACCGGCGTAACCACGCCGGACCGGGACTGGGCGGGCGATGGCACGGCCACCGGCACCGTGGCGGAGGCAGGCTGAAAACCGAGGTGGGTCTCCGAAAGCTCCCCGCCATCGGGACAGAGGATGACGGCCCGCTCGATGACATTCTGAAGCTCGCGGACATTGCCCGGCCAATCGTGGGCCATCAGGGCGGCCTGGCAGGAGGCGGAGATGCCGTTGACGCGGACGCCGTGCTTGCGGGCCAGGCGTTGCATGAATTGCTCGGCGAGAAAGGTGATGTCCTCGCGACGCTCGCGCAGCGGTGGCACCGCGATGGGCACCACGTTCAGACGGAAATACAGGTCTTGCCGGAACTCCTTGCGGGCGACGCTCTCCTCGAGGTTGCGATTGGTTGTGGCGATGACCCGCACATCGACGCGGATCAATCGGTTGCCACCGACGCGCTCGAGCTCGCGCTCTTGGAGCACCCGCAGCAGCTTGGCCTGGACGTGCGGAGCCACCTCGCTGATCTCGTCGAGCAGGATGGTGCCGCCGTGGGCCAGCTCGAATCGACCCTCGCGCTTGGTGAGCGCCCCGGTGAAGGACCCCTTCTCGTGGCCGAAGAACTCGCTTTCGATGAGGTTCTCGGGGATCGCTGCGCAGTTCACCTTGATGAATGGACCGTTGGCCCTCGAGCTTTCACGGTAGATGGCCCGCGAGACGAGTTCCTGGCCGGTGCCACTCTCGCCCTGGACCAGCACGGTGGCCTGAGTGCGGGCGACCTTGCGGATGAGATCGCGGAGGGCCTGCATGGCCGGACTCCGCCCCAGCAATTCGGAACCGGTCGCCTCGGACGGATCGCCCTGGCTGAGATACCGGTTCACCTTGATGAGCTGAGTGAACTCCTGTGCCTTCTTGAGGGTGATGTCGATCTGATCGGACGAGAAGGGCTTGATCAGGTAGTCGAACGCGCCATCCCGCATGCACGCCACGGCCGACTCGATGGAGGCATGGCCGGTCATCATCACCACCAGAGGCTTGACCGAACGGTTCTGAAGGATGCGGAGGATTTCGGTGCCCTCGCCATCGGGCAGCCGGACATCGACGAAAACGAGGTCCCAGTTGTCCTTACCGAGATAGTCTTGGGCGATATCCAGGGTCGAGACCCCGATCACCTCGAAATGGCGGCGCTGGAGCTGGAGTTCCAGCGCCCTTCGAATCACCTCGTTGTCTTCGACGATCAGGATCTTTTCGAGCGACATGTGCTCGTTACCATCGGCCACAATCACCTTTCCAGACCCATGGGGGTGTTCAGACCCAAGGGGGTGTTTGAACGATCAACCCTGCGACGCGTAGTACTGGTCGACCCGGGCCATGACATCGCGATAGGCGATGTCCTGCTCATAGATGAGCTTGAATTGTTCAATGGCCTCTTGGGGGCGGTTCATTTTTTCCAGGACTACGCCGAGGTGATACGTCAAGTCCTTGGCTTCATCGTCAAAAACCGGCTTCTCCTTTAGGGCTTCCTGCAACTTTCTTGCCGCCATGTCGTTCATGCCCCGATGGAAGAAGGCCCGGGCGAGGAGGCCCATGGCGGCGATCCGTCGGTTGGGATTGTTCTGAGCCTTCTGAAGCTCCGCGATGGCCTCACCCATACGCCCGGCCTTGAAGTGCAGTTCCCCGAGTTCGAATCGCACGAGCAGGTCGGTCGGGTTGGCCTCGGCCCGGCGCTTCGCGTCGTCCAGCAGGAAGTCCTGACGGCGCTGACGGAGTTCCTCGAGCGCCTTCCGCCCGTCCTCGGTGGCAGGGTCGAGTCCCTTCTCGGCCTCGCCGAACTGGGCCAGGCGGGCATCGCGGATGCACTGCAGCAGGAGGGGATCGTTGAGTCCGGTGACCGCGAGGATCCGCTCGAAGCGCGCGATGGCCCGGTCGAACTCGCCCTTCTTGAGGTGGAGGTCGGCGAGGGTCCGGAGGATGCGTGGATTTTCGGGGTCCGCTTTGAGGAGGGTCTCCTGCTCGGCAATCAATCGTTCGACCACGTCGATGTCCTTGACCTCACGGTGCTCCTGCTCGAGGGACTTGGCCTGCTCCTTGTCGCGCAGCACGTCGCGATAGCTTCCGGTGCCGCTGGAAAGTTGCTCGTAGCCCCCCTCGCTGAGCGTCCTCAGAGCGAGCAGATTCTTGAGTCGCTCGTTGAGGGCCGGGTTTCCGGGGTCGGCGGCCAAGAGATCCCGAAGGAGCCGCTCGGCGCGGGCCCGGTTGCCCAGTTGGGTGTGCGCCTCCACCAGTTTCTCGGCCAACTTGCGGTCGGAGGGGTTCGCCTTGAAGGCCACCTCCAGCGAAAGCAACGCCGTCTTCGGGAGGTGGGCCTGCAGTGCCGCGTCGGCCAGCAGGTCGTGGGCCTGCATGTTGGAGGGATCCTGATTGAGGGCCTCCTCGGCGATCTGGATGGCCTCGAAGGGGTCCGTCCGTAGGGCCAGACGACCGGAGGTCAGCGTGTTGGCCGAGCCGAGCAGTTTCTTGAACAAACCGCCTCCGCGGTTCCCCGATCGCTTGTGCTGCGCGGCCCGGAGCGCCTCGCGGCATTCGTAGAACGCCGGTTCGGCCTTGAGGACCTGGAGGAAGAGCGTCACCGCGTAGTCGAGGTTGTTCTTCTGCAGGGCCGCCAAGCCCTTGTCGAACAACTCCCGCTGCGCCACGGGGATCTCCATCAACGTCTTCTCGGCCATGCGAAGAAGCTAGGTCCGATACCTAGTTCGAGGCAATAGGGTGCAGCGATTTCGGGGGCTCAACCCCGTCAGGACAGCCGCAACCACACGGTCTTCAGGTAGGCGGGCTCGTCGCGACTCACCGGGAAATCGGGAGGTTGAGGCATCCAATGCTCGGCGACGATCCGCCGACCGGCACGGGCGAGCCCACCACGGACCTGCGCCAGGAAGGTTTCCGGCTCGAGTCGGGCCGCATTGGTGGAGGCGAACAGCATCCCTCCGGGATTCAACACCGAGGTCGCGAGTTCCACGAGTGGGCCATAGTCGCGCTCGGCGCGGAAATCCCCGCGTTCCTTCGATCGGGAAAAGGTCGGGGGATCCAGCAGGACGGTGTCGAACCGTCGCCCCCGCTTCGCCCAGCGACGCATCCAGTCGAAGACATCGCCGAAGACGAACCCATGCCCCTCCGGGTCGAGACCATTGAGGGAGAAGTTCCGTCGGCCCCAGTCGAGGTACTTGCGGGAGAGATCGAGGCTGGTCGTTCGGGCCCCGGCAAGGGCCGCACAGACGCTGAAGGCGCAGGTGTAGGCGAAGCAGTTCAGCACCTCACGCCCCGGCCCCATCGGAGGGAATCCCGCGGCGACATGGCCTGTCAGGAGTCGCCGTCGATTGTCGCGCTGGTCGAGGAAGAGGCCGACGCTGTACCCCTGGTCGAAGCGGATCTCGTAGCGGACCCCGTTCTCCCGGACGTTGAAGGACTCCGGTGCGGTCGCACCCCAGACCCATTTCGGATCGTTCTCCCCGACCACCGATTTCCCGACCCTGCGATTGAGGGGCCGATGGTACAGGTTCAGAACCTCCAGGCCGCACACCCGCCCGGGAGTCTCCCACCCCGGGGAACCCTCCTCCGGATCGCTGTAGAGCAGATGGAACGGGCCCCAGGCGTCCAGGTGGAGGCCCCGGGCCCCGGCATCGGAACCTCCGTTGAGGCACCGGAAGGCATCGGTCTCGCCGGGGACGATCACCGCCCGCCGGAGCAGGATCCGGGGATCTTCCGCCCACTCGGGGTCGATCGACCAACCCACCGTCTCCCCGGTCCGGGGATGCGCGAACGACAACCGGCACGCGGCCAGATGCAGTCGCGGAGCGGGAGTGCCCCCGTAGAGCGGGTCTCCCAAGAGGGGGATGCCCCCCTCAGCCGCATGGACGCGGATCTGGTGGGTACGCCCGGTCACGGGCACGACCTCCCATTCGGTCCCGTCGTCACCCGAGGCGACCGCACGAAACCGGGTCTCGGCCGGGTCCATGCCAGCGGCTCTGGGTCGGGCCACGTAGCGATCCCCGGCACGGATGATCGAAGAGTCGGCCGTCCACTCGTCCCGCATCGACTTCCGATCGGTGCGCATCCGGTACACCTTCCGCACCTGTCGCTGCTCGAACTGCCGCGCCAGCGACCGGTTGGCCTCCGGGGTCTTGCCGAAAACCATCAGCCCCGAGGTCTCCTTGTCGAGGCGATGCAGGATCGACAGGTCAGACCAGCGGGGTTCGCGATGGCGCAACCATTCATAGATGCCCTCCCCGGCATAGGGAGAAGGTGCGTGGGTGTTCCATCCGGGCGGCTTGTTCACCACCAGCAGGTCGTCGTCCTCGAAGACCACGCAGGGCGGCAAGGCCGTGGACCGCACCGGTGCGCATCCCGCTTCCTCCGCCCCCGACGCTGTGTCCGACTGGGATCCTCGATCCATGTTCGACAACCCGGGAGGCCCTGTCAGGTGAACTGCCAGCGTCCCGTGGCGATGGCATAGGCGCTGATCAACCCATTGGTCACGCCGTGGGCCAGCATGGCATCCCCGAGCCGTCCGCTCCGCAGCACGAGTCGTTGATACAGGGCGGCGCACAGCAGGGCCGCGAGCCACTGGTCGGGGTGGCTCAGGCTGAAGAGCAGGCAGGTGATCGCGAAGGCCCGGAGATTCCATTCGCGCAGGGAGACTTGCAGGAAGTCGGGCCGCATCACCATTCGGTACACGAACGAGCGATAGAAGACCTCCTCGATCATGGGCACCAGGAGCGAGCGTCCGAGCACCCGGACTCCCACGAAGGCCCATCCCAGGGCCGGGGCACCGCTGAAGAACGCCAGCGGGTTCCAAGGAGGATCGACCGGTCGAGGGGCCGGGGCTTGGCCCGTCCACAGGCCGGAAACCCGATCATAGATCGAGGCCAGCGACGGGATGATGCCATCAAGAGCGATCCAGAGCGCCGCCACGGCGACCCCCACCCCGAGGGCAGGCAGGCTGAAGTTCCAGCGCATCTCGACGATCCGGGACCGCAACACCCAGACCAAGGCGGCGACCACCACGGTCTTGAGCGCGTAGAGCCAATACTCCGACCCGGGGAACCACTTGCCGGCCAGGCTTCCGATCACGAGGAACACCGCGAAGGGCAGCACCCGAAGAAATTCCGGGGTAGTCCACAGCGGAGGGGTTCCGGAGGGGGATTCGGCGGACATGCGACGTGGATGATCCAACCCGCCCCGGTGCGGGCAAGCGCCAAGAACGGTCGATCACTTCGGAGGAGCCTCTCGCACGAGGGAGGATATCGCCGGTCTTTGTCTTACCGATTGCGGCCGTCGGTTCGGGTCGGGCACCGTCGCCCCCGGGCCCTTCTGGTCCGTGTCTGTCGAGCCACCGTCTCCTGAACCGTGAACATCGTCTTGGTCGAACCAGAGATCCCGCCGAACACCGGCAACATCGCACGACTCTGCGCGGCCACCGGCGCCACGCTGCACCTGATCGAACCGCTGGGCTTCGAGATCGACGACCGACGCCTGGCCCGCGCCGGGATGGATTATTGGAAACTCGTGAAGTGGCGACGGTGGCCCCGCTGGAGCGCGTATCGAGAGGCGCTGCCCGCTGGGAGCCGACTGTGGTTCATCGAACAAGGAGCCCCGCGCCGCTACACCGAGGCGCGCTTCGAGGCCGGCGACCATCTGGTGTTCGGACGCGAAACCGCCGGGCTTCCGCGGGGACTCCTTGAGGACAACTGGGACCGGTGGCTGGACATCCCCATGGCCCACCCCGAGGCCCGGTCGCTCAACCTGTCGAACTGCGCGGCGATCGTCCTGTTCGAGGCGCTGCGACAGATCGAAAGTCCGTGAACGAAGTCTGCCCGGCCGAAGATAAGGTGACCCAGGTCACGGGGTCTCGACCGCTCACTTGGCCGAGGAGGTCTTCGTCCAACCCTCGATCTTCTGCACGAAGGCCGTCGGACCGCCCTTGAGATAACCGACGTGGCGACCCAGTTCCTTGCCGTCGCCGTCCACCAGCACGAAGGTCGGATACCCCTCGACGCCGTAGCGCTTCTGGAGATCCTCGTTCTGCTTCTTCACCGCGTCGGTCTGCTTCTTGTTGTTCGGGAAGTCCACCTCCACCAAGACCAGTTTCTTCTCGGCGAATTCCTGGAACGCCTTCTGATCCAGCGAATCCTTCTTCATCTTGATGCACCATCCGCACCAGTCGGAACCGGTGAAATCGAGCAGGATGGCTTTGTGATCCTTCTTGGCGGCGGCCTGGGCGGCGGAGAAATCGGTCTGCCAGCCCGAGGCGGCGAAGATCGGAAGGGCTCCGGCGACGAGGGTGAGCAGCAGGGAATGAACAGGTCTCATGGAAGGTGTCAGAGGATTGGACTCAGGGACAAACTCGGGGCTCGGGTCCTGGTTGTCAATCGCCCCCGGTCACCGTGCCCCCGCCCCCCGAGGAAGCGCGGCGGCGGCGCCACCAGGCCGGGATCAAACCACCGACCGGGCTGAATACCCAGGCGCAGGCGAACCAACCCGCGCCGGCCACGACGGACGCCCCGGCCGGGGAACAATCGAGGGCCACCGACAGGTGCATCCCGGCGATCGCGCTCAACGCTGCATGGACCAGGCTCCAGACCAACCGGGGCACCATCTTCTCGGTCAGCAGCGAGGCCGTCGCGCCCGGAAGAATCAGCAGCGCGATGACCAGGATCGCCCCGACCGCCTCGAAGGAGGCCACCACGGCCATCGCCAGCCAGAGCATCAGGCCGTGGTGAACCCGCCCGACCGGGATTCCCAGGCAGGCCGCCAGCCCGGGATCGAATGAACTGAGGAGCAGCTCCTTGTAGAAGGCCAGTAGCAGAAACACCGTCCCCACCCAGAGGCATCCCAATCGTACCAGCGGGGGCGGCCCCAGCACGAGTCCTCCGATGCGAACGGAGGGCTCGAGCGGGATCATCGGCAACTCCCCGTTGAGGACGCAGTCCTGGTCGAGGTCGACCCGATCGGCGAAGACCGCGATGAGCACCACCCCGGCGGCGAACAGCGTGGAGAAGGCGATCCCGATGGCGGCATCGGGCTTGATGCGTGAGTGGCGCGAGATGATCTCGATCAGCAAGTGGGTGGTGAACGCCGCCCCGACCGCCCCGAGCGCCATCGCCCCGATGCCCCGGGAACCGGTCAGGAGGAACGCCGTCGCGATGCCCGGTAGGACACTGTGGCTGATCGCGTCCCCCATCAGCGCCATGCGCCGAAGGATGAGAAAATTGCCGATCAGACCGCAGGTGGCTCCGACAAGGAAGGTGACCAGGGCCATGAGTCCATGGCTCCCCAACTCGGTGGTCCACGGTTCGATGAACACCCGTTGGTACTGGAATTCAGGGACGAGCGTCATGGGCGGCGTCCCCCATAGCCCACCGGACGTTCCCCCGCCCCTCCGCCGGATCGCGGGACCGCCGCGGGCACCGGGATCGAAGGGATCGGTCGACCGTGCGGGTCGACATCGATCTTCGGGAGCTTGCGCTCCAACTCGCGCACGGTCGCCTCGCCGAGCACGTGCTCGATCTTCTCGGCATCGTCGTGCACGTGGTCCGGGGCGATGCTGGCGGCGTGGGTCAGATAGAGCTCCCACAGTCGGTGGTTGCGGACGATGGCGCAGGCCCGTTGCCATCCGGACGGGGTCAGCAGCACCGCGTCACCCACAACGGTGGCGAACCCGGCCACGACCAGGGAGCGGGTCTCGGAGCGGGCCTCGGACACCGCCACCCGGCGTCGCGCCGCCAGCGCCTCCAGCGGGACCGATTCGCTCGTGAAGCCTCCCGCCTCGAGCACCTGGTAGATCGCCTTGAGGGTGTTCTCACGGGCAACCCTGTCGCGGTTGGAGCGCTGCCGCAGCCACCGTGGCAGGAGGCCACGCCCCGGCGCGAACACCAGGGCCAAGCCGAACAGGACTCCGGCCGACAGGACCATGAAGGGGCCGGTGGGAAGCCGGGTCCCGAGGAACGACAGGAACGCTCCCGCCAATCCGGACAGGGCTCCGATGGCCGCGCTCCAGGCAAGCATGCGGTGGAAACGGTCGGTGAGCAGCGAGGCGGTCGCCGCGGGGATGATCAGCATGGCCGACACGAGGACCACCCCGACGGCCTGGAGGGCCGAGACCACGGCGAATGCCAGCAGCAGGAGCAGCAACCGCTCGAGCCCGCGCGTCGGGAGCGACAGCACCCGAGCGAACCCCGGATCGAAGCTCACCAGCAGGAATTCCTTGTAGCCCAGAGCCAGCGTCACCACCACCAGACCCGCGACCGTTGCCATCAACCCGACATCACCCGGGCCGAGGGCGGCCGCCTGGCCGAAGAGGAAGGTGTCGATGCCGCTCTTGTTCCCGGTGGGCAGGCGTTGGAACATCGACATCAGGCATAGACCCGCGCCGAAGAACGTGGCCAAGACCATGCCCAGCGCGGTGTCCTCCTTGAGTCGGGTGGTCCGGGTGATCAGGGCCACCGAGGCGGCCCCGGCAAGGCCGGCGGCCAGCGCGCCGACGAAGATGACCAGCGGGTCCTTCTGGAGATTCCACAGGAAGCCGAGCGCGACCCCGGGCAATACCGCATGCGACAGGGCGTCGCCCAGAAGCGCCATCCGTCGGACGACCAGAAAGGAGCCCAACAGGCCGCAGGACACGCCCAGCAGCACCGTGCCGAGGCAGGCGTAGCGCACCGCCGGATCGGCGAGGGTGATGAAACGGATGGCTTGGTCGGTCCACCGAACCTGGGCTAGGTCGCCGATTTTGGCGGCCTCCACCTCGCCGGTGGAGGCCAGCCACAACACCAGCCCGAGCAAAGGCCCGGCCCCGCGGAATGCCGGGATCCCCCACCCTTTCAGGAAATCTCCCCGAAGCACCTGGGCACGGGGCGTGATCGATGCCGGTCGGGTCATCTCATTGGGCCCTGGCCCGGACCGCCTCGGCGACCTCGCTGAGCAGGGTCAGGCGCCCACCGTAGGTCTTCTGGAGCAGGTCCGGGGTGAACACTTGCTCCGTGGGGCCGAAGGCCACGACCCGCATGTTGAGCAGCAGCAGCCAGTCGAAATAGTTCCGCGCCGTCGGCAGGTCGTGGTGCACCACCAGCAGGGTCTTGCCACGGGATCTCAATTCCTGCAGCAGGGCGATGATCGAGGCCTCGGTGGCGGCGTCGACCCCGGTGAACGGCTCGTCCATGAAGTACAGGTCGCTCTCCTGGGCCAGTGCCCGGGCGAGGAAGACCCGTTGCTGTTGGCCTCCGGATAGGTTCGAAATCTGGCGGTCGGCGAAGGGCAGCATCTGGACCCGTTCCAGGCATTCACGGGCGATCCGTCGATCCTCGTCCGTGGGCCTTCTGAAGAGCCCGATCCTTCCGTAGCGCCCCATCAGCACCACGTCCATGACGCTGACCGGGAAATCCCAATCGACCGATTCCCGCTGCGGCACGTATCCGACGCGCCCCAGCGACTCCGGCATCGGCTTCCCGAAGGCTCTCACCCAGCCCGAGGCACAGGGCAGCAGTCCCATGCAGGCCTTGATCAGTGTGGACTTGCCCGCGCCGTTGGGCCCCACGATGCCGATGAGTTTTCCGGCCGGCACCGCGAGATCGACTCCCCAGAGCACCGGCTTGTCCCGGTAGGCCACCGTCAGGTCATGGATCTCGAGCGGCGGATCGCCGAGTGTCGCGGACGCATCGGGGGTCATTTCAGGCCCTCCACGATGCGATCGACGTTCCGGCGGATCATTCCCTCGTAGGTTCCCAAGTCGAAGTCCCCATGCTTTTCGCCCGGGGTCCCGAGGGCGTCCGAGAAGAGCTCCCCACCGAGCTTCACCCCGGCATCCTTGCGGATGCGCTCCAGTCCCGCCGGCGAAACACTGCTCTCGATGAACACGGCGGGCACGCCCCGGGTCCGGATGAAGTCGGTCAACTGGGTCATGTCGGCCAGTCCAGCCTCGGTCACGGTCGAGATGCCCTGGAGAGCCACGACCTGGAACCCGTAGGCCCTGCCGAAGTAGCCGAAGGCGTCATGGCTGGTGACGAGGATGCGCCGAGACTCGGGCACTGCCGCCACCCGCCCGCGGGCCCAGCGGTCCAGGTCGATCCAACGGTCGCGCAACAAAGCCGCCCGCGCCTGAAACTGCCCTTCCGAGGCGGGGCGCAAGGCCATGAGTTCCCGGGCCACGCCATCGACGCAGTCGGCCCAGAGCCGGACATCGAACCACACATGGGGATCGTGGAGTCCCTCCGTCCCGGTCCGGATCAGACGGGCGCGGTTCAACCCGTCGGTGACCGCCCGAACACGGCGCCCCGACCGTGACAGACGCTCGAAGGTCTCCTGCATCCGCCCCTCGAGGTGCAGGCCGTTGTAGAGGATCAGGTCGGCACGCTGAAGGCGCACGAGGTCGGAAGCGGTGGCCTTGTACAGGTGCGGGTCCACCCCGGGACCCATCAGGGCATGGACCGCCACCGCATCCCCGCCCACACCCCGGGCCAGATCGGCGACCATACCGGTCGTGGCACACACCGAGACCTTCACTTCCTGTCCAGCAGAAAGGGCCATCAGGGCCGAAAACCAGAAGAAATACATCAGCGCCAGCCCCCTGCGGAAACCCACGAGAGGACACGCTCCTTCGAACTTCCAACGCATCGCGTTGAAGGTTCGGCCCGAAAATGTGTTGAGTCAAACAGGATGTTTTAATGCTAAAACATCAAACGTCTCGAATCTCGAAACTCCAGGGTTTCCAGAGCGGGAACGCGCCTTCCGGGCCAAATCCGGCTTGAAGGGCCGAGGTCCGACCCGCCACCGTTGCTCATGGAGCAGATCGTCATCCTTGATTTCGGATCCCAATACACCCAGGTCATCGCGCGCCGGGTGCGCGAGCTGAACGTCTATTCCACCCTGCTGCGGTATGACACCCCCGCGGAGGAGATCCGAAAGCTCGGAGTGCGGGGCATCATCCTGTCGGGAGGTCCCGCCTCGGTCTACGCACCCAAGGCCCCCCTGCCCGATCCGGCCATCTTCCAGTTGGGGGTGCCGGTCTTGGGCATCTGCTACGGCGTCCAGGTCATGGGGCATTTCCTGGGCGGCAAGGTCGAGAAGGGCACCAAGCGCGAGTACGGGAAGGGCACGCTGACGGTGGTCCGCAAGGCCTGCCCGCTGTTCCGCAAGCTGCCCAAGACCCTGCAGGTCTGGAACTCCCACGGGGACAAGCTCACCCGTCTGCCGAAGGGTTTCACCCCGGTGGCCACGACCGACAATTCAGAATACGCCGCCATCGAGCATGCGGAGAAGTCCTTCTTCGGGATCCAGTTCCATCCCGAGGTGGTCCATTCCCCGCGCGGCAAGGAGATCCTGTCGAACTTCGTGCGCGGCGTGTGCGGGTGTCGCCCGAGCTGGACCATGCACAACTACGTCGAGCAGGCCTGCGCGGAAATCCGGGCCAAGGTCGGCAAGGAAAAGGTCATCCTGGGCCTCAGTGGCGGCGTGGACTCCAGCGTCGCCGCGGCGCTCATCCACAAGGCGATCGGCGACCAGCTGACCTGCATCTTCGTCAACAACGGCCTGCTGCGTCACCGCGAGGCCGAGGTGGTTCAGGAGGTCTTCGGCCGCAATTTCAAGCTCAAGCTCCAGTACGAGGACGCGACCGCGCTCTTCCTGCGGAAACTCAAGGGCATTACCGATCCGGAACAGAAGCGGAAGATCATCGGCAAGACCTTCATCGATGTCTTCCAGGCCGCGACCCGCCGCGCTGGCAAGGCCAAGTTCCTCGCCCAGGGAACGCTCTATCCGGATGTCATCGAGTCGGTGCCGATCGCGGGCAATCCGGCCCACATGATCAAGAGCCATCACAACGTGGGTGGCCTGCCCGAGGGCATGAAATTCCAACTGCTGGAGCCGCTGCGGAACCTCTTCAAGGACGAAGTCCGCCAACTGGGACTCGAACTGGGACTGCCGAAGGAGATCGTACACAGGCAGCCCTTCCCCGGACCCGGCCTCGCGGTGCGATGCCTGGGCGACCTGACGCCGGAGAAGCTCGAAATCACCCGCAATGCCGACCGGATCGTCGTCGAGGAGATGAAGGCGGCCGACTGGTACTACAAGACCTGGCAATCCTTCGCGGTGCTGCTGCCGGTGCGCAGCGTGGGCGTGCAGGGCGATGAACGCACCTACGCCTACACCATCGCGCTGCGCATCGTGGAATCGCAGGACGGCATGACCGCCGACTGGGTCAAGGTGCCCTACGACCTGTTGGAGCGCATCAGCACGCGCATCACCAACGAGGTGCGCGGCGTCAACCGGGTGGTATTGGACCTCACGAGCAAGCCGCCGGGAACCATCGAGTGGGAGTGACCCAGGCTCAAAGGTGCTGGCTCGCACCGGGAACTTTGAAATCCAGGGTCAACGGGGCTCATCGGGCCCCGATCAGACTCATTGGGCCTTATTGAGGCTCGATGGTCCCGTCACTGCGGTTGCGCGGGATCAGCCGGAGAATAGTCGCAAGCCAGCGTGATCACCTCGCCGCAGGAACACTGCACCTCGATGTGGATGATGCGGTCGCCATCGCGAATCAATCGGGTGATTGCCGAAGAGGCCCTCGGTGCCGGAGTCTCCGCGGGTGCCTGTAGTGGATGGGGCTGCGGCGAGTGTGCGTGCGGTGCCTGATGGGCGGCTGCCGCCGGCGGCAGATTGTCCCCCGATAGGCCCAGCGGTTTGAACTGGACCTTGAGATTCCGCTCCGCCCCGCGGGATCGTGCCCCGGCTGAAGAAGAACCCGGGACCAGCGGTTTGAATGCGGGGGACATGCTCAGGGATTCAGAATTTGTAGGTGTTTTCGTTCGCCCGAAGGATCAGCGAGACCCTTCGATTCCGGGGATCATTGGTGGACACCCCCTGCATGGGAATGGAGGCGGCGTACCCGCTGACCCTGCGGATCTGGCTCGAAAGGACATCTTGGCTCATCAGCAACCTTCGGGTGGCCTGGGCTCGATCCGTGGAGAGGTCCCAGGCGTCAGGTTGCCCGGGCTTGGGACGGTAATCGGCCTCGGTGTGGCCCTCGATCTCCAGGGTGAAGTGGTTGGTGAAGCGGGTGATCTGCCAAGCCAAGGTGGTGAAGACCCACTTGCCGTACTCCGACAACTCCGTGGAGCCCGAGGCGAACAGGGGCCTCTGATGGCGGTCGAACAGGCTCAGGCGTATGCCGTCGCTCATCAACTCCATGCGGATCGGCTCCTCCTGCTGCAGTTCGGGATTCGTGCTGAGGGTCTTGAGCATGTCCTGGCTGATGCGCCGGAGAATGCCCAGCTCGACGGGTGCGTTGGCCGAGAAATTACCGCGGGAGTACGATTTGTCGTCCTCGGTCTTGGAATCGAAGATGCCGGTGGATTTCTTCTCGGTCGCCGAGAAGGGATTCCGGAAGGTCCGCGACACGGCGTCCTTCACCTTGGAATCCTGCGAAACCAACCACAGCACCAGGAACAAGGCCATCATCGCCGTGACGAAATCGGCGTAAGCCACCTTCCAGGATCCTCCTCCACCTCCTCCCATACGGTGTTCTCCTCGGTTGCTTCGGGTTACTTGCTGACCGCCTTGAGCATCGACTCGAGCTCCTCGGAGGTGGGTTTTACGTCGCCAGGCAGGCCGCGCCGGGCGACCTCGAGGGCCATCATTGGCGCCATGCCGGTCGCGAAGCCGGAAATCGCCTTGGCCAGGGTCCGATAATAGCCGATCTCGGCTTGGCCGTTGAAGATCATGGCCGAAGCGAGCGGTGCGAGGAATCCGTAGGAAACCAGGATGCCCAGAAAGGTTCCGACCAGTGCCGCCGCCACGTGGTGACCGATCTCCGAGACCGGGCCGTTGATGGCACCCATGGTGATGACGATGCCCAGCACCGCGGCGACGATGCCGAATCCGGGCATGGCGTCGGAGGTCTTGGAAAGGACGTCGATCGGCTGATGGTGCTCGTGCTCCATGGCGTCGATCTCGGTGTCGAGCAGCAGCCCGATCTGGTCCGGTTTCACCTTACCGTCGATCAGCGGCCGAAGGGCGCCAGTGAGGAGCTCCACGGCATGGGGGTCACCCGAGAATCCCGTGTACTTGGTGAGGATGCTGCTTGTCGACGGTTCGCCGATGTGCGGTTCCAGTGCCACCATGCCGTTGCGTCGCCCCAGCATGAACATCTCGTAGAGGGCCTTGAACATGTCCTCGTAGGCGGTCTTGTTGTAGCGGGAACCCTTCAGGCAGCCGGTGATCTGGGCGATCAGGCCCTTGTGCACCTTCATCGGGGCCATGGTGATCATCGACCCCAGGGCGGCCCCGAGGATGACGATGAATTCCGACCACTGGAGCAGCACCAGGGGATTTCCGCCGGCGATCATGAAGCCGCCCAAGACGGAGACGAGCACGACGACCGAACCGATGATGACAAGCATGGCGAAGGAGGGGGAAAGGACCGGTGCGTGAGTGCGTCAGCGATCGTCGGCCACCACCCGTTGCAAGTATCCCCGAAGCGCGAGGATGGCCTGGGAATGGATCTGGCAGATCCGGGACTCGGTGAGACCGAAGACCTCGGCGATCTCGCGGAGACGAAGATCCTCGAAGTAGTAGAGAGCCAGCACTTTGCGTTGCATCTCCGGCAGGGTGTTGAGCCGCTTCTCGATGAGCCGCGACATCTCGTTGCGGACGGTCGAATCGACCGGATCGGCCATGGACGGATCGGAGACGGTCTCGTGGTGGATCGTCTCGCCGCCCTCCTCGTTGCCGCTGACAGCGTCGAGGCAGACGAAGGTGGCGGGACGGATCTGAGCCATCAGGTCGTCGTACTCGTTCATCGACAGCCCGAGGGCTGCGGCCACCTCGGCGTCGGTCGGGGCCTGACCCTTGGTCTGCTCGATCTGGTTGATGACGGCTTGGACCTTCCGCGCCTTGTCATGGACCGAGCGCGGAACCCAGTCGAGGCGCCGCAATTCATCGAAGATGGCCCCACGGATGCGGACCCTCGCATACGACTCGAAGCTCGAACCGGCGGTTGGATCGTAGTTTCTCACCGCGTTGAGCAACCCGACCAGTCCGGCGCTGTACAAATCGTCCAAGTCGACGTGGGCCGGAAGGCTCAAGGCGAGCCGCCCGACGACGTTCTTCACGAACGGCAGGTACTGCTCGATCAACTCGGCCTCCTTGGGGGTGCCCGGGCGGACCTTCTTGTACGGGGTGAACGGGGAGGCGACTTTCCGCGCGGTCGCGGATTCTTCCACGGGGGGAGAGGAGGCTCGCATAAGGATGGTCTAGGTTCAGTTCAAGACCCGTTCGGCTTCAGCGGGCAGTTTGCTCATGGCTTCGGTCAAGGCCTGGAGTCGCTTCTGCTGGGCCTCGTGGATCGATCGTCTCCAGATCTGCCACCACCAGCGCATCAGAACCCCCAAGACCGCGGCGGAGACTGCAGCCCTCCAGAACAATTCCCCACCACTGGCGCCCTGGAATACTCCCAGAGACCCACCCAGGGTGAAGCCGGTCAAAGCACCGGTGATCATGAATTTTCGCATAGGGCATTCTGCGGACCATTCATAGCATTAACGATGCCATGACTTAATCGATTGAGTTTACCCATTTCAACTCCCGGATGCCACTCGAAATTGATGACTCAATAACCGTTCAGGATCTGCCCGATGGAACATGCCAGGAATATTTTGCCCAACCCCTAGCCACGCCAGTGGGCAAT
>CAIOKD010000317.1 GCA_903858835.1 uncultured Verrucomicrobiota bacterium
CGATTTGCCACCCAGCGCCTCCGTCTTGAAGCGGGGCGTCGGGTGGATCTTGTTCCGTTGTCCACCGTCCACCCATCCCTGCCATGAACCGATTCCGCATCTGGATCGCCGCGATCTCCGTCCTGGGGTCGGTCTCCTCCCACGCCGCCGATTGGCCCACCTACCGCGGCGATTATGCCCGCAGCGGCGTCTCATCCCAGGGCCTGGGCGGCACCCCGGTGGTCTCTTGGACCTGGCAGTCGAAACATCCTCCGCAACCCGCATGGCAGGGCGAGGCCAAGTGGGACGGCTGGAACAAGGTCTTCGACATGAAGCCCCGACAGGCCTTCGACCGGGCCTTCCACGTGGTGGTGTCCGGGCGGCGCGCCTACTTCGGGAGCTCGGCCGACGACCAGGTGCGGTGCCTCGACACCCGTTCCGGGGCCGTGCAGTGGAGTTTCTTCACCGAGGGACCCGTCCGGTTGGCTCCGACCCTTCATGCCGGGCGTCTCTATTTCGGTTCCGATGACGGGTGTGTGTACTGCCTCGATGCCGAGACGGGGAAGCAGGTCTGGAGGACACGGGCCGTTCCCGGGGATCGGCGCATCCCGGGCAACGGTCGCATCATCTCGGCCTGGCCCGTGCGCACGTCGGTCGTGGTCCAGGAAGGCCGGGTGTATGTGACGGCCGGGATGTTTCCCGCCGAGGGTGTGCACCTGCTGGCGCTGGACGCCAACACCGGTTCCGAGGTTTGGAGGCAGGTGCAGAACGACCTGCCGGCCCAGGGCTACCTGCTGGCCTCGCGCAGTCGATTGTATGTGCCTGCGGGGCGCAACAACCCGGCGGTCTGCGACATCGCCACCGGCAAGCGGGTCCGGGTGGTGGAGGGGGCCGGGGGTACCTACGCGCTCCTCACCGACGACCTGTTGGTCTTCGGTCCGGGCAAGACCGGTCAACTGGGGGCCGTCGAGGAGGGGGCCTCCGACCAACTGGCCACCTTCCAGGGCAATCACATGATCGTGACGGGCAACCGATCCTACCTCCACTCCGACACGGAGATCAGCGCCCTCGACCGGGGACGCTATCTGCAGTTGGCCCGGGAGCGGAAATCCATCTCCGGCCAGCAGGCCGCGCTGGCCAAGAAGGTCAAGGCCCTGGCCGGAAAATCGGGCGTGGAGGGCGAACGCGAGACGATCAAGAGCCAATTGGCCGAACTCGGGCACCGCCTGGATGAAACCACCCGGGCGATGGACCAGTGCCTGCTCTGGAAGGTGCCCTCTGCCTGGCCGCACGGGGTGATCCTGGCGGGCGACACATTGATCCTCGGAGGGACCGGCGAAGTCGTTGGGATGCCCGCGGCCTCGGGGAAGGTCGGATGGAAAGTGCCGGTCCCCGGCATCGCGTACGGCCTGGCCGCGGCCGATGACGCGGTCTTCGTGAGCACCGATCAAGGAGCGATCCTCTGCCTGCGCGCGCCCAGCGCTTCCGAATCCCCGAGTCCTTCGACCCCGTCCCCCTCGTCCAATTCATCCGCCCCCCTCCGCCCATGACTCCCATCTCCTTCATTCGCGCCAGCCTGTCGCTGATGCTTGCATCGACCTTGGGTGTCGCCCTCGCCCAGGAGACCGGACGCATCGGGCGCTGGGTCTTCGCCCCGGAATGGGCTCAGAACGCCGGCATGCGCGCCCCCGTCGGCAAGGAGTTGACCTTCGTGGGCCGGCCCCGATTGGTGAAGGATCCGGGACCACCACGCATGGAGTTGCCGGGGCGCGAGGAACGGGTCGTGATTTCCCAGTCCCCGGACCGGACGTTGCTCCCGGAGCGCGACCTCACGGCCGAGGCCTGGGTTCGGGTGGACAAGGTCACCCCGTGGGGCGGATTCATCGGCCAGGTGCAGGACAACGGTGATTTCGAGCGCGGTTGGGTGCTGGGATTCATGGAATCCCACTTCTCCTTCGCGCTGGCCTCCGAGGCGGGGAAACGACTGACCTTCCTCAAGGCCCCCACCGCATTCCAGACCAACCGCTGGTACCATGTCGCCGGCGTGTACGACGGCACCGAGATGCGCCTGATGGTCGACGGGGCGGTCGTGGCCACCAGTCGGGATCAATCCGGCCCGATCCTCTACGCCCCCTCGGGCCCGATGGTCATCGGCGCCTATCAGGACGACGACGAGCATTTCCGCCTGGCCGGCGCGCTGCACGAGGTGGGCCTGTTCCGAAGGGCCCTGACGGTCCCGGAGATCCAGGCGCACCACGAGGCCCGGAAACGTCTGTTCCCTGAGCCGGCCCCGGAACCGATCTTCGCCAAGCCGGATTTCGGACCGTTTGTCGACTGGGTGGATCGCACCTCGGTCGACGTGGTCTGGGAAACGCTTTCCGAGGAACCCTCGGTCGTCGAGTGGGAGATGCCCGATGGCACCACCCGCCGGTGGGTCGGTGCCGCCGGCCGCAACCACTCGGTGCGGTTGTCCGGATTGCTCCCCGACCGGGAGTATCACTACCGTTTGGTGTTCCCGGATCGTGACGGACGCCCGGTGACGAGCCGACGTTATCTCTTCGACACGTCGTTCTACTACCGCCCGGCCCGCCCGGCGGTGGCGCTCAAGGAGCCGCCCGGTGCGGCCGCCTCCCGAGCCGCGCAGGTGATCGCGGCCTCCGGGGTGAGGCAGGGGTATGCGTTGATCCTCGGGGCGACCGATGCCGAACTCGCGGTGGCCTTGGTCGGGCAGAGTGATCTGGAAGTCCTGCTGGTCGATTCGGACCCCGATCGGATCCAGCGCCTGCGGCAACGTTTGGACGAGGCGGGCATCCACGGGGTCCGGGCCAGCGTGATCCGCCAGGAGTCCCCGCAACTGCCCTTCGGGGGATTGACGGCCAATCTGATCGTGGTGGCGTCGGGACGTCCGCCCGAGGTGGCCGCCGCCGAGGTGCATCGCCTGCTGCGTCCGGTCGGTGGCGCGTTGGTGGCCGAGGTATCCGAGGGGCAATCGCAGGCTTGGACCCGCTGGTTGGCGGGCTCCCCGATGGCCGACTGGAGTCCGGCCGCGGCCTCGGGCGGTTGGCACCGGTGGGTCCGGGGTCGCCTGCCGGGTGCGGGCGATTGGGCGCATCAGTACGGCGGTGCCGACAACTCTTCCTGCAGTCAGGACGACCTCGTCCGGGGTGACCTGCAGGTGGCCTGGTGGGGAGATCCCGGTCCCCGGCCGATGCCCGACCGGGGCAACCGCAACCCGGCCCCGCTGAGCGTCAACGGCCGCCTGATGATCCAGGGCGACCGGATCCTGTTCGGTCTCGACGCCTACAACGGGGCCATCCTCTGGTCGTTCTCATGCCCGGAGGTCCGGCGCGCCAATGTCACCCGCGACAGTTCCAACATGTCGGCCACCGGGGACAGGCTCTTCGTGGCCCATGGCCGTCATTGCCTGGGCATCGACGCGCAGACCGGAGCACGGTCGCGGCGCTATTCGGTGCCCGCCGCGGGCGAGGAGTCCAGGGATTGGGGCTATATCGCCGCCGAAGGTGGGTTGCTTGTCGGTAGTCGCGTGAAGCCGGGGTCGGCCTATCTGGGGGATGATGGCGAGTGGTACGAGGAGTACGCCGCCGACCAGATCGCGCGCGTGACCAGTGACCTGCTCTTCGCCACCGATCCGGACTCGGGCAAGTCCGTCTGGCAGTACTCGGGCGGTGCGGTGCTCAACTCCACGATCACCCTGGGAGACGGCATGCTCTTCTTCCTCGAAAGCCGCAACCCCGAGGCGGTGGCCGCACCCTTCGCTCGCCAGAGTCCCAATGTCC
>CAIOKD010000318.1 GCA_903858835.1 uncultured Verrucomicrobiota bacterium
ACCCGGGCGAACTCCACGAAGTCGCTGGTCTTGCCGCCGGTGCACGACCCGACGTAGGCGCGGTCGAGCCTCACATGGGCCAGTTCCTTGGCCGACTTGCGCTGACCCGGGTCGGGGTGGCAGGCGACGGTGGGCTCGAGCTTGGAGAGGTCGATGACGATCTCGCGGGTGAACTTCTGGTCCTGGTCGGCCTCGACCGGCTCGTAGGCGGAACGGGTGCCATTGAGGCGCGTGCGGGCCTCCACGTACTCGGCGGTCCGTGCGTCGAAGGGGAAGATGCCGTTCTTGCCACCGGCCTCGATGGCCATGTTGGCGATGGTCATGCGGTCGTCCATCGAGAGCGAGGCGATGCCCGAGCCGTGGAACTGCATGGCCTGGTAGGTGGCCCCATCGAAGCCGATCTCACCGATGGCGTGCAGGATGATGTCCTTGGCCATGACGCCCGGCTGCATCTTGCCCTCGAGGCGGAAGGCGATGGTCGAGGGCACCTTGATGAGCAGCTTGCCGGTGCCCATCACGAAGCCAGCGTCGGTGTTGCCGATGCCGGTGGCGAACTGGTTGAAGGCACCGGCCATGCAGGTGTGCGAGTCGGTGCCGAAGAGCACCTCGCCGGGGCGGGTATGCCCCTTCTGCGGTAGGGCGGCGTGGCAGACGCCGGCGTACTGGGAACCGTACTGACGCTTGAGCAGGCCCTTGGCGGCGTCGAATTTCCAGGCCCCGTTGGGGTCGTCGATGACGTCGTAGAAATACGGGATGTCCTGTTCGCGGGCGAAGTCGCGGAGGATGTCGACGTTGCGGTTGGACTTCGAATCGGAGGTGAAGATGTAGTGGTCGGGGATGATGACGATTCGCTGCCGATCCCAGACCTTGGCATCCTGACCGAATTCGCGCTTGAAGACGCCGATGGTCCCGGGACCGCACACGTCGTGGGTCATGAGGACATCGGCATTCACCCAGATGTTGTCACCGGCGGACACCCGGGTTTTGCCCGAAGCCCGGGCCAGCAACTTTTCAGTCAGCGTCATAACGTCGTCCGCAGACGATAGCCAACGGGCAAACCCCGCCGCAACCGCGAGTTCTTGAGGGGGCAGGCCTAGAGGTGAGCTCCGCTTCGGTGTCGGAGGAGCTCCGCTGGGATCGTTCCGGCACCCGCAGGGAAGCTCGGGGAAGTGGGGGCTTTTGCGCTCTGCGCTCGGGGAAGGGTCCTTCAAGATGGCATCGGGCCGATCAGATCCAGGATGCGGTCGAGGCTGCGGGTCAGCGAGAGGGAGGGGCGCGCCGCGCCCGCCCGGACCTCCTCGGGAACCCGCGGCAGCTCGACGATATGGTCCGGCTCGAGGAATTCGCCGAGGCTGCGGGCGTTGTGGGCCGTGGACTCATCGGCTTGCGCGGGCGCCATCAGCACCACGGGGGCGCGGTCCCGCAGCCGCGGCGGCAGGTTGCCGAGCACTGCGCGAACATCGTGGATCACCCCCAGCCGGTTGGACGCCACGATCAGCGGGAGGGCTCCGAGGCGGACGATCAGGTCGCGGTTGTCGCCATCGGCGGTCAGGGGGCTCAGGAGCCCTCCGGCGCCTTCGACGAGGGTGAGGTCGCCCGCCACGGAATACCGGCGCAGGTGGTCGACCACCTGTCCCAGGGTGACCTTTCGCCGCTCAAGCCGGGCCGCCAGGGACGGGCTGAGCGGGGCGTCGAAATGCCAGGGGTTGATGGTGTCCAGCGCCAGGGACCCGCCCAGGGCCGCTTCAAGGGCGAGGGCGTCCCCGCGACCCCCGCTGCACAAGGGCTTGAAGGCCCGGACCGACAGACCGAGCCGGACGCATCGCCGCACCAGAAGCGCCGACAGCACGGTCTTGCCGACCCCGGTCCCGGTCCCGGTCACCCCCAGAAACTGCCGCCTCACCGCCATGAACTTCGACTGTGTCGCACCCGGGCGTGAGCGACCAGTCCATTCGCCCCTTGTGCGGCCTTCCGACGTTTTGCCACGGTCATCTCCGTCCCGGACCGACTCCGGGCCCGAATCCCATGAACTCCAGCGCCCCAGGCACCCCGGCACCCCCGCTGCCGTCGAACCCGCGACCGACGCCGCTGGCCCGGCGCATCATCCCCTGCCTGGACGTGCACGACGGCAAGGTGACGCGGGGGGTGCAGTTCGGGCGGGCCGAGGAGGGCGGGCTGCGCAACGTGGGAGACCCCGTGGAGATGGCCCTCCGCTACGACGCACAGGGCGCCGACGAGATGGTGTTCTTCGATATCACCGCCAGCGCCCACGGGCGGGCTTCGATGATCGACGTCATCGAGCGGGCCGCTGACCAGTGCTTCATGCCCCTGACGGTCGGGGGCGGCATCCGGACCGTGGACGACATGGGCCAGATGCTCCGGGCCGGTGCCGACAAGATCAGCATCAACTCAAGCGCCATCGCCGATCCCGAGCTGATCCGCCGCGGCGCGGAGAAGTACGGGAGCCAGTGCATCGTGGTGTCCATCGACGCCAAGAAGGTGGGGTCGGACCGCTGGGGGGTGTTCGCGGCGGGCGGACGCAAGGACACCGGGCTCGACGCCCTCGAGTGGGCCCGCCGGGCCTGCGGACTGGGGGCCGGGGAGATCGTCCTGAACTCGATCGACGCCGATGGCACGAAGCAGGGCTTCGACCTGGTGATCACCCGGCGGGTCAGCGAGGCGGTGGGCGTCCCGGTGGTCGCCAGCGGCGGCGCCGGCAACCTACAACACCTCGCCGACGTCCTGCGGGAGGGCCGTGCCGATGCCGTCTTGGCTGCCAGCATCTTCCATTTCGGCACCCACACGGTGCGCGAGGCCAAGGAGTTCCTGGCCCGCCAGGGCATCACCGTCCGTCTCTCCTCCGGGGAAACAGGCAGGCCGTAAATAGTCGACAAAATGGGTTGTTTTCGGACTTCCGATGGGCGATGTTGCCCGAAGTCTGTCAGAGATCTAGTGCTTCGAAGGCGTGGTGAATCCTCAGGTGAACTTGGTTCGGTGATGATTTGAAACCCGGCAGTCGGGAACAACCTCGAGAATGCAGTCGGTACTCGGAACAGCAAATCATCATGAACAACAAACTGTTTGTCGGAAATCTTTCCTACAACACCACTGAAAACGAGCTGCAGGACGCCTTCGCGCCCTTCGGCACCGTCCTCGAGGCCAACCTGATGGTGGACCGCGTGAGCGGCCGTCCCCGCGGGTTCGGATTCGTCACCTTCAGCACCCCCGACGAGGCCCAGAAGGCCGTCGAGGCCATGAACGGCGCCCAGCTGGGTGGTCGTCCGCTGACCGTCAACATCGCCCGTCCCCGTGAAGACCGTCCTCCGGGCGGCGGCGGCGGTTACGGTGGTGGTGGCGGCGGCCGCGGTGGTCGCGGCGGTGGTGGTGGCGGCTATGGCGGTGGCGGTTACGGCGGCGGTCGCGACCGGTATTGATCCCGGGAGCTCCGTCTCTTTCCGATTTCATCGAGTCAAGGCGAAGGCTGGTGTCTCCCGGCCTTCGCCTTTTCTCTGGACCCCATGCCATCCGGGCTCCTTGCCCGGCATTTCACTGTTGTAAATTCTGGAGGGTCGTTCCCGGCCCCTAGCCACCGTTTTCAGTCCCCATCCCATCATTCCACCCATGAAAGAAGCCGCGATCGAAGTCGAAGGACGCATTTCCAGCGTTCTGGCCGGAACCATGTTCCGCGTCGAATTGAACAACCAGCATCAGGTGCTGGCCACCGTCTGCGGCAAGATCCGCAAGCGCTGGGTGCGCTTGACCGTCGGGGACCGGGTCAAGATGGAGATGTCGCCCTACGACCTGAACAAGGCCCGCATCACCTGGCGGATCGGCTGACGCTGCAGTCGGCTCCGGAACCATCTCTCCGCTCGATTTTTCAACCTCTCTCACGGATTCCTTGTCCGTCATGGATTTCAGACAACTGGGCCTCGACCCCCGCGTGCTCCGGGCCGTGGATGATGCCGGCTACACCGAGCCGACCCCCATCCAGGCCGGGGCCATCCCCGTCATCCTGTCTGGCAAGGATCTGATCGGCATCGCCCAGACGGGCACCGGAAAGACCGCGGCCTTCACGCTGCCGCTGCTGACCCGGCTGGCGACCGAGCACTCCAGCCCTGGCCACATCCGCGCGCTCATCCTCGCGCCGACCCGGGAGCTGGTGGTCCAGATCCACGACAACGTGCGGGCCTATGCCCAGTACCTGTCGCTCGGCGTCGCCACGGTCTTCGGCGGGGTCGGCGAGAAGCCCCAGATCGAGGCACTGCGCCGGGGAGCCGACATCATCATCGCCACGCCCGGGCGCCTGCTCGACCTGATGGCCCGCCGCTACGGCAACTTCTCCGGCATCCAGCACCTGGTCCTCGACGAGGCCGACCGCATGCTCGACATGGGATTCCTGCCCGCGATCCGGGATGTGGTGCGGCAGTTGCCGAGGCGCCGGCAGACCCTGCTCGTCTCGGCGACGCTCTCCCGCGAGATCGAGGCGGTGACCCGCGAGTTCCTGCAGTCGCCCCAGTCGGTCGAGATCGGCAAGCGCTCGAACCCAGCCGAGACGGTCTCCCAGGCGGTGTACGAGGTGCCACGCCACCTCAAGCCCGCCTTGCTGCAGCAACTCCTGCGCGATCCCTCGCTCGAAATGGTCCTGGTCTTCACGCGGATGAAGCATGGCGCCGACCGGATCGCCCGACGACTGGAGCAATCGGGGATCCGCACAGCGACGCTGCACTCGAACCGTTCGCAGAACCAACGGCTACGCGCGTTGGCCGAATTCAAGGATGGGGCGGTCCGGGTCTTGGTGGCCACCGACATCGCGGCCCGCGGCATCGACGTCGACGGCATCTCGCATGTGGTCAATTTCGACTTCCCTCCGGCACCGGAAGACTACGTGCATCGGATCGGCCGCACCGGACGGGCCAATGCCGTGGGCGATGCGATCAGCCTCGTGAGCCCGGACGAGTCCGACGACCTGAGGACCCTCGAGCGATTCATCCACCGGGCCCTGCCCCGGAAGCGGCTGGAAGGGTTCGATTATTCTGCACCCGCGCCGGCACCGACTCCGGATTCACATCGCGGGCCGTCGCATCGGGGACCACGGCCGCAGGGTCGGATGTCCCGCGACTCCGGGCCCGGCGATCGTGGACCGCGGCCCGCCGGAGGTGGCGGACGGCCCGGCGGCGGCCCCGCCCGTGGCGGTACATTCCGGCCCCGGCGATTCCGCTGAGGCGGGGTTCGCCCTTGGAGGGTTCCCGGCCTGCGGCCATCCCGTCTCCGTTCCGGCCTTCTCCTGGCGTTCGGCCTCGCCCTCGCGGCATTCGGGCACTCCCAGAGCTTGAAGACGGGTGGGCTTCAGGGACGCACGGCGCAAAGCCGTGTTCCTTTCCCAAAAAACCTACCCTCGAATGCCGGGGGCGTTTCTGTCCCCCGACGGTGGTGATCGATGCCGTTTGCACCCCCCCGGGGGTGCGCTCTGCCGGGCGCACCAACGAAAAGAGGCCGGGCTTTCGCCCGGCCTCCGTGTCATGGAATGGATTGCCCTAGGGGCTTAGCGCTTGGCGCGGATGAACAGCGCGGCGCCGTCCACCGTGATCTCATCCCCGCTCTTGATGGCGGAGTCGGCATAGGTGCCGTTGAGGGTGGTGGAGGTCTGCAGCGTGCCAGCGCCGTCGAAGGTGATCTTCACCTTGCCGTTGGCGCCCACGGCGGCCTTCAGGTTGGAGACGCCAGCCGCCGGAGCAGCATTGAAGTCCCAGTAGGCGATCAGGCCCTTGGCAGCAGGCAATGCCGTCGGGAGAGTGCCCTTGGACAGAGCAACCACATCGGCCTCGACCAACTCCTTACCGAAGACCGCGAAGTCGTCGATGATGGCATGGCTCAACTCACCACCGTTGGCACCGGAACCCATGTAGAAGGCATCGATGTCGGTCGGCAGCTTGGCGGTGTTTTCACCGGACAGGAACAACTGGCCGTCGATCCAGATGTTCTTGGAAGCACCCTTCTTGGTGAACACGAAGAGGTGGAACGTGTTGGTCCACCAGGACGAATCACCAGAGTAACCGGAGAACGTCTGGATGTCGGCGGAGATACGCTGGGTAGCGCCATCGCAGCAACCCACGGTGTCGAAGTAGATGTTCTGGTTGCTCCACGGCGCATGGGCATGGAAGCCGCGGTTGTTCGGGCTACCCGGGGAGTTCATCGTGAACGCGGAGCTGTCGGCGATATCCAGCTTCTTCTGCCAGAAGGCCACCGTGAGCTCGTCGTTGGCCGTAGCCGCATTGACCTTGGCCAGGAAGTCGCTGTTGAAGCTGACCACCGGACCACCCTTCATGGTGAGGTTGATGGCCTTGTCGCCCGCCTTGCCGGTCGCACCAGCGCCGTCGGCCGTGAAGACCGCCGAGCCCATCAGCAGGCCGGGATAGCCACCCACCTTGTCAGTCGACGTGCCACTGTAGGCGCCGGCGGTGAAGCTGTAGTCGTAGGTCGCGGCCTTGCCACCGGCATCCACGTAACCGAGCGAGACGGTGTGGACCGAGAGGCTCGCCGACAGGGCCGGCGGGCTGTACTTGATGGTGATGATGTTGCCGTCCTTGGTGATGGTCGGCGTGACGGTCTGGCCGTCGTACTTCAGGGTCACGTTCTGCGCGGTCCAAGCCGTCTTGCCGTCGCGGTGGGCGATGATGATCGAGGCCGCGGGGCTCACGCCCTTGGCGTTCGCAGCCGGGCTGATCCGTGTGTAGGCACCGGCGGGATCTGCAGGCAGATCCACAGCGGAGCTGAGGAACTTGCCCGGGATCGGGGTCAGCTTGTTGGCCGCGGTGGCATCGCCCTCTTTGCGCCAAGCGATCTGGCCGTAGTCGCCGCCGCCACCTTCCTTGTAGACCAGTCGGACGAAGTACTTCTTTCCGGCGGTCAGAGCGATGGGCTCCGAGGTGCGCGGGCTGTCGGGCTCGGTGAAGTAGTTGCAGCATCCGGTCTCCTCGGCGACCTGGGCCAGATTGGCCTCCTTGTCGTCGGAGCTGATGAAGAACTGCGAGGCATCATCCGAGTAGATGAAGAAGCGGTAGCTGCCGCTCTCCGACGGGGTCAGGTAGCCCTCCATCGAGGCACCGTAGTTGTCCTTCGAATCGTTCGGCAGCGCATCGCGGCTGTTGAACGCGAAGACGGCAGCCGTCATGTCCGGAGAGGCCGGCCAGCGCGGATCCTGGTAGAGGTTGTCCACCGGAGTGCCGTTGATGCCGCCCCAGAACGAGAACTTCAGCACCCCGTCCTTGACGTTCAGGAAGGAGTAGAAGCTGGCCGTGCTGTTGGCGGCGACCGCGTTCTTGGAGGTGTCGACCACGTTGTTGACGGTGACCGTGTAGGCCACCGCACCCGGGGTCTGGGCGGCGGTGGTCAGGGTCACCACGTTCTTCTTCACCGCCGCGGCGGTGACGGCCAGGTTGGGGCTGAACTTGTAGTTCGCCAGGGCGGTCGCCGAGGCCGCGTCGACGGCCTCGGAGAAGGTCAGGGTGACCGTCTTGAAGTCGCCGGCGGTGGCAGCCGAGACGAGTACCGGCTTGGTCACGTCGATCGGGTTGGTGCCGGCCTGGAACTCCTGGAGGTTGGTGGCGCCGTCCTTGTCGAAGTCGAGGGCGGCATCGGCGGCGCTGTTCGGGTTGAAGCCGTAATCCTGTTCCCAGCTGTCGGGCATGCCGTCCTTGTCGGTGTCGACCGGCGGGGCGCCAATCGGGCCGCCCTTGACGATGGCCTGGATGTCCTTCTGCGACAGAGCTCCCTTGAAGATGGCGAAGTCGTCGATGATGCCGTCCGGCGCGTTCTTGTCGCTGGCGGCGCCGATGAAGAGCTGGGTGAAGTCGGTCGGCAGGGGGCCCACGCCCTCGGTCTGCTCGGCCAGCAGCTCACCGTCGATGTAGATCTGCTTGGCCTCCTTGTTCTTGACGAAGGCGTAGTGATGCCAAGCGGTCCAGTCAAAGCCGTCCGGGGCCGCCTGGTCGAGGCGCTGCGAGGGCGCCGCGCAGCAGCCGTTGCTGTCG
>CAIOKD010000319.1 GCA_903858835.1 uncultured Verrucomicrobiota bacterium
GTGAGGCTGTAGATGGGCACCCAGCGGCCGACGTGGAGGCTGGGTTCCTCGGCAGCGTCGACCGTTCCCGCGGCCATGGCCGTGGGCTCAGGCTCATTCTCGCGGGTGACCGACGAGAGGGTCTCGGTCTCTGGATGATCCATGGCCAGGGGGCGCAGCGAGCGGACCTTGCCGTGGACGACCAGTTCATCGCCCACGTCGAAGAACCGTTCCATCTGGGGCAGGTTCCACCAACGGCAATGGAGTCGGGCGCTCCCGTCGTCGAGGATCAGTTCGAAGACACTGCGCCCGGTGCGAGCGAAGGTCTTGTTGCCCATGGCGATGACCTTGCCCGACACGGTCGTCTTCTGGCCCTCCTGCAGGTCCCGGATCCTGCTGAACTGGCGTCGGTCTTCATGGCGGCGTGGGGCGTCGAGCAGCAGGTCGCCCACGGTGAGGATGCCTCGCTTGGCCAACAGCCGTGCCCGCGCCGCACCCACCCCGGCCACTGCCAACACCGGCGATTCCAAGCCGGCCTCGGCATTCGGGACATCCTTGGGAGCCTCCTGGTTCATGCGATTCCGCCTACAACGCTGGGCCACCACGCCGACCCAGTGCAATCCGGAAGGCTGGTTGGGCACGGCTTGCCAAGGTCCGAAAGACGATGGTTCGTAGGTGTCGCTGGGTACCCGGTCGGTTTCCGCAGGACCGGGCCTGCGCTCGCTGGTAAGCTCAGGGTAGGAAAGGCCTTCGCGCTGCGCACAAAGAGATGTTGGTGATCGCTTCCAAAGCTCGTTCTGACCCGGTCTCGCTGAGCGATTCGTCGGGGGGCTTGAAGAGAATCCTGTTTCACAGGAATGGGGCCAGTGGCGATAGTCTGACACATCATGGCTACCATCGCTGTTCTGGGGACGTTCGACACGAAGGGGGAGGAGCATCGCTACGTGGCAGATCGCATCCGGGAGCAGGGTCATTCGGTGCTGCTGATCGACGTGGGTACCCTGGGACCGGCGACCTTGGAAGCCCAGGTGACCCGCGAGGAGGTCGCCCGGGCGGCCGGGGCCGACTTGGCCGCAGTGGTCGCGCGTCGCGATCGCGGCGAGGCGGTGGCCCTGATGACCCGGGCCGCCCCGCTGGTGCTGGCTCGCTTGCAGCGCGAGGGCCGCATCGACGGGGTGATCTCGCTGGGCGGCGGCGGCGGTACGGCCATCTGCACGGCAGCCATGCGAGCGCTGCCGGTTGGGTTTCCCAAGCTGATGGTGTCGACCCTCGCCAGCGGCAACACCGCTCCCTACGTCGGCGTGAAGGACATCGTGATGATGCCCAGCGTGGTGGATGTGGCGGGCATCAACCGGTTGTCCCGCGTGATCCTCGCTCAGGCGGCCGGGGCCATCTGCGGCATGGTTTCCTCGCGTCCGCCCGAGGCCGCCTTGAAGCCGGTGATCGTGGCCTCGCAGTTCGGCAACACTACGACTTGCGTGACCCGAGCCCGCGAAATCCTTGAGGCCGCCGGCTATGAGGTGATGATCTTCGCCGCGACCGGCACGGGAGGGCGTACGCTCGAGTCGCTGGTGGAAAGCGGGCTGGTCTCCGGAGTGTTGGACATCACCACCACCGAGTGGGCCGACGAGCTGGTGGGTGGCGTGCTCAAGGCGGGCCCCACGCGCTGCGAGGCCGCCGCGAGGGCCGGGATCCCGGCCATCGTCACCCCGGGATGCCTCGACATGGTCAACTTCGGGGAACCGGCCACGGTGCCGGGCCGGTTCGCGGGGCGTCGGTTCTACCATCACAACGCCCAGGTGACGCTCATGCGCACCAATCCCGAGGAATGCGCCCAGTTGGGAAAGATATTGGCCGAGAAGTGCAATCTATCGAAGGGGCCGATCCGGGTGCTCATCCCGTTGCGGGGCATCAGCGTGATCAGCGCGCCCGGCCAGCCGTTCCATTGGCCCGAGGCCGACGCCGCGCTCTTCGACGCATGGAAATCGAACCTCCGCAAGGACATCGCCGTGACCGAGTACGACGGCAACATCAACGATCCGGAGTTCGCCCGCCTCTGCGCCGAGGCGCTCTTGGAACTGGTGCGCCATTGATCTCCGTCCCCCCCAGATCTTTTCCGAACTGAACCGAACCCGAGGCCGCTGCTATGACCCTCGTCTGCGATCCCCGCTGCACCGGATACCACCAGACCGGGCATCCCGAGAAACCCAACCGAGTGGCCCGGACGGTCGACCTCCTGCGGTTGCAGAAATCGATCCCGCTGAAGTGGGCAGAACCGGCCGAGGTGTCCGACGAGGTGCTGCTGCGGGGCCATACCCCCGGCCACCTGGCCCGCCTGAAGGTGGCGACCGCCTTCGATGCCGACACGCCCTGGCATCCGGGCATTGAGGAGCACGCGCGTCGCTCGGTGGGGGCGGCCATCAGGGCCATGGAGCTGGCGGCCTCCGGGGAACCGGCCTTCGCGCTGATGCGCCCGCCCGGGCATCATGCCGAGCGTGATCGGGCCATGGGGTTCTGCTACTACTCGTCGATGGCACTTGCCGCGCTGGAGGCAAAGGCCCGGGGTCTGGGGCCGGTCGCGGTCTTCGATTTCGACGTCCATCATGGCAACGGTACCGAGGATGTTCTGAAGGGGGTGGACGGCGTCGTCTTCGCCTCGGTCCACCAGGGAGATACCTATCCCGGAACCGGGCAGGCCGATGTGGGGTCGAATGTCTTCAATCTGCCGCTGGCGGGCGGCACTTCCCGATCGGCCTGGCGTTGGACACTCGAGAAGGCGTGGCATCGACTCCTGGCCACGCGGCCCCGGTTGATCGGCATCTCGGCGGGATTCGACGCCTACAGCAAGGATCCCCTGGCCAATGGCACTCTGGAGCGCGAGGACTTCCAGATGCTGGGCCAGTGGGCGCGCGCCTCGGGCATCCCGACCTTCGCCATCCTCGAGGGTGGCTACAGCCTCGACCTGCCGGATCTGGTGTTGCATTTCCTGCTGGGCTGGGAAGGGAAGTGACGCATGGAACTCGATCCGGATCGCCTCAACACCCGGACGATGTACGAGTGGATGATCCACTCGATCCTGCCGCGGCCCATCGCCTGGGTGAGCACCCTATCGGCTTCCGGGGTCGCCAACCTGGCGCCCTTCAGTTTCTTCCAGGGGGTCTGCGCGCGGCCGCCGACCCTGCTGTTCTGTCCGGTGAATCACCGGGACGGTTCGCCGAAGGACACGCTGCGCAACATCGAGGCGACCGGCGAGTTCGTGGTGAACACCGTCTCGGCCGCGGATGCCGAGGTCATGAACGCCACCTCGGCGATGCTGCCGCCCGAAGACGGTGAGTTCGACCGGTTTGGGGTCGCAAAGGCGCTCTCGGTGAAGGTGGGTGCGCCCCGGGTGGCGAGCGCCGCGGTGGCCTTCGAATGCCGGCTCGATCGGGTCATCCGCATCAGCGAGGGGGCGGCAGGTGGAAACCTCGTGCTTGGCCGGATCCTTTGGATGCATGTCGCCGACGCCGTGATCGGCCCCGGTGGATACCCCGACCCCGATCGGTTGGACCTCGTCGGTCGCATGGGCGGCACCGACTACCTGCGCACCCGCGACCGTTTTCCGCTCGAGCGTCCGAGTTGATCGGCGGGAGGGATCGGCGGGAGTGATGTGGCCTGCTCGGAGATCGGCCCTACCTGAAGACGGATAGGGCGCTTTCTCCGAAAGCGCCGGAACGAGAGAGGCCTGCTCGGAGATCCGGCCCTGCCCGAAGACGGGTAGGGCGTTTTCTCCGAAAGCGCCGGTGCGAGAGAGGCCTGCTCGGAGATCCGGCCCTACCTGAAGATGAGTAGGGAGGTTTCTCCGAAAGCGCCGGGGTCAGCGGTCCGGGAACTCGAACTCGACCTTGCCCCGCTGGCCGAGCACCAGGTGTGCGGTGAAGTTCTTCCCCGCCTTGGAGACGAAACCAGAAAGAGCCTCCGTTCGACCGTCTTGCAGGAGCTTCTCGACCTGCGGTCGCTCGACGGGTTGCTCCAGGATCTTGCGACCCACCTTGAAGGTGCACTTGCGCGTGTCGGCCTGCGTACGTTCGCACACCCAGGCCGTGGGACCCTCGTACACCTTGCCCTTGCACTTCGGGCAGGCGCCCACCGGGGTCTGCCCGGTGAAGTCGATCTTCGGCTCGGGTTCGGCGGCCTTCTTGGCCTTGGACGGGAATTTCTTTTCCCGGGGCGCGAATTCGAAGCTCACCTTGCCCTCCTTCAGGGTCAGGAAGGCCTCGAACTTCCGGCCGGTCTTCTTGGAGACGAAGTCCTTGAGCAGGTCGGTCTTGCCCTGCGTGAGCAGTTTCGCGGCCTGGGTCCGGTCGATGGCCTGCTGGAGGATGACGCTGCCGGTGCGGAAATCGCACGACTTGGCCGCCCCGACCGAACGTTCGCAGACATAGTTCATCCCGTTCTCGAAGACCTTGCCCTGGCATTTCGGGCAGGCGCCCACGGGTTCCTTGCCCGTGAAGTCGACCTCGGCCGAGGTGCCGTCGTCCTTCTTGTCGTCGCCGAAGTCGAAGACCAGTTTTTTCTCGGCATCGAGCTTGATGACCGCCGCGAAGGGGAAGCCCTGGCGGGAACGGAACCCCTGGAGAGGACCGAGGGTGCCGGCGTTGATGAGTTGCTCCATCTCGGAGCCCTCCATCAGGCGGCTGGCCAAGAACTTCGGCAGGCTGAAATCGCAGCCGGTGCACTGGAAACGCCGGTAGTTCTCCTTCACCTTGCCGCCGCATTTCGGGCAGGCGCAGCGCAGGTCGCCGAAATCACCGGGCACCTCGTCACCCTGGAAGGCCTTGGTGCGCTCGACGATGCGGCGGGTCATCTCGGCGATGTCCTGCATGAACTGGGGCCGAGTGTAGCGGCCGGCCTCCATTTCCTTGAGCTTGTGCTCCCACTCGCCGGTCAGCTCGGGCTTGCTCAGTTCCTCGATGCCCAGGCCGCGGAGCAGGGCGATCAGCATGAAGGCCTTGCCCGTGGGCTGCAGTTCGTTGCCATTGCGGTGGAGGTATTCTTCGTCGACCAGGCCCTCGATGATCGAGGCCCGTGTCGCCGGGGTTCCCAAGCCGCGGTCGGCCATGGCCGAACGGAGTTCGTCGTCTTCGACCAGTTTTCCGGCGCCTTCCATCGCTCCCAGGAGCGTGGCTTCGTTGTATCGAGGCGCCGGCTTGGTCTGGTTGACCTTGAGATCGATCTGCTCGGTCTGAACCCGTTCCCCGGGTTTCACCGCAACCAGGTTGGCGGTGGCTTCTTCGCCCTCGTTCTGCGCCTGAGCCTCTCGGCCGTAGATCTCGAGCCAGCCGGCCTTCACCAGCACCTTGCCCTCGGTCTTGAAGGGTTCGCCCTCGACCCGGGTGATGCGGGTGGTGATGAGGTATTCGGCCGCGGGGTAGAACACGGCCAGGAACCGCTTGGCCACCATGTCGTAGATGCGCGCCTCGACGTCGCTCAGCCCCTTGGGCTCCACCGGGGTGGGGATGATGGCGAAGTGATCGCTGACCTTGGCGTTGTTGAAGATGCGCTTGTTGGGGCGAACCCAGCCCTGGTCGAGGATCGTGGCCGCGAACTTTCCGTAGCCGCCGCCGTTCATCGTCTCGAGCACGCTCCGGGCGGTGCCGAGGTAGTCTTCGGGCAGCGCGCGAGAATCGGTACGAGGGTAGGTGAGCACCTTGTGCCGCTCGTAGAGCGCCTGGGCGATCTGCAGGGTGCGCGACGCGGAGAAGCCGAACCGCCGGTTGGCTTCGCGCTGGAGGGTGGTCAGGTCGAACAGGGTGGGGGAGAGCTGGTTGCTCGGCTTGCTCTCCTCGGTGACCACGCCCGGCTTGCCCAGGCAGCGTTCGCGGATGGAAGATGCCTTGGCCTCGTCCCACAACCGATCGGCGCGGAGGGCTTCGTCGGCGTCTTTGCCGGTGGGCTTGGTGAAGCGTTCGTCGAACCATCGGCCGACATACTGGCCCGCCTCGCAGCCGAACGTGGCGTGCAGTTCCCAGTAATTGCGCGGGACGAACTTGCGGATCTTCTCTTCGCGTTCGACCAGGATGGCCAGCGTGGGGGTCTGCACCCGGCCGACGGTGGTCTTGTTGAAGCCGCCACCCTTGGAGTTGAAGGCGGTCATCACGCGGGTGCCGTTGATGCCGACCAGCCAGTCGGACTCGGAGCGGCAGGTGGCCGCGGCGGCCAGCGGTTGCATCTCCTGGTCGGATCGCAGGCGATTGAACCCGTCGCGGATGGCGGCTGGGGTCATCGACTGCAGCCAGAGCCGGCGGATCGGCTGCCGGGCCTGGGCGTACTGGGTGATGTACCGGAAGATCAATTCGCCCTCGCGCCCGGCGTCACACGCATTGACCAGGCTGTCGACATCCTTGCGCTTGATGAGCTTCTGAAGGGTCTTGAGCTTGGCCTCGGATTTTTCGCGCGGTTGCAGGTCGAAGTGCGGCGGAATGACGGGCAGCGCGTTGAAATTCCACTTGCCCTTCTTGGCCTCGAAGGCCTCCGGGGCCCGGATTTCGAGGAGGTGGCCCACGGCCGAGCCGATGATCGTGTCTTCGCGCTCGAAGTAGTCATCGACCCGTTTGAAGCCTCCCAAGGCTTTGGCGATGTCCGCTGCGACGGACGGTTTTTCGGTGATGACGAGCGTTTTTCCCATGGAAGGATTGGTCGGGACCTGTAACCGCCGGATCCGGTCTCGGGCAAGGAGTTCTTTTCGGGGAACGTTACAGACGCAGAAGGATCGACGGGTTCCGCACACAGGTATTCGGAGCCTTCGATCGGTTTCTTTCAGGTAATCTTCCAGCAAAACGCATCGAGGCGCTGGCCAGCGATTGCCGGCATGCCTAGAATCGGCGAATGCGCGTCTCAAAACTCCTGCACACCCGATATCGTCTGAATGACCTCGAACGTTCCGTCCGATTCTACAAGGAGGTCCTGGGTTTGGAGGAGGTGCGTCGGCACAAGTCGCCGCGCGGTTCTGAGTTGGTCTTCCTGAAGGCGCCGGAAAGCGAGGAGACCATCGAGTTGTGTCACTATCCCTCCAGTGGGCCGGTTCAGGTCCAGGCCGACCTGACCCACCTGGCCTTCGAGGTGGCGAGCCTGGAGGAGTTCGGCAAGCATTTGGCGACGCTGGGGCTCCGCTACAGCGACGGGCCCACCTACAAGCCCGACGGATCCGGTGGGTTCGCTTTCATCGACGCGCCTGAAGGCTACGAGATCGAGCTGATCCAGCGTTCCCCGGTGGCCGCCTCGGGCGGGGCCACCTACTGAGACCTGATTCAAGGTCGCCTCAGGCCCTTCCGGTCCAGGCTTCCGCTTGTCTCCAAACCCCGAGCAGATCCCCCTGCGATGGAATTCACGGCTCGCCAGCACCGGTGGACATTTCCGCGTCCCTCGATGGTGATGGGTATCCTCAACGTCACGCCGGATTCGTTCAGTGACGGCGGACGTTTCCAGGATGCCGACAAGGCCGTGGCCCGTGGCGAGGCGATGGTCGCCGAAGGGGCCGAACTGATCGATGTCGGGGGGGAATCCACCCGGCCGGGCGCGGTCGCCGTGGATGAGGCCGAGGAATTGCGCCGGGTGATCCCGGTGGTGAGGGCGCTCGCGTCGCGGACCCGTGTGGTGATCTCCGTCGACACCCGCAAGGCGGGCGTCGCGAGGGCGGCCCTCGATGCCGGGGCCTGCATCGTCAACGACATCGAGGCCCAGCGCACCGACACCGACCTGTGGAAGGCCGTGGCCGCGACCGGTGCGGGTTATGTCGCGATGCACATGCAAGGCACTCCGCAGACCATGCAAACCGATCCGCGGTACGACGATGTGGTCCGCGAGGTGACTGGATTCTTTCGGGAACGGTTGCTACGTTTGGAGTCTTGTGGAGTCCGCCCGGAACAGGTGCTGCTCGATCCCGGCATCGGATTCGGCAAGACCCTTGATCACAATCTGTCATTGATCCGCGGTTTGGGGGTGATTTCCACCCTGGGGCGTCCCATCCTGCTTGGGGTTTCCCGAAAGTCCTTCATCGGTCGATTGTTTGGTACGGAGCCGGACCACCGCCTGGGCGCATCGCTGGCCTGTGCCTTGTGGGCCGCAGGATCGGGCGCCGGGGTGTTCCGGGTCCACGACGTGGCCGAGACCGTCCAGGCACTACGGATGAGGGAAATCCTGAATCAAGAATCACCGACGCGTTGAATCCGCTGCTTCCATTCCTGCAGGCCGCATGGCGCCCAGCTCTCGAAATCGGGATCCTCGGGGTGGGCATCTATTACGGTTACCGGTTCCTCAAGGGGACCCGGGGGCAGGCCGTGGTGACCGGGTTTGTGGTGGTGTTGCTGGTGCTGACGCTGTCGGTGCGCCTCCTTCGGTTGGATGTCCTCAACGCCATCCTCAATCAGATCCTGCCCTTCCTCGCGCTGGCCATCGTGGTGCTGTTCCAGCCCGAGATCCGACGCCTCTTCGCCGAGGTCGGAAACCTCCCGCTGTTCAACAACCCGCAGGAACAGCGCGAGAACCTCGAGGTGGTGGTGGAGTCGGTCGACCGGATGTCCCCGGCCCGCATGGGAGCCCTCATCGCCATCGAACAGACCTTGTCCTTGGCGGAGACCGTGGAGTCGGGGATCCCGGTCGACTGTGAGGCGACGCCCGAGATGATCGAGACGATCTTTTTCCCGAACAACGCCATCCATGACGGTGGCGTGATCATCAAGGGCGACCGCATCCTCAGGGCCGGGGCGATCTTCCCTCTGACCCAGCGGGGCGACCTGCCCAAGACGCTGGGCACGCGCCACCGGGCGGCGATCGGCCTTAGCGAAGAGACCGACGCCGTGGTGGTGGTGGTGTCCGAGGAGTCGGGGGCCATCTCCTACGCCCATCGGGGGGGGCTCACGCGCAACGTCACGGTGGAGCAATTGCGGGCGTTCCTGACCGAGGTGCTGGTGAGGCGATCGGCGGGCCGGTCGGGCATCTCCTGGATGCGGCGTTGGTTCACTGGAACCCTTTCCAACGGGAAGCATTGACATGGCCTGGCGCGCATTCCTCATCGAGAACCGGGCCCAGAAGCTCGGGTCGCTGGCACTGGCCGCCCTCATCTGGCTGACGGTCCGGTCCAACTTGGGCATGGATCGCTTGGCCTCGAACGAGGGGTTCCGGGTGCGGGTCCTCGAGAACATCCCCGTGGGAGTGCTGGCCACAGGCCATGCCGACAACCCGGTCCAGATCCGACCGGCGATGGTCCACGTCGAGATCGAGGGCGATCCCGACGTGGTCCAGAGGTTGATGCCGGGCGACGTGCAGGCCTACGTCAACCTGCTCGGCCCCGAGGCACCGCGGCAGGGCATGTTCCGGGTCAATGCCCGGGCTCCCGGTGTCCGCGTGGTGGCGGTCCTGCCCGAATCGGTCCGCGTGGAACGATCCCGTGAGTGACGATCCTGTGATTTGCCCGAGCCTCGATCAGCGCGGGATCTCGTTGAGCGTGTAGTAGGCCAGCGGGTGCAAGAGCGGTTGGCCCGATTTGGACCGCACTCCGGTGGGCTTGAGTTCGTGCAGGTGGCCCAGATTCAGCGCTGTCTTGAGGCGCACGCTTCGGCCGTCTGCGGCGACGGTCACCTTCTCGATCGGGGGCGTGGTGGCGTCGACCTCGGGTGATCCGTAGTTGGCCTGATAGATGTAGGTGAAGGTGCGGAACTGGTACGACTCGACCTTGCCGGCCGTCTCCGGATCCACGGGCTCCGTGAAGGTCAGTTCGAACCCGTCGGGCTTCACATGCATCTCTTGGATCTCGAAGGGCGTCTTGCCGCTCCAGTTGAGGCGTTGGAGGGCGAACGGTTTTCCGCCGCGCGCACCCCACCCCCGATCGGTGCCGCCCACGAACATCGTGCCATCGGAGGCCAGTTCCAGGCTGAGCGTGCCGCTGTCGAAGCCCTCGCGGAAGGGGAAGCAGGCTCCCTGGTACACGCCGTTCACCTGCTCGAGGTAGACACGCATCACGGTGCTCCAGGTCTGGTCTCCGACGAAGAGTTGGTTCTGGAACGGACCGAATTTGCCGGCGGTGCCGTCGTTCTGGATGCCCGAGGCGCTCTGGCCCATCTTGTTGTAGGGGAAGCCGATGGCCGGGGGGACGAATTCGGGGATCTTCGCCCGTTCGACCGGAATGCGGCTGTTGCTGGTGGGGTCTTTCGGCCGCGGTCCCATGTTGGCCGCCCTCTCGTACCAGCGGTTGCCGGTGGGGTTGCCCACAAAGCCTCCGGGCTTGAGGTGCTTGAGCCAACAGGTGCCGTTCCAGGGACCTTGGTTGTCGGTGTAGAACAGGTCGCCCAGGTGGTTGGTGGCGATGCCCCCGGGTGAACGCAGTCCGCTGGTGGTGGGGATGGTCTTGCCCTCCGGGGTGATGCGCAGCGCCCAGCCGCGGTACGGGTTCTCGCTCGTGAACGAGCCCGTCAGGCAGAGGATCACCCAGATATTGCCGTCGCGGTCGAACTTGGATCCGAAGGCGTATTCGTGGTAGTCGCCGTTGATGCCCCAACTGTCGGCGACGGTCTCGAACAGGTCGGCCCGACCGTCGTTGTTGGTGTCCTTGATGCGGGTGAGTTCGCCGCGTTGGGTGGCATAGATCCATCCGTCACCCCGGGTGGTGAGTCCGAGCACCTCGTGCAGGCCCGAAGCGAAGCGGGTGAATTTGGCCTTGGAGGGATCCTTGTCGAAGGCGTTGGCCACGAACCAGATCTCGCCCAGGCGCGTCGACACGGCGATGCGCTGATCGGGCAGCACCTGGATGGCGCCGGCCTCCAGCACCACGCCTTCGGGCACGGGCAACGTGGTGATGGGATAGTATTCGGCCTCCTGCTCGGCCTTGGTGGCCGCGAGCGCGGAGTGGGTCGCCAGGAGCCCGAGGGCGGCGACGAGCGCGGTGGGGTTCAGGAACTTCATGGAATCAAGGGGAAGGCGGTTGCGTGGGGTGTCAGTGAGTACACGGGGGTCACCAGGTCATCTCCACGCGGAGTTCCGGTGTGTTGGGTTCGATGGCGACTCGGAGTTCATCGCCGACCACGGTGGCCTTGGCTCCGGGGCCCACCTGGATGAGCAGGCCCCCGTCCACCTTGAAGCCGTTGCCGGCCGGTTGGATGGCCCCCTTGGCGAGGCGCA
>CAIOKD010000320.1 GCA_903858835.1 uncultured Verrucomicrobiota bacterium
AGGTGGACGGCAAACAGCTCGTCCATGATTGGAAGGTTCAACCCGGCGAAAGCTGCTCGGTCTGTCACCGCTGATGAAGACGATCCCCCCGCCTTGCCCGGAACCCGAAACGGGCCGGAAATATTGGCGTTCCCTCGACCAACTTCAGGACAAGCCTGAGGTCCGGGAATGGATTGAACGCGAGTTCCCCGACGGTGCCAGCCTCGCTCCGGATGGTGAGTCGCGCCGTGACTGGATGAAGATCATGTCCGCGAGCTTCCTGCTTGCCGGCATGGGAGGCCTCGCCACCGGATGCCGCCGGCCCGAGGAAGAGCTCCTTCCCTTCGGAAAGCAGCCCGAGGGTTATATCCACGGCGGCTACAAGTTCTTCGCCACCGCTGTCCCGAATCGGGATGCCGCCACGGCAGTCCTCGCCAAATGGCAGGATGGCCGACCGATCAAACTCGAGGCGAACCCCCTTGCCCCGGGTAGCCATGGCACCTGCGCCTGCGTGCAGGCGGCCATCCTCGATCTCTACGATCCCGATCGCGCTACGCGTCACACCTTCAAGGGATCCGACGTCTCGCCGGCGAAGGTTATCGATGCACTCTCGGCCCTTTCAAAGCAGTTCGCCGCCACCGGTGGCAAGGGTCTCTTCGTCCTCGCGGAACGCAGCAGCTCCCCCAGCAGGGCCCGTCTCCAGAAGGCTCTGAAGGACAAGTTGGAAGGCTTGGTCTGGGCCGATTACGAGGCGATCGATCTCTCCGCGGGTCGTGCCGCGACCACGATTGCCTACGGCGCCGGTGTCCGTGCCGTGGTGAAGGTGGCCCATGCCAAGAGGATCCTGTCCCTCGACGCCGATCTGTTTGGTGCCGAGCAGGGCGCAGCGGGTGCCATGGCGGGATACGCCAAGCATCGCAAACCGGGCGATGAGATGAACCGGCTCTACGTGGTCGAGTCCCTCCTCAGCACCACCGGCGGCCAGGCCGATCATCGGCTCCGTGTCAAACCCAGCGAAATCCTCGCTGTCGCCGCACAGGTCGCCTCCGTGGTTCTCAAGGGCGGTCCCGTCGCCGACAAGCTTCGCGCCCTTGCGGCGTCGAGTCCCGCTTCGGCCAAATGGGCCGAGGAATGTGCCAGGGATCTCGCGTCCCACGCCGGATCCGCCGTGGTGGTTGCGGGACATCGCCAGCCGTTGGCCGTCCACCTGATCGCCGCCGCCCTGAACGAGGCGCTCGGTGCACCAGGAAAGACCCTCGATCTCGTTTCCGTTCCCTCAGAGGGCGAGGCTGCCTCGATTCAGGATGTCGTCTCGGCCTTGAACGCGGGCTCTGTCGACACCTTGGTCATCCTTGGCGGCAATCCCGCCTACAACGCTCCGGCCGACCTCAAGTTCTCCGAGGCCGCGAAGAAGGCGAAGAATGTGGTGCGTCTGGGCTACTACGAGGACGAGACCGCCTCGATCGCGACCTGGCACATCGCCGTGTCGCATTTCCTCGAGTCCTGGGGTGATGCCCGTTCCGTCAATGGGACCGTGCTGCCAGTCCAGCCGCTGCTGCAGCCTCTCTTTGGAGGCCTGACCGACCTCGAGGTCCTCGCCCGTCTGGCGGGCATCGAGCAGACCTCCCCATACGAGCTCACCCGGCAGACGCTCAAGGACTTGGGTGCCGATGGCGACGAGGGATGGAAGAAGTTCCTCCATGATGGATTCCTCGCAGACAGCGCCTACAAGCCGTCGGCGGTTGAGTTCAACGCGGGCGCTACCGCTGCCGCCATCTCGGGGCCGGCTTCGAAGGCCGAGGGTTTCGAGGTGGTCCTGCACCGCGACGCCAAGGTCGATGATGGCCGCGGCCTCAACAACGGTTGGCTGCAGGAGATGCCGGACCCCAT
>CAIOKD010000321.1 GCA_903858835.1 uncultured Verrucomicrobiota bacterium
AAATCCCGCACCAGGGCCCGCTGCAGCGAGGCCGCGTCCACGACCGGATGTTTGATGGCGGTCGAGCCCCCCTCCGGCAGGTTCCATGGACCGGTGGCCAGTTCCAACGACCGGGCCAACTGCTCGGCCGACAGCGGTTTCTCGAGGGCCCGCGCGAAGGCGTCATCGGCGGGGGGCTTGCCGGGCGCCGGGCGGGAATCGAGCTGGTAGGCCCGGGTGAGGACCAGGTTGCGGATCAACCGACGCAGGTCGTAGCCGCTGCGCTCGAAGTCCTTGGCCAACCAGTCGAGCAACTCCGGGTGACTCGGCGGGTGCTGGGAATCCATGAGGTCCACCGGATGGACCAAACCCCGCCCCATCAGGAGACCCCACACGCGGTTGACCGCCGCCCGAGCCAGCAATGGGTTGTCGCGGGTGACCGCATCGGCCAGCGCCTGCCTCCGCGAGAAACGGGGTTCGGCCGGAACCGCGGGTCGTTGCTTGTCCTTGGGAGGCGCCACCCGGTACTTCTCCGGAGCATCGGCCTCCTTGACGCCCTCGGCCGGCCAGGGCTCCTCGACCTTGCTGCCGTTGAAGAATACCAATCGTGCCTGCTGCGACTCTTTCTTCAGGTTCGCGAAGCTCACGAACCCGCCGATGGCCGACTCGGCCAGGCCAGGACCGGCCTCGGCATCGACGTTCTTCGAGCGATTGAAGGCCGCGACCATCCCCCAGTAATGGGCCTGCTTGATCTCGCGCGCGACCATGTGGTCGTGGCACTGGGCGCACTGGATCTGCACCCCGAAGACCAACGGAGCCACCGCCTCGGCCATGGCCTGCGGGTTGTTCTGCCGCTCGTAGAGGAACTGGACCAGGCCCCGCTGTTCGGGCGCGGCTGGACGGGCCACGATGAGGTCGCGCACCAGTTGGTTCCACGGTCGGTTCTCGCGGAAGGAGGCCTCGAGGAATTCCGGCCATCGATGATCGCGCCGCTGGGCCTCGGCCTTGCCGACCGGGCGCCCCATCCAAAGCACGTCGAACACCTCCCGGAGGTGGCGTGCATGTTCAGGCTTGGCAAGAAGGCCCTCCACCACCGTTTCGCGGCGGGACCTCGCCGGCAGGCGCTGGAAGCGGGCGACCTCCTCGGCGGTGGGAATGCGCCCCACGAGGTCGAGGTGGATGCGCCGCAGCCAGGTGGCGTCGTCGGCTCGGGAGGCCGGGCGGACCTTGCGCGACTTCCATCCGCGCTCAAGGAATCCATCGATGACCGCCGGTGCGGCCATGCCCGCCGGGGGCACCCACGAGGGCTTGGCGACGGGCGGCGGAGTGCCGGTCGAAACCGTTGTTGAAGCCTCGCCCGGCGCAGCCGCCGCCGGCTGGGCGGCCAGCGTCTCGATCCCTCTGCGGATCAGGGACACCTGCTCGTCCGACAACTGCCTCTTCGGAGGCATGTGCGGATCGGCCCCGGGCTTGAGCAGCAGGTAGAGGGCGCTTTCGTCGGGCTTTCCCGGGACGAACCCGGCCCCGCGATCGCCCCCGCGCAGCGCGTTCTGGAAGGTCGACAGATCGAGGCGGCTCTTCGATCGGGTGGGGCTGTGGCACTCGGAACAGTGCTCCTTGAGGATCGGTTCGACGTGGGAAGCCCAGAAATCGGCCGCCGAAAGCCGCGCACCCAGCAGACCTGAAAGGCCCAAAATAACCCACCCGCGGAGGCACCGCGAGGACTGCTGTTTCGGATGGCATCCAGAGGAGGACACGGGCGTGGGCAACGGTTGTCTGGAGGCTAGGCCCGCGCCGCGATTCATCGCAAGCACTCCAAGGCCGTGTCCAAGAATCCGACGGCACTCAACGTAAAGCCCAAGCCGGGATCCTGCCCATTTGCGGGACCGGAGACCGGGTTTAGCGTCCGTGATCTTCATGAGTTCGCCTGTCCCCAGCCCACCTCGAACCTGGTTCATCACCGGGTGCTCCTCCGGTTTCGGCCGGGCCATCGCCGAAGCCGCCCTGCAAGCCGGCGACCGCGTGGCAATGACCGCCCGGGATGTCTCGCGCATCGAAGCCATCGCGGCGGTCGCACCGGAGCAGGCGCTGGCACTCCCACTGGATGTGACGAAGGAGGACCAGATCCAGGCGGCCATCGAGACGGCCATCGCCCGCTTCGGCCCCCTCGATGTGGTGGTCAACAACGCCGGCTACGGATTGATCGGCGCGATCGAGGAATGCACCCCGGAGCAGATTCGGCGCTGCGTCGAGACCAACTTCTTTGGGACCCTCCACGTCATCCAGGCCGTGTTGCCGAAGCTCCGAGCGCAGCGGTCCGGTCATGTCATCAATGTGAGCGCGGCGGCGGCCCTCTCGAATTACGCCGGATTCGGCGTCTATGGCGCGGCCAAGGCGGCTGTGGAGGCGTTGTCGGAAAGCCTGCGGGCCGAGACGGCGAGCCTGGGGATCCGGGTCACCCTCGTGGAACCGGGCCCTTTCCGCACGGAGTTCATCGGGCGCTCGCTCGAGGCTGTGCCCGCACGCCTGCCCGATTACGACCGCAGCAGCGGCAAATTCGCCCAATTTCTGAAGGTCATCGACGGCAAACAACCCGGCGATCCGGCGCGCGCCGCCCAGGCCATCGTGTCGATGGTGCATGCCGGCAATCCCCCGTTCCGGATGCCGCTGGGGCGCTACATCGTGAAGAAGCTGCGGGACAGGGCCACGGAACTCCAACGGCTCGCCGACGAGCAGGAGGCCAACGCCATCGCCGCCGATTTCCCCGCCGGCGGATGAAGTCCAGCGCCTCCCACCCGGGCCGATCCCGGTGCCGACGTCTCCTGCTGGTCTTGGGCGACCAGTTGGACATCGACTCGGCCGTCTTCGACGGCTTCGACCCCGGGCTCGACCTGATCTGGATGGCCGAGGTGGCGGGCGAATCGACCCGGGTCTGGAGTTCCAAACCCCGCATCGCCGTCTTTCTGGCCGCCATGCGGCATTTCCGTGAGGATCTTCGGCGGCGGGGCTGGCCGGTGGCCTACCGGGAGCTGGAAGTCACGGGAGCCCGCTGGAGCTTCGGGGATCACCCCGGCTTCCCGGACATCGGTGGAGAAGAAACCCTGGATTCCCAGTGGGCCCTCACGCTGGATCGCGTGCGCCCGTCGGAAGTCCACGCGGTCGATCCCGGCGAGTGGCACCTGCGGGAACGGTTGCAGGCGGTCACCCGCGCGGCCGGCATCCCCTGGGTGAGCCGACCCGACCGCCATTTCTTCAGCACGCCCGAGGACTTCGCCAGACACGCCCGCGGGCGCAAGCAGTTGCGGCTCGAGTTCTTCTACCGCGAATTGCGACAGAAGACGGGGTTCCTGATGGACGGGGATCAACCGTTGGGCGGGGAATGGAACTATGACTCCGAGAACCGCGATTCGTTCGGGCGGAACGGCCCCGGCTTCGTGCCCGCACCGCGCCGGTTCGCTCCGGATGCCCTGACGCGCTCGGTGCTGGAGATGGTCCGCCAACGGTTCGCCTCGCACCCGGGATCGGTCGAATCATTCGACTGGCCACTGACCGCCGCCCAAGCGCAGGAGACGCTGGATGATTTCGTGGAGCACCGTCTGCCCGAATTCGGCCGGTGGCAGGACGCCATGTGGACGGGAGAACCCTGGTTGTACCACTCACGGCTCAGTGCCGTGCTCAACCAAAAGCTCCTGCATCCGCGGACCGTGCTCGAGGCCGCCGAACGGGCACATCGCAGCGGGCGGGTGCCCCTGGCGGCCGCCGAGGGCTTCGTGCGGCAGATCCTCGGATGGCGCGAATATGTGCGGGGCGTGTACTGGCACACGATGCCCGGTTATCTTGAGCGGAATGCCCTGGGCGCCGTCCAACCGCTGCCCGGGTTCTATTGGACGGCCGACACCGACTACCACTGCCTCCGCCACGCGCTGAAACAGACGCTCGACCTGGGGTATGCCCACCACATCCAGCGGCTGATGGTCACGGGGTTGTTCTCACTGCTCCTGAGCGTGAATCCGCAGGAGGTCCACCGGTGGTATCTGGCGGTCTATGTCGACGCCGTCGAATGGGTCGAACTGCCGAACACCCTGGGGATGTCGCAATACGCCGACGGCGGGGTCATGGCCTCCAAGCCCTACATCGCGACGGGCAAATACATCCAGCGGATGTCGAACTACTGCCAGGGATGTCGTTTCGACCCGGCACAGGCCACCGGTGCCCGAGCCTGCCCGTTCACGACCCTGTATTGGGATTTCCTGAACCGGCATCAGTCGCTACTGGCCAAGAACCCTCGCATGAGCCTTCAGGTCCGGAACCTGGCCCGGCTTCAACCGGCGCAGTTGGAAGCCATTCGCCAAGAGGCCAACGTCCTTAGGGCCCGATGGGCCGATGCTCCCGGCACGAAGGGGGCATGACGGACGGGCCCAGGCCCCGAGAGGGAGGTAGCGGGTCGGCGCCAGAGTCCGTGGCACCGACCCGCCCCGATACCCGACTGGGTCTTTAACGTTCAGCCTTCTCGAGCTTTGCGGTGGCCTTGGAGGCCTTGGCGACGGGCTTGTCGTACTTGCCGCCCGCGCTGGCACGAACCAGGGACTCGCCGCCCGAGTCGGTCTTCTGGAGCATGCCGCGCAGGTAGTCGCCCGGCTTGATGTCGGCCAGACGGATGGGCGTGCCCTCGCGCTCGATCAGGCTCTCGGCGGAAACCTCGATGGGTCGGGTTCCGGACTTCTTGGCCAGGACGATCGACTGGCCCTCGACGGCGGCAACCTCGCCTCGGAAGGGATAGGTGCTCTTGCGCGCGGCCATCCGACGGGCCTCGGCGGTCTTCGTGGCCGCCCCGGGGCTGGGAGCCTCGGCGGCGTTGATGTGGACAGCCATGCCGAGGGCGAAGGCGGCAAGGGCGATGCGACGAACCAGGGGACGATACATGCGATTCATGGGGTCTGTGTTTTGGATGATGTTGATGTTTCGATCCGCCCGACATCGGGCGGTCAATGAAGGGATTCGCAGGGTCGAGGTCGGTTCTTTCAGATTTTTTGGCACTTAGATGGTTTCACCGAAGCCAAGGGGCCAAACATCCCGTTGACAAGGCGACTCAAGACCCCGTATCTAATCCGCCTTTTCTAGGAACCGATTATGCCGAATACGAAGTCCGCCGAGAAACGCGTCCGCAGCAACGCCCGCAAGGCCGCGCGCAATCAGTCCGTCAAGTCGAGCGTGAAGACGTTCGAGAAGAAGTTCTTGGCGCTTGCGACCGCCGGCAAGCTCGACGAGGCCAAGGCCGCCCTTTCCGTGGCCACCTCCGCGTACGCCCGTGCCGCCAAGGGTGGCGTGCTCAAGCGCGAGACCGCCAGCCGCAAGGCCTCCCGCCTGCAGCTGCAGTTCAACCGGGTCGCCGCCGCCAAGGCCGCTGCTCCGAAGGCCTGATCAGTCATTCCCCGAGGAAAGGCCTTTCGAAGGTCGTTTCAGGGCAAATCGGGTTCACTCACCCGCACCGCTGACCGGGACCGGACTCGTTCGGGCCCAACCCCACCTAGTGAAAAACGGCACCCGAAGGTGCCGTTTTTTCGTTGT
>CAIOKD010000322.1 GCA_903858835.1 uncultured Verrucomicrobiota bacterium
CCCTTCCGGGACGGCTGAAAAAAGCAGACCGGATGCCGGGGGGCACCTATGCTGGAAGCCGTGACTCCGACGTTGCTGATAGTGGATGACGAGAAGTCGACCCGCGACGGGCTGAGAACGGCCCTGGAGGAGAAATTCGACGTCTATGCCGCTCCCGACGCGGCAGGCGCCTGGCAGTTGCTGGAAAAGGAGCCGGTGGACGTGCTGCTCACCGACCTGCGCATGGCCGGAGAGGACGGCATGGCCCTGATCCGCAAGGCCAAGGCCCTGCCGAAGCCCCCCGTCTGCATCCTCATGACGGCCTACGGCTCAGAGGACCTGGCGGTCGAGGCCATGAAGCAGGGGGCCGACGACTACATCAGCAAGGGACGGCTGCAGATCGACGAACTTGAACTGCGGATCCAGCGGGCCCTCCGGCGCACCCGCCTCGAGACCGAGAACGAGCAACTCCACCAGCGCCTCGACCAACGCTTCGGGATGGAGAGCTTCATCGGCGAGACCCCGGCGATCCGAGAGGTGTTCGAGCAGATCCAGCAGATCGGCCCCTCCACCGCCACCGTTCTCATCACCGGCGAAAGCGGCACCGGCAAGGAACTGGTGGCCAAGGCCATCCATCAACTCAGCCGGAGGTCCCGCGGACCATTGGTCACGGTCAACTGCGCCGCCCTGCCCGCCACCCTGCTCGAGGCCGAACTTTTCGGGCATGAGAAGGGGGCGTTCACGGGCGCCAACGAACGGCGCATCGGCCGCGTCGAACAGGCCCAGGGAGGCACCCTCTTCCTCGACGAGATCGGCGAGATCGATGCCACCACCCAGGTCAAGCTCCTGCGCCTGATCGGCGAGCGCACCTACGAGCGGCTGGGTTCCGGTCGCACCCAGAACGCGGATGTGCGGTTCCTCTCAGCCACCAACAAGGACCTGCGGGCGCTGGTCCGCGCCGGCACCTTCCGGGAAGACCTCTATTTCCGGATCGCGGTGGTACCGATCCACCTGCCCCCGCTGCGCGAACGCGTGGCCGACATCCCGCTGCTGGCCAACGCCTTCCTCAAAGAGTTCGCCCTCGAGAACGGCAAGGCGATCGGGGCCTTCACCACCGAGGCGCTGGAACTGATGCTCCGGTACCGTTGGCCTGGAAACGTGCGGGAACTGAGGGCCTCGATCGAGCACGCGGTGGTGCTCTGCCGCGGCGACCAGGTGCAGGCCCGTGATCTGCCAGCATCGGTGCGCACCCCGCTCTTGGACGGTTCTCCTGTCGCGTCGTCCCCTTCCCCGGCCCTGGCCAACGGCAAACTGTCGCTCCGGGAGGCCGAGAAGCAGTTGATCATCCACGCGCTCCAGGAATGCGGAGGCAACCGGACCGAGGCCGCCAAGAAGCTCGGGGTCAGCCGACGGACGCTGCACCGCAAGCTCCACGAGTTCGAACTCCACGACCTCTAGCCGCCCGACACCTCGGCTCCCGGGCGCCCCCGCCCGCCGGACCGGCATCGGTCGAGGATCCAACTGACGATCAGCGATCGGGTGCGTCGGTCGGACAGGCCCGTGCCGGTGGCGACGGCATCCGCCACCGCGACGGCGACGCATCCCGGGGCGATCAGACCGGGCCCGAACAGTTCCCAGCCCAGGATGACGCAGGCCCAGGGCGCGTGGCTGGCCGCCGCGAACACGGCGATGAACCCGAGGGCGGCGAACTCGCCGACAGGCCATCCCCCCAGCGTCGCCACCGCCTGACCGAGAGCCGCGCCGATGAAGAAGAGGGGCGTGACCTCGCCGCCCTTGAAGCCTCCGGCCAGGGTCAGGGTGGTGAACAGCAGCTTCCACCACCAACTCCAGGCGGTGACTCCGCCGGGCTCGAAACTGCGGACCAGCGACGGATCCCCGGGCAACCGGCCGGTGACCCCCAGGCCCAGGTAGGCATCGGTGCCGAGGGCCCAGGTCAGCGCGATCAACAACGCGGCGGACACCAGCGGCAGAGCCCCGGGCCCGATGCGGAGAACCCCGAAGCCCCGGCCCCACGCCCGGAGACAGGCCACGAAAGCTCGGGCGGCCAGACCGAAGGCCACCCCACCCACCGCATAGGCACCCAACGCACCCCAGGCGGGGACGGTCGGACCGGCGGACGAGGGGTAGACCGTGTGATGAACTCCGAGGGCCACGCAGGTCGCGTGTCCGGCCCAGGCGGCAATGAGGCAAGGCAGCGCCCTCCGCCACGCCACGCGACCCGGTTCAGGCCATTCGAGGGCATACAGGGCACCGGCCCAGGGCGTGCCGAACACCGATCCGAAGCCGCCGGCGACACCCGCCATCAGCACCACGGAGGGATCGGGCAGGCGGTCGCGGAAACGGCGTCCCCAGACCGCGGCCAGCGAGGCTCCCATCTGGACCGCCGTGCCTTCACGACCGACGGAACCCCCGCAGAGGTGGCTCAGGAGGGTGCCGCCCAAGACCAGCGGGGCCATCGTCCAAGGCACAGGCTGCGATCCGCCCTGAAGCGCATCGAGAATCAGCCCGCTGCCCCGCTCCGCTCCGCGCCCCCAGGCCCGGTAGGCGCGCTGCATCAAGACGCCGGCCAATGGCAGCAGCAACAGCAGCCAACGGTGCTCCCATCGTAGGGCGGTCACCGCATCCAGTGCCCACAGGAACACGGCACTGGCCAGTCCGGCCCCGATGCCAGCCACCAGCCCGGCGACCATTTCGGTGCCGACCAAGACTGGTGCGCGCAGGTTTGGTGCCGCCGCACCCGCCGAAGGGGGCGGATTTCCCGGGGACTGCGGGGCCGGATCCATGGCAAGACACGGAAGGGCCCATGGCCCGGCGACAGAACGTTGGCTCAGCGGAGCCGCAGCGCGATCTGCTTGTCGAGTTCGCTGGCGAGGATGATGTCGGCCTTGCCGTTGGATTGACGGGCCTGAACCAGAATGCGGCTGGCATTGGGCTCCAACTCCTCGACCCGCACCCAAAGGGTCCGGTTCTCGATCTTGGCCGAGAGGGTCTTGCGGACCACGTCCTCGGAGGTGAGCGTCCCATTGTAGACCAGCGTCGCCTTGGCGGCCTCGAACAATTGGGCGGCCGGGCGCTCGTAGCGGCTCTCGATGGTGTCCGAGGAGAAGGGCATACCGACCTTCACCCGGCCTTCCTGGGTCCGGTAGCAACCGGTGAAGCTCGCGAGGCCGATCAGCAGGGCAGAGAGGGTCAAGAACTTGTTCATGGCGCCGCGATGCAATCACACCACCCCCAAGGGTCAAGCCCATGCTCGATCGATTTGGGGACCTCTTGGCTTCGGAGGTCCTGCCCGGATGCGGCCCCACGCTCCTGAGTTCGAATCCCTTCTCCCCCTCGAGCTTCGGCTTCCGCATCGGCCCGGCCTGCGAAGAAAACGAAGATTGACGCGCGATGCACTCCCTTGATAAAGACTTCGCTCCTTTTCGGAACCTTTCGGATACTTGATGAAGACCTATCTGCCCAAAGTCGATGTCCAGCGCCGAGCGTGGCGCGTGATCGACGCCAATGGCGCCGTCCTCGGCCGCCTCGCCGTCCAAGTCGCTGACGCCCTGCGCGGCAAAGACAAGCCCGTGTTCACTCCCCACCTCGATGCCGGTGACTTCGTGGTCGTCATCAACGCCGAGAAGGTCGCCCTCAGCGGCAAGAAGGAGTCCGACAAGCTGTTCATGTCGTACTCCGGTTGGAAGGGTGGCGAGAAGTACCGCTCTGTGGCCCAGGTCCGCGCCGCCCACCCGGAGCGCCTGGTGATGCACGCCGTCAAGGGCATGCTCCCCAAGAACCGCCTCGGCGACCAGCTCCTGACGAAGCTCAAGGTGTACCCCGGCTCCAACCATCCTCATGCGGCCCAGTCCCCGAGCGACATGAAGTACGCTGGCTGATCCATAGGCCCATCTCCTTCCCTTCCACACCATGTCGAAAACCAACGAATTCCTCGGGACCGGTCGCCGCAAGACCTCTGTGGCCCGGGTCCGCATCTCCGCCGGCTCCGGCAAGATCCAGGTCAACGGTCGCGCCTTCGAGGTGTACTTTCCCCTCGAGTCCCAGCGGATGGCCGTCCAGCAGCCCTTTGTAACCACCGCGACCTCGGGCAAGTTCGATGTCTCGGTCAACGTCGAGGGCGGCGGCCCCATCGGTCAGGCCGGCGCGGTCCGCCACGGCATCGCCCGTGCGCTGATCGAGGCCGACGCCGCCCTGCGTCCCTTGCTGAAGGCCGACGGCCTACTGACCCGCGATCCTCGTATGAAGGAGCGCAAAAAGTACGGTCAGCCCGGCGCTCGCAAGCGCTTCCAGTTCAGCAAGCGCTGACCTCGGCCACCCGGCAACGGGTGCGATCTGCAGCGTCCAAGGCACAAAGCCCCCGTCGATCATCGGCGGGGCTTTTTGTTTCACCCACCCCGCTCCGGATGGCTCCCGAATCCGGGATCGCCCGCGACCGGGGAATGCGCTAGGATTGCCCGTCCTTCAAGACCATGAATGCCAGCTCCAATTCCGTCCGCGTCGCCATCGTGGGTGCCTCCGGGTATTCCGGCGAGGAACTCGTGCGCCTCCTCCTCCGCCACCCCCGCGCGGAACTCGTCGCCGTCACCTCCCGGCAGAGCGCCGGCCAGACCATCGCCCAGGTCTTCCCCCGGTTCGCCACGCACCCCACGGCCCGGTCGTTGAAGTTCAGTGACCCCGACACGGCCACCCTCGCCCGGCAGGCCGAGATCGTCTTCCTGGCCCTGCCGCACGGGGTGGCCGCCGAATTCGCCATTCCGTTGCTGCGGAGCGGATGCCGGGTCATCGACCTGAGCGCGGACTTCCGCCTGAAGAGCGCCGAGGTCTACAAGGAATTCTACGCGCACGACCACCCCGCGCCGGAACTGCTGGCGCAATCGGTGTACGGGTTGCCGGAGGTCCACGGCGAAGCCATCCGGGGCGCGCGGCTGGTGGCCTCGCCCGGATGCTACCCCACGAGCATCCTCCTTCCCACGCTGCCCCTGCTGCGCGCGGGCCTGATCCGTCCCACGGGCATCATCGCCGATTCGCTCAGCGGCGTGAGCGGTGCGGGCCGCAAGGCCGAGATCGATTACCTGTTCTGCGAGTGCAACGAGAGCGTCCGCCCCTACGGCGTCCCCAAGCACCGGCACCTCTCGGAGATCGAGGAACAACTCTCCCTGGCGGCGGGTGCTTCGGTCGTCGTGCAGTTCACGCCGCACCTCATCCCCGTGAACCGCGGCATCCTGACCACGCTCTACCTGGCTCCGAGCCGGCACCTCGCGACTCCGGCCGACGTGGCCACCCTCGGCGCCGAGATCTCCGCCTGCTATGCCCAGGCCTACTCGGGGGCCCCGTTCGTGCGACTCCTCGAGGGCAAGGCATTGCCCGACACCAAGAACGTCGTCGGCACCAACGTGGTGGAGATCGCGTGGCGGCTCGACCCGAGGACCGGGCGCCTGATCGTGATGAGCGCCGAGGACAACATCCTCAAGGGGGCCTCCGGCCAGGCGGTGCAGAGCATGAACCTCATCTGCGGCTTCCCGGAGACGGAGGGGCTGCTCTGACCGATCCCCGGTGCAGTCCCGGCCCCGGCCGCGGGCTCCCGGAGATACCCCGGCTCCCAGCACGTCCGAACGTCGGAATCCCGGCCGGCGGACGTTCCCTGTCCCATACCGCCTGCGGCTATTGCCCGATCCCCGCTCCGCTCCTATTCTGACGGGCCTGTTTTTGAGATTTTGAACCATGAGTGAGACTCCGACCGCTGAAAATCCCGTCCCGCCCGGCGATACCGCCCAGGCCCATTCCGCGGCCCAGGGCACGCACGCGGAGACTTCCACCCCCGAACCGCTGACGGCCCAACTGGCCGAGGCCCAGGAGCGCTACGTCCGACTGTACGCGGACTTCGAGAACTTCAAGAAGCGGGCCGCCCGCGAACGCGACGAGGTTCGCAGCGCCACGACCGAGTCGGTCATGGGCCGATTGCTGCCCGTGCTCGACACCTTCGAGATGGCCATGCAGGCCGCCTCCCTGCCCAATACCAGCGTCGACTCGCTGAAGGCCGGGGTGGCCATGATCCAGGGACAGTTGCGGAACACCGTCGCCGACTACGGCGTCGAGGAGATCGACGCGCTGGGCAAGCCGTTCGACCCCGCGCTGCACGAGGCGCTCTCCCAGCAGGAGACCTCCGAGGTCCCTGAAGGACACGTGCTGTCCCAGAACCGCAAGGGCTACCGGATGAAGGATCGCCTGCTCCGACCGGCGGCGGTGGTCGTCGCCCGCAAGCCGGGTTCCGCGGCCGAAAACACCCCGAGCCAAGCCTGAACCATGGCCGCATCCAAGAAGCGCGACTATTACGAGGTGCTTGGGGTGGACCGCAGCGCCACGCCCGAACTACTCAAGAAGGCCTATCGCAAGCTCGCCGTCCAGTACCACCCGGACAAGAACCCCGGCGACAAGGAGGCCGAGGAGAAGTTCAAGGAACTGGGCGAGGCCTACGAGGCCCTCAATGATCCGCAGAAGCGGGCGGCCTACGACCAGTACGGCCATGCGGCCTTTGATCCGCGGATGCGGGCCGGCGCCGGCGCGGGCCGCGGCGGCGGAGGCTTCCACGATCCGTCCGATATCTTCCGCGAAGTCTTCGGCGGCGGCGGGGGCGGCGGCAGCATCTTCGAGCAGTTTTTCGGCGGCGGGGGCGGCGACGACGACGAACCAGCCCATGGCGAGAACCTGCGGTACGACCTGGAGATCACCCTTGAGGAGGCGGTGAACGGCACCGAGAAGGAACTGACCTTCACCAAGCCGGTCCGCTGCGAACCCTGCGGCGGCGGTGGAGCCGAGAAGGGCTCCAAGACGGTGACCTGCCAGACCTGCGGCGGCCGAGGCCAGGTGACCCGCAACGCCGGCATCATCATGATGCGCCAGACCTGCCCCCGGTGTTCCGGCGCGGGCAAGGTGATCGAGCGTCCCTGTCGCGTCTGCTCCGGCGAAGGTCGGGTCAACCAGAAGTCCTCGGTCCGCATCCGCATTCCGGCAGGCGTCGATACCGGCGTGCGGTTGCGCTCCTCCGGCAACGGGGCCGCGGGGGTCCGCGGGGCACCCAATGGCGACCTGCACGTCATGATCCATGTGCAGGAGCACGAGATCTTCGGCCGCAACGGGCGGGACCTGACCTGCGAGGTGCCGATCCGCTTTGTCCAGGCCGCCCTCGGCGGTGAGATCGACGTGCCCACCCTCACCGGAAAGGCGCGCATCGCCATCCCATCGGGAACGCAGTCGGGCAGCACCTTCCGCCTCAAGACCCGAGGTGTGAAGGACCTGCAGGGCGGCGGGCAGGGCGACCTGCTCGTGACCGTCCGGGTCGAGATCCCCCAGCGCCTCAACGCCGCCCAGCGGGCCAAGCTCGAGGAATTCGCCGGTTTGTGCGACGAGAACGTCAACCCGCAGTCGAAGGGGTTCTTCGAGAAGGCCAGGGACTTCTTCAAATAGGCAGGGCGCGATCCATCGGCATCCCCGCTCGCCCGTTCGGGCGGGTTTTTGATCCGGCCACCGACTTCCACACCGCCATGCACCGCTTCCACTCGACCCCGGACCGGTGCGCCAACCCCGTCTTCTCCCTCGCCGACGCGGAGGCCCGACATGCCTCCCAGGTGTTGAGGCTGGAAGCGGGGGACCGCGTGGAGGTGATCGACGGCCAGGGCGGGCTGATCGAGGCGGAGATCCTCGTCTCGGGGCGCAGGGGCGTCGAGGTGCGGGCCCTCCACCGGCAACTCCAGGCCCGCGCGCCCGGGAACCTCGTCCTCTGCCAAGCACTGCTGAAGGGCAAGGCCCTGGAGACGGTGCTCGAGAAGTCGGTCGAACTCGGGGCGTCCCGGGTGGTCCTGCTCGAGACCGAACGTTGCGTGGCCCGGGTGCCGGCCGATGAAGCCGAGCGAAAGCGTTCCTCGTGGTCGCAGACGCTGATCGAGGCCGCCAAGCAGTCCCGCAACGCTTGGCTACCTGAATTGGTCGGTCCCCTGCCCCTGCCCCGGGCTCTCGAGGGCCTCGGCCCCGCGAACCGGACCCGACTGCTGGTCGCGTCGCTCGAACCGGGAACTCCACCGCTGGGTGCCGTGCTGCGGTCGCTGCCGACGGGGTTGGACGACGACTCCCTGGCCGTCGCCATCGGTCCCGAGGGGGATTTCAGTCCCGCGGAACTGGAACGGTTCCGGACGGCAGGGGCCCACTCGGCCTCGCTGGGTCCCTTGATCCTGAGGGCCGAGACCGCAGCGATCGCGGCCCTGGCGATCCTGGCCGATGTCGCCCGCGGATGGCGATCCGGCGTCCGCCTCCCCGCCACCAACCTCGGCCATTCCCACCCCTCCTCGCCTTCCCCGACATGAACCCGTTCGTGGCACTGGCCTGGATGGCCTTCGGAATCCTCGCCCTGGCCGCGGCCCCGTCCGCGCCGTCCAAGGTTCCCCGGGACGCCTTCGCTCTCAGGCCGCTCGATTGGATCCCGGTCATCCCGCAGGTCCGGGTGATCCCCGTGGCCTTCCCGGAAACGAAGCCGATGGGTTACGTCCACGCGCTGGCCTCCACCGGGGATCGGCTCTGGATCTCGGCCCACCCATTCGGCGACACCAACCTGCCTCCGAACGCGGGTCGACTCTGGAGCTATCTTCCCGGAAAGGACCTCCTCGAACCAGCCACCGGGATCCTCCAGGGACACGCGGTCGCCGGGTTGCGAGCCCAGAGCAAGCACCTCTGGCTCATGATCGACGGCGGGCTCGCCCGGCTCGATGCCAAGAACTTCGCCGTGGATCCCTTCGGCCAGCCCCAGGGGATGACGAGCGCGAACCCTACCGCTGTCGCCGACACCCGACGGGGATTCTTCGCGCTGGGCGATTCCGGCGCCTTGTTCCGGTTGTCGCCCGATGAGCGCGGGTTCCTCCGGATCGACACGGCGCCCGCGGCGACCGGCGACCGCGACCCTTCGGGCTGGAGATTCCTTGCTGGTTCTGGCGACTGGCTGCTGGCGGCGACCGACCGACGGCTCGCCGTCCGCCAGGTGGAGGCGACCCGATGGAACCCCCAGCCCCCCGCGCTCAAGCCCCGTTCCCCCGAGCTGGATCCGGCCGGCATCCTCGCCGTCTGCCCCGATGCGGAGGGCGGTTTCTGGATCGGCACAGACGCCGGTCTGGCATTCCTCCAGGCAGACACCGGGAAGGTGGAGTTTCGCGAACGGACCGGCGGAGTGGGTGTGCCCGGTGGCCTGGGCATCCCGATCGCCGCGGGCATGCAACCCACGGCGGCGGCCATCCAATCGGCGAGGGCCCGGGTGGCCGAGGGCGTCCGCGACCGGATGCGGCTCCGGGCCCGCCTCGCACGCGCGGCCCGCGAGACCGGCGTGGCGGTCGACCCGGTCACCCCCACCAGTCGCATCCCTGGCGGCATCCGGGCGCTGGCCATGGACCGGGGTTTCCTGTGGATGGCGGCAGCCGATCCTTGGGTTCCGATGCGCTCCCGGATCCTGCTCTTCCATCCCGGCAGCCGAAAATGGATCGGTGGTTTCTCCTTCGGGTTCCCGGTGACCGCCTTGGCGGTCGACGACCGCTACTTGTGGGTGGGCGCCGACACCCAGTTCGCCCGGGCCACGCCGCTGTACGCCGTCGAAAAATCCACCCTGCTGTCCATCCCAGCCCCCCGCTGGGTTCCCGATGCCCTCGAGACCGAGGAGATCCGGACCCGGGTGGCGTCGTTGACGGCCTCGGAAAAGGCCGTGTTCGCCTTCTTCTCGGGAGACGCCGCCGGGGTGCTCCGATGGACGGAGGGCGGATCCGTGACCGACGAGCAGGCCTTCCTGCGGGCGATGGCGCATGATGCGCTGGCGCTGAACCAACCCGACCAGATGGCCCTGCACCTGCGTCGCCTCATCCTGCAGCACCCCGACAGTGTCTTCAGCGAGCTCGCCACGGCCCTGCTGGAGCGCCTCCCGACATCGACCGAGACCCGCCCTCCGGAAAGCACCCCGTCCCCCATCCCTCGCCCCCCGGTGGAGCCATCGATTCCCACGGTTCCTGCAGCCCCGCCTTCCGCACCTGCGCTGTCGCCCACACCGACGAACCTCCCCACCAATTCCCAGAGACAACCCACCTCGGCCTCCAAGGCGTCCAAAGGCTCTGCGGCTTCGAGGATCCTGCAGCGGCGCGACCTCAACCGAGATGGACGGCTGAATCTCGTGGAATGGCGGCTCTGGCAGGGCCCGAAGGCCGAGCTGAAGGCCTGGGATCGCAACGGCGACGGCGAACTCGACCCGTCGGAATTCCAGGCCTACCTCGACGCGAACCCCGCACCCTGAACGCACTTGATCGGACCCACACCGTCGCAGGCGTGGTTCACCAGGACACGGGGGCGGTCATGCGGGTGCCAAAGCGGTTCTTGTAGAACAACTGCCGGTGGGTCGTGCCGAATTCATGCACCATCTTGGTGATCTTCACGTCGAAGCAGCAGTACTCGGCGATCTCCATCATCTTGCCCTCGCGGTACCATTCGATGGCCTGGAGTCCCTCGCTGGTCTTGCCCAGGCCGAAGGTCGCCTCGGCGATGGAGTCCAGCGACAGCCGGTGCTTCAGCGTCTCCATCAGCTTGACCAGCATGTCGAGCGTGGGCAACTGAGTGAGGTCGAAGACGGTGTATCCGTGGAGCACCTCGTAGTCGAAGCGGAGGTTGTTGAACCCGACGACCAGGTCGGCGCGCTGGAGTTCGCGAATCAGGGCATCGACCCGGTCCTCACCGTAGATCTCGTAACCGCCGCGCGCCGTGGAGTAGGTGACCCCCAGGCTCATCCGCATGTCCCGGATGTTGGACCAGCCGCCCACCTCGTCGGCCGACTTCTGCGTCTCCAGATCGAAATAGACGATGTTCCTCACCGCACCCGGTGTCCGGGAAAAACGGGCCGAGGTCAAGCCGGTGGAAGCTCCGGCCGTGGGTCCCCTTGGCGGCAGGTTTTCACGGCCAAGGCCTTCCCGACACGGGCCCGCCACACCCGGCCGGCGGTCGCGGTCTCCTTGACGGTCGGGGTCGCCTGCGGTTTTCTCGGTGTTTCGGAACGAATCCTGAACACGTACATGAGCAACATCGTTGATATCCAGGCCCGCGAGATCCTCGACTCCCGCGGCAATCCCACCGTCGAGGTCGACGTCCTCCTCGACTCCGGCGCCGTCGGTCGCGCCGCGGTCCCCTCCGGCGCCAGCACTGGCGAGCACGAGGCCATCGAGCTGCGCGACGGCGACAAGAAGCGCTACCTCGGCAAGGGCGTCAGCAAGGCCGTCAAGAACGTCACCGACAAGATCGCACCGGCCCTCGCCGGCGTCGATGCCTTCGACCAGCTCACCGTCGACAAGACCATGCTGGAGCTCGACGGCACCGAGACCAAGGGCAAGCTGGGCGCCAACGCCATCCTCGCGGTCTCCCTCGCCAACGCGAAGGCCGCGGCCGCGACCCTGGGCCAGCCCCTCTTCAAGTACCTCGGTGGGCCCAACGCCAAGGTCCTGCCGGTGCCCATGGCCAACGTCATCAACGGCGGCGCCCACTCCGACGCCCCGATCGACTTCCAGGAATTCATGGTGATGCCCCACGGCTTCGCGACCTTCAGCGAGGGCCTCCGCGCCATCACCGAGATCTTCCACGCCCTCAAGGCCGTGCTGAAGAAGAAGGGCCTCAGCACCGCCGTCGGTGACGAGGGTGGTTTCGCCCCGAAGCTCGAGAGCGCCGACGCGGCCCTCGACGCCATCGCCGCCGCCGTCAAGGACGCCGGCTACAAGCTGGGCAAGGACATCTTCCTCGCCCTCGACGTCGCGGCCTCCGAGTTCTACACCGGCAACGAGACCTACGTCTTCAAGAAGAGCACCGGCCAGAAGCTCAGTGGCGACGAGATGGTGGAATTCTACGCCCGCCTTTGCGCCAAGTACCCGATCGTCTCCATCGAAGACGGCTGCGCCGAGGGCGACTGGAAGACCTGGAAGAAGCTCACCGACAAGCTCGGCGGCAAGACCCAGCTCGTGGGCGACGATCTCTTCGTCACCAACGTGAAGTTCCTCCGCAAGGGCATCGAGACCGGCACCGCCAACTCGATCCTCGTGAAGGTGAACCAGATCGGTTCCCTCACCGAGACGCTCGACGCCGTCGAACTCGCCCAGAAGAACAACTACACGGCAGTCCTCTCCCACCGTTCCGGCGAGACCGAGGACAGCACCATCGCCGACATCGCCGTCGCGACGAACTGCGGCCAGATCAAGACCGGCTCGCTCAGCCGCACCGACCGCACCGCCAAGTACAACCAGCTCCTGCGCATCGAGCAGATGCTCGGCAAGAACGCCGTGTACGCCGGCCGCAGCGCCCTGCCCAAGGGCCGCTGAAGCCGATCGGCGGCGTCTCGACAAGAGCCACCGCGACTTCAGGCCCGGAGACCTTCCACGATCTCCGGGCCTTTTCGCATCCATCGATCCCGCGCCCGGCCTGCGGCTCATCTTTCGATTGGCGAAACCGTGGGTCCGAGGCCTACCGTCTGCCCCATGATGCGTCTATGGCAGTCCATCGGAATGGGGTTCCTCCTGGGAGGTTCGGCCTGGGCCGCGAAGTTCACCCCCCTCGAGACCCGCACCAACGACACCCTCTTCTTTTCCTACGCCCAGTCCCAGGATGGCCGGTGGATCGCCGGGGGAGCCCAGGCCCGCAAGGATGCGACGAACACCAACCTTCCCCCGTCCGGCGGGTCGGTGGTGCTGTGGAGGACCGCCGATGGCCGGCGCGAGGCGGACCTTGGGGGGCACGGGGCGACGGTGAATTGGATGCAGTTCTCCGAGGACGGCAAGACCCTCGTCAGCGCCAGCGGCACTTCCGGTCTTCTCAAGGTGTGGTCGATCCCCGATGGCGCGCTGCGGCATAGCCTCCGGCTCAAGGAACCGATCATCGCCTCCTCGACCCTCGGCTCGCAGTTGGTCTGCGCCCTGTCACCGGACGGCAAACGTCTGGCCGCCGCCGGGGCGATCGTCAAGCCGGTCGGCATCAGCCAGACCTCCGAGGCCGCGACGCTGATGGTCTGGGACCTGGCCACGGGACAGGTGCTCTGGAGCCTGCCGCAGTGCGGCGTGGGCACCCTGGCCTTCACTCCGGACGGCCAGACGCTGCTGGCCTACACCCGGACCATCGTTTGGGAGGAGATCCGCGGATTCCATTCCGCGAGGATCACCGATGAACGCCTGATGTCCTGGAACGCCTCCAACGGCGCCACCAACTTCATGTCCCCCATCCCGGGCATGAATCCGAGCCACCTGGTCGTCTCACCGAAGGCGGGCGCCGTGCTGGCCCTCTCGGGCGACCGGAACACCTGGTACGACCTCAAGACTGGCTCCGTGGCGCGGGAACAACCGATCCAACTGCGCCGGTCGCTGCACGTCGCCGCGATGAACCGCGACGAGGATCAACTGCTGGTGATCGATTTTTCCGCCGAGAACATGCACAATGTGCGCATCTCGGACGGTGCCACCTCCCTCGCGGGCAGCTTCAAGGGGCATACCAACCGCGTGATGTTCGCCTCGGTGTCCGGCGACCTCAAGCGCATCGCCGGCACCCGCTCCAACCGCCCCGTCTTCGTGGACCTCGACGCACCGTGAGCCTCCGGTCCCTGGAGCACCCGCTACGATCCTAGCGTGCGGGTGACGAGACCCAGCCGACCGAGCCGTTGGCGGGATTGTACTGGATCACCTGACCGGGCGGGGCCTCGGGAACACGGGCGAGGAACCCGGCCTCGACCAATTCCTGGAGACGGCTCGGATACCGATCTTCGGCGGCGTGGAACATCTGGAGCGCGCCCTGCACCGGCGCCAGGCTTGCGGTACGTTCGGCGGCCTTCTTCCCGGCCGCGTTGGCCGCGAGGTAGTCCACCGGCGCCGAGAGCGGCGATGACGCGACATCACCGGCATTCCCCTTCCCAGCGACAGGCTCCTGACGGCCGCACCCGACCGCGAAGACCATTCCCGCCAAGATACCCGTCCATGCGCCCTTCATGGCCGATCACTCCAGTCGGCTTCCCGCGGAAAATCAAGCGCCGCCCCTGTCCCAACATTTGGTCCCTCAACAGATCAGGGTTTGCCGGCGTTGGATTCAGTTTGACGATTAGGATCAACACTCTATCCACGGATGCATGAACCAACCCTTTCTTGTGTACGTTGCTACCCTTTTGCTTGCGATGCCGTTCTTCTCGGGCTGCCATACAGTCACTCCGGCTTCCCGCTCGGGTCAGTATGACCTTTCCAAACTGAAACAGGCACACATCGTGGTCGCGAGTAGCAAGGATCGTGGTTTCCTTGGCGAAATCGAACGCGTCCTTGTCAGCCGCGGCGTTATGGTCACACGAGGGACCCGTGAAGCAATCCCGCCTGGCACCCAGTTCTACGTCTACTACACGGATGTTTGGACGTGGGACATGGTGATGTATCCAGACAAGGTCAAGATCTCCTTCCACGACCCGATCAACCACGCGGAGATCGGTTCGGCGCAGTTCAAGAACTCGTTCTTTCACACCTTTCCTGACCCACCAGAAATTGCCGCAGAACTCATCGGAAGGATTTACGGGGAAACTCCCGGGACTCACATGAAGTAGCCTGGGTTCTTCAACCGCCAGACGTTTCCTCGGCGTAACCAATGCGTCCGAGCAGACCATCAGATAAATCCAGGTCTCCTCCCTTTGCAGGAGGGGGCAACTCGCACCCAGAAACCATGGTAGACAGTTTCTCCGGGATTGGTTTCACAAACCACCAAAGGATTGCCCGAACAAGCGGTGGTGACTAACTGGCAGCATTCAAGAACGCACACCGCGCTGGTTGGTATCCAAGGCTGATTTCCAGCGCTGGGGCGAGAGACACCAGCCGATTCTACGGGCGGGTTGATCTTGTCATAGCAAGAGTGTCAGAGGCACTTTGCGAGCCGTGTTCCCTGAATACGATGCCATCGTTCTTGGCGGAGGCCCGGCCGGCAGCTGCTCTTCATCGTACTTGGCCCGTGCCGGCCATCGGGTGCTTTTGTTGGAAAAAGAGCGGTTTCCAAGATTCCACATCGGAGAATCCCTGCTCCCCTACAACCACGAAATCCTTTCAGAATTGGGTGTCATTCCCCAGCTAAAGTCTGCGGGTTTCCCTGTTAAACGGGGCGCCCAGTTCCATCTCGGCAATGGTTCGAAGGGCACGGGATTTGTTTTTCG
>CAIOKD010000323.1 GCA_903858835.1 uncultured Verrucomicrobiota bacterium
CCTGTCCCTGTCCGAGGAGCCTGTCCCTGTCCGAGGAGCCTGTCCCTGTCCGAGGAGCCTGTCCCTGTCCGAGGAGCCTGTCCCTGTCCGAGGAGCCTGTCCCTTGGGGGAAATCGGATTAAAATGGTCTTGAATCCGTTTGACAGGACGGGGATGGGGGGTAGCTTGGGTTCATTCCAGACGGAATTGGTCTGGTTCAACGGCATGCAAATCACCAAGGCGGCAGAATATGGGGTTCTCGGGCTGATTGCCCTTTCCCGCAGGCCGCTCGGCGAGGTGGTGATGATCGATGTGTTGTGCGAGGAGGAGTCGGTGCCCAAGAGCTTCCTCGGAAAGATTTTCCAGAACCTCTGCAAGTCGGGCCTGATCGGTTCGTCGCGGGGGTCGGGTGGCGGATTCTACCTGGCGCGTCCAGCATCCGAAATCTCGGTCTTGGAGGTGATCGAGTCGATCGAGGGCCCCATCGCCCTCCAACGGTGTCTCGAGGTCGACGCCGGTTGCGAGCACAGTCGGGGTTGCGCGCTGTGCGGTCTGCTGGCCGAGGCCCAAGAGCGCATGAAGGAAGTGTTCTCCGGCACCAGCCTCGCCACGCTGGGTGGACGACACCTGCCCAATGGGTTGATCCAGCAGGCCCGGCAGCATCCCGGTTCTCGAATCCCCCTGGCGGTCTCCCATGAGGTATCGGCCGCCGATTCCGGGGCCACCATGAGCCCCGCCATGCCGGAAACGGCCGCTTTCGGGTCCTCACGGTTGGATCCGTCCTGCTAAAACAAACCTGATTTCTGAACCTGATTTTATGAGCGAAACCTATACCCTGTACAATTCGACGGTAATGGAACACTTCATGAATCCCCGGAACATGGGGGACCTGAAGGACGCCGATGGTGTGGGAGAGGTGGGGGCCGCCGCCTGCGGTGACATCATGAAGATCTCCCTGAAGATCAAGGATGGTCGCATCCAAGATGCCCGTTTCAAGACTTTCGGCTGCGGTTCCGCGATCGCCAGCTCAAGCATGGCAACCGAGTTGATCAAAGGGCGGACCATCGATGAGGCGATGGCCTTCTCCAATCAGGAGGTGGTCGATGCCCTGGGCGGTCTACCTCCGGTGAAGATCCACTGCTCGGTGCTGGCCGAGGAGGCCCTGAAGGCGGCCCTGGAAGACTACGTGAAGCGGAATCCGGCGGCCGCCGCCAAGGCCACGGCCGCGGAGTCGGTATCCGCCTGATGGTGCGCCGGTGCGGGGTATCTCCGGGTTCCTGCCCGGGGAGCCCCGCGCCACCGGTACGATTCTCCCACGCTTGCAGACACCGTGGCTCCCTGGGGCGGCCAGAGGTCCCATGGTGCCCATGCCTGAGCCGCCCTTTTTCCGACAGGTCGCCCTTCCGGAGCCCTTCCGGAGCCCTGAAACCGCTGCCATTCCCGTCCCATCTGTTCCGCCGAAACGCTCCCCTGGAAACGCCATGAGACACGTCTTTCTGGATCACCAGTCCGCCACCCCGGTCCTGCCGGAGGTCTTCGAGGCCATGCGGCCGTATTTCACCGAGTACTTCGGCAACGCCTCCTCGTTGCACCAGCATGGGCTTCGGGTCCGCGATGCCCTGAAGAAGGCCCGCCAGCAGATGGCCGCGCTGATCGGTGCCGACAGCGACGAGGAGATCTTCTTCACCTCCGACGGCACCGAATCGGCCAACCTGGCCATCAAAGGCGCGGCCTACGCCAATGAGCGCAAGGGCAAGCACCTGGTGATCTCGGCGACCGAGCACCCGAGCGTGATGAATTCGGTCGAATTCCTCGAGAAACAGGGGTGGACCTGCACCCGGGTCGGTGTCACCCCGCAGGGGATGATCCGCTTGGACGAACTCGAGGCGGCCATCACCCCGCAGACGGTCCTCGTGGCCGTGCACCACGTGAACCACGACATCGGTGCCATCCAACCCATGCGCGAGGTGGGGCGGATCTGCGCCTCCAAGAACGTGCCGCTTTACGTCGATTGCGAGGCCAGCGCCGGGTGGTTGCCCATCGATGTCAAGGAATGGGGCGCGGCGATGGTGAGCTTCTCGCCGCACCGCTTCTATGGGCCGAAGGGCGTGGGTGTGCTCTACCGCAATCGCAAGGCCCGCATCGTCAGCGTGATCCACGGGGGGGTTCAGGAGGGCGGTCGCCGTGCCGGCACCGAGAACATCCCGGCCATCGTGGGCGGCGGGCTGGCGGCCGAGGTCGCCCGCGAGCGCCTGCAGGGCCGGATCGCCCACGTGGCTCCGCTCCAGAAGCGCTTGTGGGAGGGGTTGAAGCTGACGATCCCCTACATCCAGCTCAACGGACCCGAACCCGGACCCGATCGCATCGCCACCAACCTCAACCTCTCGACGGAGTTCATCGAGGGGGAGGGCCAGCTGCTGCTCTGCGACATGAACGGCATCGCCGTGGCCAGCGGGTCGAGTTGCGTGAGCAAGAGTCTCAAGATCTCCCACGTGCTGGGTGCCATCGGCCTCGATCATGCGCTGGCGCAGGGCAACATCATCATGACCCTTGGTGAGTCCAACACCGAGGCCGACATCGACTACGTCGTCGAGACCTTCGCGAAGATCGTCTCCAAGCTGCGGGGGATGTCCCCGATGTGGGACGAATTCGAGCGCGGGGTCATCGACTCGGTCATCGCCCCCACCGGCCGGGGCAAGTCCTTCAGCCAGCACGCGGCCGATGTCTCGGGGAAACCCGCGCACTGAATCCGTCGGGGCTGGACGGGGCCTGCCGATTCCCCGTCCAAGGCTTCGCATCCTTTCCGGTGGGAGGGTTCCCGCCGAGTTGCACAATCCTGATCCCGTAATAGCATCCCGTTGATGAACATGAACACGCCTCTGGCTCATGCTTTGACCGCGTCGGCCCTCCTGTGGGTCTGCACTTCCAGCAGCGCGGCCACTCCTGCCGAGTTGCGCTCCAGCGCCCTCAAGGTGCTGGCCCCGATTCCGGACAAGATGCCGGGTTCCGAGAACGACACCCCGGCCCGCGTGAAGCTCGGCCGCGACCTGTTCTTCGAGAAGAAGCTCTCGGCCAACAACACGCAGTCGTGCAACTCCTGCCACGCCGTCGACCAGAACCGCGGCGGCGTCGACAACGAGCCGACCTCGCCCGGGGCCTTCGGCAAGCGCGGCGGCCGCAATTCGCCGACCGTGCTCAACGCCGGCTTCCATGTCGCCCAGTTCTGGGACGGCCGCGCCAAGACGCTGGAAGACCAGGCCAAGGGCCCGGTGCTGAACCCCGGCGAAATGGCCATGCCCAACGAGGCCGCCGTCATCTCCAAGCTCAAGGCCGAGAAGAAGTACGTCGGCGCCTTCAAGAAGGCCTTCCCGGGCGAAGCCGACCCGGTGACCTACGACAACTTCGCCAAGGCCGTCGCGTCGTTCGAGCGCACCCTGCGCACCCATGACCGCTTCGACGATTTCCTCAAGGGCGACGACAAGGCGCTCACGGCCGCCGAATTGAAGGGGCTCGACACCTTCCTGACCATCGGTTGCACCACCTGCCATGCGGGCCCGGTCCTCGGGGGCAACGACTTCAAGAAGTTGGGTATCCTCAACCCTTACGAGAACGCCTCCGACAAGGGGCGCATCGAGGTGACCAAGGAGGACTACGACGAGTTCGTCTTCAAGGTGCCCAGCCTGCGCAACATCGCCCTGACGGCCCCGTACTTCCACGATGGCTCCCAGAAGACCCTGGAGCAGACCGTCCAGAAGATGGCTTGGCTGCAGTTGGGCAAGAAGCTTTCCGACGACGAGACGGCCCATCTGACGGCGTTCCTGCGGGCGCTTTCCGACAAGAAGCGCGGAGCCGTCGCGGCCAAATGATCCGCGGATAGACCGATTCCAGGGGTGGAGTCGTGGACTCCGGGGTGCCAACCTCGGTGCAGCGACTCCGCCCCATTTTTGTTCCGTCGTCGCCCCAGTCCCGACAGCAATTCCAACACCGGATTTCTCCCGATCCCATCTGCCATGGCCAATATTCAAGAATCCTCCGTGCTGGAGGTGCTGCGTACCATCAAGTATCCCGGATACAGCCGCGACATCGTCTCGTTCGGGTTGGTCAAGGGTATCCAGATCGACGGCGGTGCGGTTGGCGTGCTGCTTGAATTGACCTCCCCGAATCCGGAGATCGGCCGCCAGATCGCCGATGCAGCCAAGGCGGCGCTTCGGGACCGTCTTGAGGGCATCACCGATGCCCATGTGCAGGTACAGGTGCCGACGTCGGCCGCGGCGGCGGGAGCCAACACCGGGGTTCCCCAGCGCAACCGCATGCCCGGGGTGGGGCGCGTGGTGGCGGTGGCCTCGGGCAAGGGCGGGGTCGGCAAGTCCACCTGCTCGGTCAACCTGGCCTGCGCGCTCGCACGGGCCGGCCTGCGGGTCGGGCTCCTCGACTGCGACATCTATGGGCCCAGCATCCCCCTGATGATGGGCATCCACGAGCGCCCGAGCCTCACCGACGACGAGCGTCTGGTGCCCCCGGTGAACC
>CAIOKD010000324.1 GCA_903858835.1 uncultured Verrucomicrobiota bacterium
GGCCTCGTGGCCCTCGTGCACCGACATGACGAACGCCCTCCGGATCATCGGTCGCCCCCTTACAGCGCCTCGAGGCGCGCCGCGGCCGCGATCCAGGCGTCGCGCCGGGCCGAGGGTTCGAAACGCTCGACCGACACCGACGCCCGGGCCGCCTCCCGGACCTCGGCGAGGGACCCCAGCTCGCCCAGTCCGCGGACTTGCCAGAGCACGTTGCCGAGCACGGTGGCTTCGGCAGGCCCCGCCAGCACCGTGCATCCCAGCGCATCGGCCGTGGATTGGTTGAGCAGCGTGTTGCGGGAGCCGCCCCCTACGATGTGCACGACCTCGAAGCGGTGGCCGGCCAGCGACTCGAGCCCCCTCAACACGGCGGCGTATTTCAGCGCCAGGCTGTCCAATACGCAGCGCGCGAGAGCGGCTTCGCCCTCCGGGACGGGCTGCGAGGTGCGCCGGCAGAACTCGGCGATGGCTGCGGGCATGTCGGGAGGGTTCAGGAAGGAGGGATGGTCGGGATCGATGAGGCTGCGCAGCGGAGGCACCTCGCCAGCGCGGGCGGCGAGCGTGGCGTAGTCGGTGGGTGTCCCGCTGCCCGCGAGGTCGGCCCGGCATCGCTGGAGGATCCAGAGTCCCATCACGTTCTTCAGCACCCGCCAGGTGCCCTCGACGCCACCCTCGTTGGTGATGTTCAGGGCCAGCGCCTCGGGGCCGAGGCGGGGCGTCGCCGACTCGAAGCCCACCAACGACCAGGTGCCGGAGCTGATGTAGGCCCATCCCGGCCGGCCGGTGGACCCGGTGGGGATGCCCACCACGGCCGAGGCGGTGTCGTGGGTGCCTGGGGCCACGACCTCGGCCGTCGTGAGACCGGTCGCCGAGGCGGTGCGGGGCAGAAGTCGTCCCAGCCGCGTCCCCGGGGGGACCACCTCGGGCAGCAGGCCGGTGGGCAGGCCGAGGCGATCGAGCAGGTCGACGCACCAGGACCGGCCGCGTGGATCGAAGAACTGGGTGGTCGTGGCGTTGGTGAACTCCACGCACTCCGAGCCGCAGAGCAGGTGATGGATCCAGTCGGGCATCAACAGGAACCGCCGCGCCGCCCCGAGGGTCTCCGGGCTGAGGGATTGGTGCGCGAACCACTGGTACAGCGTGTTGATGGGCATGAACTGGATGCCCGTGCGGTCGAAGAGCTCGGCCCGTGGGATCCGCTGCAGCACCGCCTCGAACGCGGCGGGGTGCGAGGGGTCGCGGTAGCAGCGGGGCAGTCCCAGCAGCTCGCCCGATCCGGAGAGCAACACGTAGTCGAGGCCCCAGGTGTCGGCTCCGACCGATACCACGCGGTCGCCATGGCTGCGACCCGCGCGGGCCAGGCCGTCGCGGATGCCGCTCCAGAGTCCGGCCGGATCCCAGCGCAGCACCCCGCCCATCTCGACCGTGCGGTTGGCGAAGCGCGCTTCCTCGGCGAGCGCCATGCGGCGGCCATCCCAGAGCCCGGCCATGACCCGGCCGCTCTCGGCGCCGACATCGATTCCGAGATGGACCTGCGGGCTCATGGTGCTCGGGAAGTATCCGAAGGGCCGGTCCGTTCACGGCTCGTGCGTTCGGCGTGGCGGCGGACCCGTTCGAGCCAGGCCTCGCCCACGGGGACTCCGTGCCGACGGCAGTGCTCGTCCCAGACGGCGCCGGCGGGCAATCCCTTGGCTTCCTCCTGCAGGGCCAGCCGACCGGTCCGGTCTCCGCGGGCCTCGGCGGTCCGGATGCCCGGCGGCTCCAGCAGGCCCGACAGCAAAGCCCGACCGAGGGCGCGCGCCCCGATGACCCAGGCCGCCACCCGGTCGATGCTGGCGTCGAAATAATCCATCCCCAGTCGGACCCTCGGCAGCACGCCGGGGGCCACGGCCTCCCTCGCCAGCGCCGACAGGTCGTCGTTGAGGGTCACCACGTGGTCGCTGTCCCAGCGGACGCCACGGCTGACATGCAGCAGGATGCCCGGAACGAATGGCAGCACCGCGCTGAGCTTGTCGGCCACGCTCTCGGTGGGGTGGAAATGCCCCATGTCGAGGCAGAGGTGCCTGCGGCGCTGGACGGCGTAGGCCAACAGGAAATCGTGGGAGCCCACGGTGCAGCTCTCCGCGCCGATGCCGAAGAGCTTGGGCTCGACCGAGTCGACCAGGTGGCGGGCCGGGAGGCGCTCGGCGAACACCGCGTCGAGCGACTCGGCGAGCAGCGCGCGCGCGGCGCCCCGATCGGCGGGGGTGTCCTTGAAGCCGTCGGGGACCCAGACGTTGCAGACGCAGGGCGAGCCCAGCTCCCGGCCCAGGAATGCGGCGACGCGACGGGCCCTGCGGCAATGCGCGATCCAGAACCGCCGCACCGCGCGGTCCGGGTGGGAGAGGGTCAGGCCGTCGGCGGCCATCGGATGGGCGAAGCAGGTGGGATTGAAGTCGAGCCCCAGGCCGAGGTCCCGCGCCCATGCCACCCAGTTCCGGAAGTGTCCCGGGCCGAGGGTATCTCGCCGCAGCGGGGTCTTCCCGTCGGGCTCGCCGTAGATGGCGTGCAGGTTGACCCGGTGCCGGCCAGGGATCAGCGACAGCGCACACTCGAGGTCGGTCCTGAGTTCGGCCGGCGTCCGAGCCCGTCCCGGATGGGCGCCGGTGATGGCCAGCCCGCCCCCCGGAGACCCGGGGGCGTCGCCCTCGAATCCCTGCACGTCATCGCCCTGCCAGCACTGGATCGAGAGGGAGATGCCGGACAGCGTCGCGAGGGCGGCCTCGGTGTCCACCCCCGCGGACAGGTAGCGACGGCGTGCCAGGCCGTAGGCACGCGATAGGGGACCGCCCCCGGACGAGCCCGCAATACGTCCGTGGGAGGTCTCGATTTCGGGGGACATGGGGGCACCCTATCGGGCAGCCCCCGGGGACGGAAGTCCCGGGTTCGCGCCGCCCAGGCTCATTCCGCTTCAAGCCCGGCCGGCGTCTCAGGGAGCGATGGTCTGCAGGAATTTGAACTTCCCGTCCTCGACGGTGAGGATCACCGCGGCCTTCGGCGGATTGCGCTGGGCATCCATGCGGGTGCGTCCGCTGGCCGCGACCAGGTCGGTGGCGGCCAGGGCGGCCTTGATCTTGGCCGGATCGGGCGAGCCAGCGCGGGTGATGGCGTCGGCCAGGATCTTGGCCGAGTCGTAGCCGAGGGCTGCCATCGCGTCGGGCACCTTGCCGTTGAAGCGCGCCTTGTAGGCCGCCACGAAGCGCTGGGCCTCGGGGGTGTCCTGGATCGGCGAGAAATGCGTCGAGTAGTAGGTGTTCTTCAGCGCGTCGCCGCCGGCGATCTGGATGAGCTCCGGAGCCTCCCAGCCGTCGCCGCCGAACATCGGCACGGTGATCCCCAGCTCGCGGGCCTGCTTCACGATCAGCCCGACCTCGTTGTAGTAGCCCGGCACGCAGATGCCCTCGGGATTGGCCGCCTTGATGGCCGTGAGCTGCGCTTTGAAGTCCTTGTCCTTCGACGAGTACTTCTGCTGAACCACCACCTGCCCGCCGGCCGCGGTGAAGGCATCGGTGAAGTATTGGCGCAGGCCGTCGCCGTAGGCCGAGGACACGTCGGAGAACACCGCCACCCGCGAGAGCTTCAGCGATTTGCGGGCGAATTCGGCGATGAGCCGTCCCTGGAAGGGATCGGTGAAGCAGACCCGGAAGATGCAATCGCCAACGGCCGTCACCTTCGGATTGGTGGAGGAGGGCGAGATCATGGGGATGCCCGCGGCCTGGCACACCGGCGCGGCCTCGAGCGAACGCCCGGAGGCCACCTCGCCGAGAACCGCCACCACCTTGTCGCGGCTGATGAACTTCTTGACGATGGTCACCGACTCGCCGGCCGTGGACCGGTTGTCCTCGTGCAGGAGCTGGATCGGCTTGCCCAGCACGCCGCCGGCCTTGTTGATCTCCTCGATGGCCAGGACGGTGCCCTCGTGCGACGACACGCCGAAGGTCGCCTCGGTGCCGGTCAGGGAGCAGAACTCGCCCACCTTGATGCCGCCCTCCGAGGCCGATCCGGCGGCGCCACCCTCCGAGGGCTTGCAGCCGGCCCAGGGCAGGACCGCCGTGGCGGCGGCAGCGGCGGCGACGGTGGAGAGGAACGTGCGGCGGGGTTGGGTTGGATTCATGAGGGGCGTCGGGTGAGGGAGTCTGCTTCCCGGGAGGCTAGGAACCCCGGACCCGCCTTTCAACCGAGGACTGGATTCCGGGTTGGTTTTCGGGTGCGGCGACTCCCGGGGGGTGAGGCCCGATCGCCGCGCGGATCGCTGCGGGCCGGAATTGATTGCGGGACCGATCCTGGTGGATGCTGGACCCGTCGTCCGCGGAACACCGCCCCGAGGGCGACCCGACCACCATGACGCCCAAGCTTCCCACTTCCCAAGACGCCCTGCTGTTCACCCCCGGCCCGCTCACCACCTCGCTCGCGGTCAAGCAGGCCATGCTCCACGATGCCGGTTCCTGGCACTGGGAGTTCAACGCCCTCGTGGCCGAGGTGCGCCAGGCCATCCTGGCTTTGGGCGGGGTTTCGCGCGAGACGGGTTGGGAGGCCATCCTGATGCAGGGCAGCGGCACCTTCGGCGTGGAGGCGGTCTTCCAGACGGCCATCCCGCCGCAGGGCAAGGTGGCGGTGCTTTCGAACGGAGCCTACGGCGAGCGTATGATCCTCATGCTCCAGCACGCCCGCATCGCCCATGCGATCCTGCGCACGCCCGAGGACACCCCGCCGACGCCCGAGGCCCTCGACGCGCTGTTGGCCTCCGATCCGGCCATCACCCACGTGGCCGTGGTGCATTGCGAGACCACCACCGGCATCCTGAACCCCATCGAGGCCCTGGGTGCCGTGGCCCGGCGGCATGGCAAGGTCTAC
>CAIOKD010000325.1 GCA_903858835.1 uncultured Verrucomicrobiota bacterium
GCTCTTCACTCATCGTGCATTTCAATTTTCAATGAACTCAACCTGGCTCGACGAAAAAGCCGCCCTTTCAGGCGACAGAAAATCGGGTTGAAGTTTGTTTCAGCTTCAACCAGCCCGGTTGATGAACCCTGCAACTGTTTGCGTCGCAGCGTTCGTAAGAACGGGAATAGTTAAGTCGACCATCGGCGGACTGACAACACCTTTTTGGAAAAATTTTAGCGGCTTGGATTCGGCGATCGACCACGCAGCGACCGCCGTAGGCGACAGTTGGGTGAGGCGGCCCTGGGCGAATGCAGGCGCTTGGAATGACCTCCCATCGCGTGGAAGTCCCTGTTTGGGGCTCCAAGCCAAGGAAATGCGTGGATTTCATCAAGGGGCAGGCGGACCCGGATCATAAAGAGTGACCCCTTTTTGTAAATATGATGGACCGACCCCTTCTGGGGGATTTAGCTTCGGGTCATGCTCATGCTGCGTCGCCCGGTGGATCCCGATTGGGCATCCCGTGTCACCCGCCGTCTGGACGAATTGCTGGTGGACCACGCGCATCTGGAGCGCAAGGCGGCGACCACTGCCATCCACCTTGAAAAGTACCGCGAACTGTATCCGCAGGTGCATGTCCTCAACCGGATCGCGATCGAGGAACTCCAGCACTTCGAACAGGTGCTCTCGATCCTGGAGAAGCACGGTTGGTCCTTCGGCCAACCGCAGCGCAGTGAGTGGATCACCGGGATGATGAGGGGTGTCCGGCAAGGTCGTCGTGAGTCGGCGATCGATCACCTGGTCGTGTGCGCGTTGATCGAAGGGCGGAGTTGCGAGAAGTTCCAGTGCCTGGCCCGCCATCTCGCGGATCCGGAGCCGGCGCTTTCGAACTTCTACCAATCACTGGTCGAATCCGAGGGGAACCACTATGCGACCTATCTGATCATGGCCCGGGAGATCGACCTTGCCGAGACGGATGCCCGCCTGGATTGGTTCCTCGATCTGGATGCCGAGCTCATGGCCCATCGCCACGATCTGTGCATCCTCCACTGAGCGGCGACCGTGGATTCGTCATCCCGAAGTCAGGGCCATCAGCGGGACTCCGCGACAGGCATTGCAGGTTTCGGCACGGTCGGTGAATTGGGCGCGGCATCGGGGGCAGTAGCGGGTGTGGCCCGGATCTTCGGGTTCGGGCGGGGCTTCCCATCCTGTCGGATCCAACCCGCGGGCTCGGGCAATCGCGGCAAGAAATCCGACGATCTTCTCCGTCGTCTGCGAACCGGCCTCCGTGAAACCCGCCCGGACAGGATCGGTACCCGCCGGGGATTCCGGGAATCGCCGCAGTCGCCACTCCGTCGATGCCAGCCCTTCCCAGTCCCGAAACCCGGGCAGGGCCGCGGCGATCGCCGCCGGGTGGAAACCGACGAGGGCGTCCTTCTGGGCGAGATCCCAGGACCGGGTCGCCGCCAGCGGCGAGAGGCAGGCCGAGAGCAACAATCGCCAACGGTCGTCCGTCGCCTCGGGAAATGCCCTGCGATGACGCCGGAACAACTCGACGGCATTGAATCCCATCAGCGACGCCATCGCGGGAACTCCGAACCAGAGCGTGGGAACCCAGCCGAAGCAATGGAGACCGAGCGGCACCCCCGCCAAGATCAAGACCGTCAGACCGAGGGATGCCCATCGCAGGGGACGGAAGATCGCGGCCACCTCAAGGCGACGGCGATCGACGGCCGCGGGGTCGAAGGCCCCGGTTTCCCGTGGGACATCGGCGGGAAACGAAGCTGAACACCAAACCGAAGGTCCTGCGACGCGATACGCCCGGGCCAGACCCGCCAGGGGATAGACCCAGTGCAACGAGCCGCGCCGGGTTTCGATGATCGCCCCGCGGGTGACTGACTCCCATCCGCGTCCCCGTCGCCGGAACACTGCCGATCCGCAGGGCACCCACAGGCAATGTTCGGAAAGATGGAGCAGGAGTATAACGCCCAGGAAGATCTGCTCCTGACTCATGACCGCTTTCTTCGGGCTTGGATCAGAGATCGAGCGACTCCCCGGGGGCGGGCTGGAGCACACGAATCCTCGGATGCCGCGAGCGGATCTGCTCGCATATCCAACCCTTGGCCTCCGTGTCGCCGTGGCCCAGCACCACCACCCGCGGATTGACCTCGGCCACCATGGTCATCAGGTCGTCGCGGTTAGCATGGGCGGTGAGGTCGAAATCGAGCACCTCGCAGTTGCGGTTCAACTTGCCGACGGACGGGCTGAAAACGAATCGCTCGCCCGGTTTGGCGGCCTTGAGCCTGCCTCCCGGAGTGTCCGCATCGGCGTAGCCGACGAAGAAGATGCCGTGCCGCTCATCACCCACGATGCGCGCGGCCAATGCGTGGGCGCCGGTGTTCTCGCTCATCATGCCGGCGGTCATCACGAAGATCCTTCCACCGCGCAGGGACATCGATTCGATGTCGTTGGTGGAGATGACCTGGAGGTTCAGGGCGTGGGTCAGCTTGAGGTTGGGATGGTGCCGGTTCGTCCGGTTGGACTGCAGGTCGTAGATCTCGGTGAAGACCCGGCCCAGGCCTCCGATGTACACCGGTTGCTCGCGCAGCTTCCCAGAACGCATCAGCAGGGCCAGCAGAGCGAGGATCTCCTGGGTGCGGCCCAACGCGAAGGCCGGGATCAGCACCGTGCCCTTCCGGGCCAGAACCCGGTTGATCCCGTCGGCCAATCGTTCCAGCTCGTGGTCGCGTTCGAAGTTCACAGGCAACTGGCGCGCACCGCGGGTGGTTTCCATGACCAGCACATCCGCTCGTACACCCTCGAAATCGGCCGCCCGGAGCAGCGTCTGGTCGTGGAAGCACACGTCGCCGGAGTAGAAGAGCGTCTGTTTTCGACCCCGCACCAGAACCCCGGCGGAACCGAGGGCGTGACCGGCATCGAAGAACTCCAGGGTGGGGACATGACGACGACCCGGTGCCGAGGCATGACCCCGCGCGAATTGGGCCCACTCGATCTCGCGCCGGTAGCCGAAGCCCTGGAACACCGGGGCGTAATCATCGACCTCCTCATGGGTGTACAGGGGGTACTCGCGGATCCCCAACTCCTCACGCTGGCGCACCATGACGTTGACCGAGTTGTGCAGCACCCGCTCGACGATGAAGTAGCTCAGGTCGGTCATCAGTACCCGGGCATGGGGAAAATACTGGAGCGCCACGGGCAGCGACCCGACATGGTCGTGATGGCAATGGGTCAATGCGATGGCGTCGACCTCGAGATCCTTGACCGACTCGTAGAGCGGGAGAGAGGAGAGTCCTTCGCGTTTCGGGTGTGTCCCGGCGTCCATCAGGAGCTGATGACCATCCACCGACAGCATCCAGGCGCTGGCTCCGATGTCGTGGTCCGGGTTGAGATTCGTGATCCGCATCGCGGACATGGATAGACCCGGCATGCCCCCGACCGCAAACGCGGAAACCATCTATTCGCCTTCCGGCACCGAAGAACTCCCCGCCCCCGAGGCCGGCTCGAAGACCAGGGTCGCGGCCAGACCGCCGCCCGGGCCGCGCTGCGACCCGTTGGCCAGCTCGAGGCCTCCGCGACAGGCCGCCATGCACGTCTTCACGATGGCGAGCCCCAGGCCCGTACCCCCCGTGTCACTCGACCGGGACAGGTCGGGTCGGTAGAACGGCTCACCCAGCCGGCGCAATTCGGATTCGGGCACCCCGGGACCGGAATCGATGACCCGCCAGAGCACGCGATGCGTCCCCTCCGCGAGGGCCTCGATCCGGATGGGCCCGTGGTTCCCGGCGTGATGGCGCGCGTTGCGCAGCAGGTTTCCCATGGCCCGTTCGACCAGATCCCGATGCCCGAGGACCTCCAGGCCCTCGGGAACCCGTACGGAGAGGTCTCCCGGGTTCAGCAGTTCCCGGGCCACGACCCGTCGGGTCAGCTCGGCCAAGGACACCGGAACCCGGTGGGCGTCGGGAGACTTCAGGGCCGCCTTCGAGAATTGGAGGAGTTCATCGACCAATGCGGACATGTGACGCACCTCCTCGCGCACATCCTCCACGTAGGGACGCGCCTCGGCCTCGGCGCGCTGTTCGAGCACTCCCAGGGCCATTTCCATGCGGGCCAGCGGCGAGCAGAGTTCGTGGGCGACGTCCCCAAGGAACCGCTTCTGGCCGTGGACCAAGCCCTCCAGACGCCCGGACATCCGGTTGATCGACGCGCCCAACCGGCCCAACTCGTCACCGCGATCCTCGGGAACCCGGGCATCGAATCGCCCCTCGGCGATGCGGCCGGTGACCTCCGAGATCCTGGAAACCGAATGGGTGATGCCCCGCACGAACGGCAACCACCAGAGCACCGAGACGACGACCACCGCCGTGGCGGCCCAGAGCCAGGACCGGACGTCGAAGAACAGGCCTCCGGCCGAGAGGCTTTCCGAGACCATCGCCAGACGCACCCCCCTCGGGATGCCGGGACCGCGGATCGGGCCGACCTGGACCAACCAATACCGCGGTGGGTGGCCGGCCCTCAGGAAGACCCTCGGCCCACCCATCGGGGACCGCGGACCGAATCGAGGGGGCGGAGGCCCGGGGTTGCCCGGCGGTCCGGCATCGAACCGATCCTCGGGCATCATCCCCGGCGGAGGGCCGGGCCTGCGGTCCTCCATCCCGGGCCCCGCGCCCAGTTCCCGAAGTCGAGACAGGACTTCCGTGGGTACGTCCAACTGGGCCCCGAGGAATCGCGAGCCATCCTCGCGGATCAGCAACACGCGGACGGGGTAGGCCTCCTCGAAACGGGCCAGGGCGCGTTCCCAATCGGAGATCGGGCGCTCCCGCAGTTCCGAGAGGAGCGCGGCGGCCGCGGCTTGAGAGCGCTCGCCGGCGATCCTCCCCAGCAGGGACTCCCCGCCGAGTTCGGTCCACAGGAAGACCCCGAATGCAGCGGCCAAGATCAGCAGGTTCAGGAGCGACCACGCCAGGATCCGGCCCAGGAGCGGCAGTCGCAGGGTCATTCGGGATCCTCCGGGTCGACCATCATGTATCCGGCAGAACGCAGTGTCCGGATGAAGCGCGGGTGCTTCGGGTCGTCGTTGAGCTTTCGCCGGAGGGCCGAGATGTGCACATCGATCGAGCGATCGAACACGTCGTAATCGCGCTCCCGGATCTCATCGAGCAGCGCCTCGCGGGTCTTCACGCGCCCCCGGGCCTTGGCCAGCGACACCAGCAGGTCGAACTCGACCGGGGTGAGCACCAACGGGGCATCGCCCAGGACCGCCGATCGGGAGGCCGGGCGAACCCGCAGCGGGCCCACCACCCATTCCTCGTCCACGGCGGACTCGGGCCCCTGGGATCGGACCGAGCGGCGGGTGACGGCACGCAATCGGGCCAGGAGTTCGCGGGTCGAGAAGGTCTTGGGCAGGTAATCGTCCGCCCCCATTTCGAGCCCGACGATCCGATCGGCCTCGTCACCCCGGGCGGTGAGCATGAGCACCGGCACGTCCGACTTGGCGCGGATCCGCTTGAGAACCTCGAAACCGTCGAGACCCGGCAGCATGAGGTCCAGGAGCACTGCATGCCAGGACTCGCCCACCGCACGCTCCACGCCTTCCGGGCCCGTGTGCACGGCCTCGACCGTGTATGCCATGGGAGCGAGATAGTCCCGGATCAACCGGCAGAGCTTCCGGTCGTCGTCGATGACCAGGATGCGGGGTTGGGCATCGTGGGACGTCGGGTCCGCTGCGTGGGTTTTCATGGCGGGATTGGTGCGACTGCTTCCGTTTCGACCTGCGGCGAGGCTATGCGGGTCGGCGGCGACGGGGGTGCATATTTACCGCTGCTTAACAATTTTCCCTCCGGGACACATCATTTCATTACAGGGAGGGAGTCTTATGTATTCAGAACGACACGGCGACCGTTCGCCGGGCGTCAATATCAACGAAACAACCGCAGAAAGACACACACCATGAACACACTGAATCGCACCCTGCTGGCGCTGGCCCTGGCCGGCGCCACCATCACCGCCATCGCCGCCAATGAAGAGCGGCCGCTGCCTCCCGGAGGTCCAGGTGGACCCAGCAGCCCCGGCGGCCCTGGCGGACCGGGCGGCGGACGGCCTCGGATGATACCGCCGCTGATGGAGGCGCTCGACGCCAATCATGACGGGATCCTCGATGCCGACGAGATCCGGAACGCGTCGGCCGCCCTGCTCAAGCTGGACAAGAACGGCGACGGCAAGCTCACCGAGGACGAGTTGCGCCCGGCCCGACCGGGCGGCGGCCGCGGTCCCGGTGGTCCCGGTGGTCCCGGTGGTCCCGACCGCGGAGGTCGTCCGCCGCGTCCCGAGAAGGAGTGAACCGGATCACTGGATCGGCTCGAGGCGGCGGCGACTTCTCCGCGAGGGGAAGTCGCCGCTTTTTCGTGCCGACCAGCCCCGTGTCGCAGCGTGATCCCGGCACCAGCGTCGAGACACGGAAAACCCGCCGGCATCGAATCCCGGCAACGGATCCATCCGCCCCCCGGGGGCGCCATGGAACCACTAGAACCGTCCGACCACCCATCGGGCCAATTGCGCCAGCGAGGCCGGTTGACCGGTCCGGAGGACGGCGGTCCTGAAAATGCGCGCACAGCCCCAGAGCACCACCACGTCGGACAGCACCAGCAACAGCAGGGTGCCAACCACGTCGCGCATGGGCGGGCCGGCCGCCACCCGGTTCATCATCACGAAGGGCGTGTACGGCGGGATCCACGACAGCAGCGTGGCCACCGGACCGTTCGGATCCCTGGGAATGAACAGGATGGAGACCAAAGGGATCATCATGAACAGCGTGATGACTCCGGTGAAATTCTGCGCCTCCTTCAGGTCGCTGCAGGTGCTGCCCAGGGCCAGGATGAGCCCGGAGTAGAAGAGGTATCCCAGAATGAAATAGAGGCCGAAGGCCGGCAGCAGCCAGGAATCTCCCAGCAACGTCGCCAACTCCAACGGCAGTCGGGAAACCAACGAATCGGGGGCCACCGCCGCCGCGCCCGAGGTGTGGATCATGCCGACGGTCACGAGCACCATCGACCCGATCCAGGCGAGCGCCATCACGACCCCGACGGCGGCGACCCCGATCAGCTTGCCGACCATCAATTCCAGGGGCGTCACCGACGAGAGCAGGACCTCGAGGATCCGGTTGGAGCGTTCCTCGATGAGCGAGTTGAGCAGCATCTGGGAAACGCTGAAGACGGCGAGCCACAGCAGGTAGACGAAGGCGCTGGGAGCCCATTGCCGCAATTGGTCGGCCACCCCGACCCGCTCCTCGCCCGCGGCCTTCCGGGGATTGAGATCGATCACCTGTGCCTCGATGGCCTCCACGCGGGAAACCGTCTCGGGATCCATGCCGAGGCGTGCGTACTCGCGCTTCCGATGATCGCGGGAAAGCGCCTCCAACATCCGGTCGCGCAATCTCTGGTCGGCCTGGTTGGCCGACCAGAACCTCAAGACGGGCGGAGCCCCCGGGGTGGCTCCGTCCAGCAGGATCGCCACGGCGAACAACGGCACCGGTTCCGGGGAGCCCTCGACGTGGAGCTGAAGATCGTCCCGCATCCAATCGCGTAGCCGGGACTCGAACTCGGAAAGCTCTCCCCGCCATTCCAATCCCTTCGGGAGCGGAACCCGTCGATGCAGGGGCTCGGGGGGCGAGAACCGCCCTGCATCGGCCTTGAGCAAGGGCGCCACCCGTTCCTGCAGTTCGCGCCAGGAGGGATTGGCTCGATCGATCCCCGGCAGGGGATTCGCGGACGCCCACCTCGGTCCCAGCCATTCCCGGAAATGGAAATACTCGCGCCGCTGCTCGGCCCGTTGGAGATGCTCGAGGACCACCTGCCCCCCACGACTCGCCTCCGTGGCATCGACCAGGGCGAAATGACGGGTCGGTGTGCCCTTCCGGGCAAGGAACACCGGCACCTGCGAGGCGATGATCCCCAGGAGCGGCACCAGGAGGATCCCGAACCAGAATCCCCGGGTCTTGGCGTTGCCCAGGAATTCCCGGACGGCGATCAGCAAGGCGTTCCTCATCGCAGGCTGGCCTCCCGGGCGGCGGGGCCCACCAGGTGGACGAACACTTCATGCAGGTCGGGCTCGCGCACCTCGAAACGTTTCAGTCGAAGGGATTTCTCGAAGCAGGCCTCCAGCAACGCCGATGACGACGCCCCGGGTTGCAGTTCCAGGCGCCATCGACCGAGGCCTTCGGACACGGCTTCCCTCACCCCCGGAAGCCCTTCCGGGATCGGCTGGCCTCCCGAGGTTTCCAGGGTGACCACGACTGGAAGCAGGGCTCGGGCCTCCGACGGGGTGCCCTCGAACAACCGGCGGCCACCGCCGAGGACCAACAGGCGATCGCACAGACGTTCGGCATGGGCCATGACATGGGTCGAGAAGAGGATCGTGCACCCCCGGGTCTTGAGATCCTCAAGCACCTCCTCCAGGACCTCCTGATTGACCGGATCAAGCCCTGAAAAGGGTTCGTCGAAGAGGACCAGTTCCGGATCGTGGGCGATCGATGCCAGCACCTGGACCTTCTGGCCCATGCCCTTGGACAGGGTTTCCACCTTCTTGTCGGCGAAATCACCCAGGCCATAGCGGTTCAACAATTCGCGGGCCCGGACTCGGGCACGGGCAGCGGACAACCCTTTGAGCGTCGCAAAATAGGCGATCACGGCCGAGGCCGTCATGTTCCGATACAGCCCCTTCTCCTCGGGCAGGTAGCCCACGCGATCACGGACGGCCATCGCCGAGGGAGAACCCAGCACCGACAGTTCTCCGGAATCGGGCAGGAGCATCCCCAGGATCATCCTCAGGCTGGTGGTCTTACCGGCCCCGTTGGGACCCAGGAATCCGTAGACCGCGCCCCGGGGCACCGACATCGACAGTTCCCGAACGGCGTGAAAGTGCCCGAAGGACTTGGAAACTTGCCGGAGTTCCAGCGCGGCGGACATGCTCCAGAGGGTGGTGCCACCCCCCTCCAGCGACAAGGACATCCCGGCACCGTCTCCCACCGGCAAGCAAAACCGGGAGACTTCTCGGATTCCCTCCGGAAATCGCTCGGTGCATCCTGTCCGGACGCAATGAACCCGGCCCCTGGATCCTTCACCGTCAACGGTCGCACCTACACTCCGCCCACCCGTCCCGTGGCGGTACTCTGCCTGGATGGCTCCGCCGACGCTTACTTGGATGCGGCGATCGCCCGCGGCCTGATGCCCCACGTCCAACGCCTGGCCGTCCAGGGATGGCGCGGCACGGCCCGCGCAGCGATGCCCACCTTCACCAACGTCAACAACAGCGCGATCGTCACGGGCGTGCCCCCGGCCATCCACGGCATCGGCGGCAACTTCTTCTATGACACCTCCATCGGTCAGGAGGTGATGATGAATTCCTCGAAATTCCTCCGTGTGCCCACGCTGTTCCCCGCCGCCCAGGAGGCCGGTCGCAAGGTGGCGGTGGTCACAGCCAAGGAGAAGCTGCGGGACATCTTCGCCAGCGGCCTGATCGCCCGCGGCGGCATCGCCTTCTCCTCGGAAAAGGCCCGCGAGGCGGCGGTCGCCACCCACGGCATCGAGGGCGTGGAGGCCTTGGTGGGTCCGACCCCGGCCATCTACTCGGGCGACGCCTCGCTCTATGTGCTGAAGGCCGGCGTCGAATTGCTCCAGGCGGGCCGGGCCGATTTCCTGTACCTGAGCACCACCGACTTCATGCAGCACAAGCATGTGCCGGACGCTCCCGAGGCATTGGCCTTCTACGCCGGCATCGATGCGGAGGTCGGGCGACTGCTCTCAATGGGCGCCGTGGTGGGGATCACCGCCGACCATGGCATGAACTCCAAGCATCGTGCCGACGGATCTCCGAATGTGGTCTATCTCGAGTCGGAATTGAACGCACGCTGGGGCGCGGGTTTCCGGGTGATCCTGCCGATCACCGACCCGTATGTGGTCCACCATGGAGCCCTGGGCTCGTTCGCCCAGGTCCATCTGCCGACCGACCGTTCGGTGCCGCTGGACGAGGTGCTGGACTTTGTGGGTGCCCTGCCCGGCATCACCGAGGTCCTGCCGCGCGATCGGGCCGCGCGCCTGATGGAACTGCCAGCCGACCGCATGGGCGACCTGGTGGTCTGCTCGGGTCGGGATGCGGTCATCGGCCGTACTCCCGCCTACCATGACCTGAAGGCGATCGCGGGGGGACTCCGGTCCCACGGCGGCCGGTACGAGGAGATGGTGCCCTTCATCCTGAGCCACCCACTGCAGCCCGAATACGCCGCGCGTGCCCTGGGTGATCCCCGAAACTTCGACATCTTCGACTTCACCTGCAACGGAACCCGGGCTCGCTGAACCGCGACATGATACGCCCCAACGATCTCTGGACCGCCCGGGCGCTCCGCATCTTCCCCGGGGGCTCGAACGGCGAATTCGGCATCCCGCCCGAACTGCTGGTCGTGCCGGAACGCGGCCGCGGGGCCCGGATCTGGGACACGCAGGGTCGGGAGTTCCTCGACTTCACCATGGCCTGGGGTTCGGCACTGGTGGGGCACGCCCACCCGCGGGTGGTGGAGGCCGCCACCGCCGCGGCCCGGGAAGGTGTGAACTTCGCGTCCCTCCATCGCCGATCGATCGAATTGGGCGAGCGCATCTGCTCGGTGAGTCCCTGCGCCGAGCGCATCCGGTTCGTCGCCTCGGGCACCGAAGCCACGATGCTCTGCCTCCGGGTGGCCCATGCGGCGACCGGACGACCCAAGGTGCTCCGCTTCGAGGGGGCCTACCATGGTCAGCACCCGGTCGGCGTGGCGGGCATGATCCACAGCCGCCCCACCGATCTGCCGACCTGCGACGCCGCGGGAGCCGGGGCCCCCTGGACCGAACAGGACGTCCTCGTGGCCCCGTACAACGACCTCGAGACCACCGCCCGGATCCTGGAGACCCATGCATCGTCGCTGGCGGCGGTGATCGTCGAACCCCTGCACCGATGCCTCACGCCTCGTCCGGGTTTCCTGGAGGGCCTTCGCGCACTGACTCGTCGCCACGGGATCGTCCTGATCTTCGATGAGGTGGTCACCGGCTTCCGGCTCGCTCCCGGCGGGGCCCAGCAATATTACGGGGTCATCCCGGACCTCGTGGCCTATGGGAAGGCCCTCGGTGGCGGTTTTCCCATCGGAGCCTTCGCAGGCCGTGCCGAGGTCATGGAGGTGCTGGAGGAACGGCGGCTGCCAGGACCGCGCTACGCCTGGAGCGCCTCGACCACCGGGGGCAACCCCGTCTCCTGCGCGGCCGCCTTGGCCACCCTCGACCTCCTCCTCCAACCGGGTGTCCATGGGGCACTGCACACACTGGGCCGCAGATTCCGGACGGGGATGGAGTCGGTGCTGAGGAGCGCCGGGGAATCGGCACAGATCCTGGGAGACGGCCCCTTGGGACAGGTGGCCTTCTCGGCGACACCGGTGACCGATCAGGCCTCGTGGTTGGCCAGCGACCGGGCCCGTGGCGGCCGTCTGATGTTGGAACTCCTGTCCCGAGGCATCTTCCTCAATCCCATGGGCACCAAATTGTACCTGTCTCTGGAACACTCCGAACCCGAACTGGAGCGCTTCCTGGAGATCTTCGCCGACGTCCTGCCCGCCACCGTGGCCCCCCGTTGAACCCGCTTTTGCAACCGATGAACCTGCACAGCCTTGTCGCCGGAACTCCGATCGCCTCGGACTCCGTGCTCACCGTCCGCAATCCCTACGACCAGTCGGTCTCCGGCACGGTCACCCAGGCCTCGCGCCGGCACGCGCTGGAGGCGATCGCCGCGGCCACCGGGTTCCGGGATACGCCGACCCGATACCAGAGAGCGGAGATCCTCGAGAAGACCCGGTCCGCCCTGGAGAACCGGCGCGAGGAATTCGCGCGCATCATCACCTCCGAGGCGGGCTTGGCCCTGCGCGAGGCCCGCTACGAGGTCGGTCGCACGGTGGACGTCCTGCGCTTCGCCGCCATGGAGGCCCTGCGTGACGACGGGCAGATCTTCTCCTGCGACATCTCGGCCCAGGGCAAGGCCCGCAAAATCTTCACCACCCGGGAACCGCTGCGCTGCGCGGTGGCCATCACCCCGTTCAACCACCCGCTCAATCAGGTGGCCCACAAGGTCGGGCCCGCCATCGCCGCCGGGACCCCGATCATCCTCAAGCCGTCCGAGAAGACCCCGCTGGTCGCCCTCCGCTTCGCAGAACTGCTCCATGCCTCGGGCCTGCCGGGCCCCATGCTGAGCGTGCTGCTGGGCCCCACGTCCGAGGTGGCCGAGGTCCTGGTCGGACACCCGGAGGTCGAGGTGGTCGCCTTCACCGGCAGTGTCCCCGTGGGCAAGAAGATCGCCGTCACCGCGGGCTACAAGAAACTGGTCCTGGAGCTCGGGGGCAACGATCCACTCATCATCCTCGAGGATGCCGATCTGGAACTCGCCGTCACGCTGGCCGCCGAGGGCAGTTACCGGAATTCCGGCCAACGGTGCACCGCGGTGAAACGGATCCTCGTGCAGGAATCCATCGCGGAAACCTTCACCCGGGCGCTGGTGGAGAAGACGCGGGAATACGTCTGCGGCGATCCCTCGAACGAGGCGACCAAGGTGGGGACGGTCATCGACGAGGCCTCGGCCCGATCCCTGGAGGCGGTGGTGCAGGAGGCCGTGGCCGCCGGTGCACGGGTCCTCATTGGAGGCGAACGAAGGGGCGCCCTGCTGCAACCCACGGTGATCGACCGGGTGCCGCGGGACTGCCGGATGGTGGTCTGCGAGAGCTTCGGACCCCTGGCCCCGATCGTGACGGTCAGCGATCTCGACGACGCGCTCGCCGTCGCCAATGCGACGGCCTATGGGCTCAGCTCGGGCGTGGTTACCAACAACATGGCGCACGCGCTGAAGGCGATCCGAACCCTGCGCTGCGGCACGGTGAACATCAACGAAGTGCCCGGATTCCGCGTCGAAAGCTCGCCCTTCGGCGGGATCAAGGACAGTGGCCTGGGCATCAAGGAGGGGGTCATCGAGGCCATCAAGGGCTACAGCTACGTCAAGACCTTCAGCCTGCCCTGGTGAGCCC
>CAIOKD010000326.1 GCA_903858835.1 uncultured Verrucomicrobiota bacterium
GGGCCCATGAAGCTCATCTCCTCCTGCACGGTCTCGGCGGCGCGCTTGGACACGGCGCTGAGCAGGGCGCCCTTGAGCGTGTCGCTCGCGGTCTTGAGGGCCACCGCCAGGTCGCGCAGGTCGACCTCGCGCAGCACCCGCTGGAGCACCGGGGTGTCGAGCGTGGCCACGTCCTCGAAGGTGAACATCTTCTGCCGGATGGCCTGGCCGAGCTCCGGATTGCGCTCCTCGATGTTCTGCAGCAGCGATTTGGTGAGGTTCTTGTCGAGCGAGTTGAGCAGGTTGGCCGCGCTCTTGAGACCGCCCGTGAGATTCAAAGCCCGCGTGTGCTGGGTACCGAGCTTGCGGTTGAGTTGCTCGACCACCTTCTCAACGATTTCGATGGGGGTCGGGGCCAGCGTCGCCAAGCGCTCGATGACCTGGTCCCTGAGGTCGGGACGCAGCATGATCAGGAGTTGGGACGCCTTCTCCGGGGGCAGGTAGGAGAGGATCAGCGAGATCGTCTGCGGTTGCTCGAGCTTCAGGAGGTTGAAGATCTGTCTCGGTTCAAGCTCCACGATCTGTGTCATCGACGATACCGGCGTGCGCGTGGGCAGGACGCGGCTGATCACGGTGGCCGCCTTGTAGAGGCCAAGGGCCTTCTCAAGCATCGCCTGGGTGAAATCGAACCCGCCGCGCAACGAGGTGCTGGCCTGGATGGCCACATCGGTGAACTCCTTGAGAACCGTGTTCTGCATCTCGATGGACAACATGCCCACCTTGGCCATCTCGGCGGAGATGGCCTCCAGCTCATCGGGCTGGAGTCCGCGGAGGAAGGACACGGCCGTCTCCTCGCCGAGGACCACCAGCAGCATAGCGATCTTCTGGGTCCTTGTCAGACGGGCGAACTCGGCGGGCGTCGAGGCCAGGATCTCTGGAGTAGCTGCAGCCATGGCGGGTCACTTCGACTTTTCGGCACCCCGGCTCATCCAGGTCCGCAGGGCGTGGGTCATGTTGTTCGGGTTCTCGCGCATGAGCTGGTTCATCATCTCGGCGGTCATCACGAAGGGTTGGACCTCCTCGGTCTCCATCATCGCGGGGCCGCCTCGCATGCCGCCCATACCACCCCCGGCGTCGGCCGAGGCGGCACCGATGGGAATGCCGATGGGGATCTCGTCGACACCGGTCTTCTGAAACAGGCGCCAGAGCAGGATGAGCACCCCGACACCCAGGATGGGGAAGCCCGACTCGCGGGCGATCTCGGTCCACAGGCGTTGGCGTTCACTCTTCTCAAGTTGCTGGGTCAATTCTCGGGCGGGCTGATCGTTGAAGGCGATCTCCTCGACCGTCAGGTCATCGACTCGGCCGGCGTCACCCCTTTCGACGATGCCGAGGGCGGCCTGGATACCCCGACGCAGCTTCTGCATGTCGGCAGGACTCCGGGGTGCGGCGACCCGGTTCGTGCCCTCACCGGTGTAATCGAGCGGGATGAAGACGGCGGCCGAGATGCGCTTGGTCGAACCCGGGACGTGGTTCTGGGTGGTGGTGACCTCGTTGATCTCGTACTGGTTCTGCGTGACCTTCTTGTTGGTGTTGTTCTTGGTCATCGGCGCGGAACCGGCCGGGCTGTTCGTGTCGACGTTGGCGTTGGTCGCCGTGCCGGGAGCCCCGACCGCCCCCAGCATGTTCGAGGTGCTGTTGTCGATACGCTCGTCGGTGATGGTCTCGGTGCGCTTGACCTGGCTCTCTGGATCGTACTTGGTCTCACGACGCTGGAGGGTCGTGTAGTCGAGGTCCACCGAGACCCTCGCGAGCACACGGGCGGGTCCGCCGACATACGGTGCCAAGAAGGACTCGACCTTCTTGGCCAGGTAGCTCTCGTACTCGCGCCGCTGCTTGAGCTGCGACGAGGTCGCTCCGGTGATGGGGTCGTTGTCGAAAGCCTCGGTGAGGAGGTTGCCGATGTTGTCGGTGATGGAGACGCCATCGGGGGTGAGCCCCTCCACCGCGTTTGCGACGAGGAATCGGATGGCGTTCACCGTCGAGGCGGGAACGGGCACGTTGCCCCGCAACTTGAGGAACACCGAGGCGCTGGGCTTCTTCTGGTATTCCACGAGGAGCCGGTTCTCGGGCATCACGAGCATGACCTGCGCGGACTCGATACCGTCGACCCGCGAGATTGTCTGGGAAAGCTCGCCCTGGATGGCCCGCAGGTAGTTGACCCTCTGGACGAAGTCGGAGATGCCGAAGTTGGGTTTGTCGAACAGGGAGAAGCCCGTGGCGCCGCCGCCGGGGATCCCCTTGCCGGCCAATTGGATCCTCAACGGATGCACCTTGTCGGCGGGGACGGAGATGGTGCCCCCACCCCGGACCTTGTAGGGCACCTTGGCTTCGTCGAGCGCGTTGACCACCTTGGCGGCCTCGGCCTCACCGAGGTTGCCGTACAGGACGGCGTAGTCTTCACGGCTGGACCAGACGGCCACCCCTGCCAGGCCAAGGAGGACGACCAGGCCGGCCATCGCGATGGAGATGCGCTGGGCGGCGCCGATCTCTTTCCACACGGCGACCAATTGCTGCCAGAGTTCTTGGAAACTGTTGTTCATGGCTCGATGGCCTCAGTGAAACGTCAGACCTGCATCCGCATCAGTTCCTGGTACGACTCGAGGAGCTTGTTGCGGACCTCGACCATCAGCTGGAAGGAGACGCTGGCCTCCTCCATCGCGATCATGGCCTGGTGCAAAGGAACCCCCTGCTGCGTCACGAGGCCACGGACCGAGTCCCCGGCGGCGACCTGCTTGTCGGAGACCTCGCCCACGAACCGGCCGAGAGTCTCGGCGAAGGCGTCGCGGCCCGCGACCCGACCCAGCGACGGGATTCCGGCCGGATTGACACCGGTGGGTAACGGTGTGGCGTCCGGGAAGACCTTGTTGTAGGGCTGCAGCTTCCCCATCTCCGAGTCGGGGATGAGCTTCCCGAGGTCACCCAGGCCGGCCTTCTGCAAGGCGTCCATCCCAGCCTTGCCGAGGGAGGACTCCCGCAGGGCGGTCGGGTTGAACATTCGGAGTGCGGAAAGCGCTTCCATCGGGGGGACTCAGGAGAGGGGCTTCAGCGCTTGCCGATCGCCATGGCCTGCTGGGCCAATTGGCGGGCGTTTTTGACCACCGCGACGTTGGCCTCGAACGCCCGCGAAGAGGCGATGAGGTCCACCATCTCCTCGTGGATGTTGACGTTCGGGTACCGGACGATGCCGCGGGCGTCCGCGTCGGGATGATCGGGCTTGAAGACCTCGCGGAACGGGCGGTTGTCGGACTCGACCTTCGCCACCCTGATGGTGGATCCGCTGGCGGGATTGGCTCCGGCGTTGTTGACCAGCGACTCGAAGACCACCTGCTTGCGCTTGTACGGCTGGCCGTCCTCGGAGCGGGTGACATTCGCATTGGCCAGGTTCTGGGAGACGATCTCCACCCGGGTGCGCTCGGCATCGAGAGCGGAGCGGGTGCTCTGGATGCTGGGGATGAGTTGGATCATGGCGATTCGGTCGTGGTGGGTTCCGTCTCAGTGGGTCAATGCCGGGGATCAGCTGCGTCCGGTGATGGCCATCCTCAGCTTGAGCATGGAGCCGGTGATGAGCTGGGTCTCGAGGCTGTGGGCCAGGCTGTTCTCGTTCATCGCGAGCATCTCCTGCTCAAGGTTGACGGAATTGCCGTCGCGATTGGAGGCGACCGCCGTCGGGTCGACCGATAGGCTGGGCGCAGACAGGTTGCCGATCCGATCCCCGTCATTGGCCTTCACCGCGGCGACCAGTTCAGTCTGAAACGACGGGGCCACGTCGATCCGCTTGTAGTTCGGCGTCTCGACATTCGCGAGGTTGCCGGCGATGGCCTGATGCCGCAGCACCGTGGCATCCAAGAGCTTCTTGGTGACCACGTAGTTGGACTGGTTGAACAGCGATTGGATCATCGACTCGCCTCCGTCCCTTCCAGGAAGCAACGCCCATGCCGAGCCGTTCGAAATGCGGTTTTACGGGCTTTTTATCCAAATTTCCGGGTGAACCACCGTTCCTCGAAGACTCCAGACCCGGCAAGCCCTCCCCGCGGGCAAAAGCTGCCGGTCGGGCTCTTGGCCCGGGACGAGACCCGGGGCCGACTCGGGGAGCGGGGAGGGAAATAGCGGGCAAGGATCGCCGGCTCAAAGCCTGGAAAGCGCCCCAAGGAGAACTCCAACGGCCCAAAGGAGGGCCACGGCACCCGGCTTCCCTAGGCGGGTCCGGGACAACCGATGACTCAGGTGCCCGGTGTCGCCCACCCAGAAGGGTTGTCCACGAAGCGTGCGAGAGACGGTCACGAACGCCATGTCGAGGCACGGGACCGCCACCACCCCCAGGGCCCGAGCCCAGGCCACGGCGACACCGCGCCCCGAATTCTCGGCCTCGGTGACCGTGAGCAGCGAAAGGACCGCCAGGAGGAAGCCCACCGACTGGCTGCCGGCGTCTCCGAAGAAGACGGACGCCCTTGGATAATTGTAGGGCAGATACCCTGCCACCCCCCCGGCCACCAGTGCCGCCAGGCATCCCAGTTCAGGTCCCCCTCCCCGCAGGCTGGACGCGACCCATACGCCGGACGCCCCGATGAACCCCAGACCGGCACACAGGCCGTTCATGTTGTCGCTGAGGTTGAAGGCGTTGGTGACGGCGAGGATCCAGAACACCGTGAGAAAGAGTCCGGGCAATTCCATCCCGTGGGGCAACGGTGAGCGGAGCCCCCAGGCCGCCACGGCCCCGGCAAGCATGACCTGGCCTAGAAATTTGACTCCGGCACCCAACTCTCGACGGTCGTCCCAAGCCCCCAAGAGCAGCACACCCAGCGCGCCCGCGGGAATCATCCAGGGCCGTCGCAGTCCCAGGTCATCAGCCCCGGTGCCTCCAACCGATCCCGGGGTGCTCCAAACAGTCCGTAGAAGCACCCACCACAGGAGCCCCCCGGCAATCCAACCGGTGCCAGCCGCAAAACCGCCAGCCAGCGGGATCGGCCGACCATGGATCTTCCGGTGTCCGGGCGCATCGACATGATCCCAGCGAAGGCAGAGCTTCCGCCAGAGAGGCAGGGCCAGCGCCGCACTGGTCGCAGCCATGGCGAAGATCCAAAGACTCGCCTGGGTCGGAAGACTCATCGGGATCCGGTCTCCTCGCGGGCCAGCAGACTCCGATAAAGTGCATCGAGAGCCTGGACCATCGTGGCCTCCGAAAAGCGCTCACGCACCCAGGCGCGACCGCGCTCACCCATGCCCCAGGCCAGGTCCGGGCTATCAGCCAGTGCCCCCACACGGTCCACAAGACCGGAGGCATCTCCCTTGAGGAGGAACCCAGTCTCGCCATCGCGACAGACCTCGGCGGCCCCGTCGCAATCGAGCGCGATGATCGGCTTTCCGGCGGCCAATGCCTGCGGAAGCACCCGAGCCAAGCCCTCACGACGGGACAGGTGCACCAGCACATCCATCAGCCCGAGGTATCGCGGCACCTCCGACGGCGGGACCAACCCTGCGAAGATGAATCTCCCCGCCAACGCGGGGTTCGCGGCGGCCATGACCTCGAAGCGGGCCCGCCAGGGACCATCGCCGAGCAGCAGGAAACGGATGTTCGGAATCCGCCGGACCATCGCGCCGGCCTCGTCGAACAACGCGTCATGACCCTTCAACCGGAAGAGGCGAGCCACCTTGCCCACCACGAAGTCTCCCGGTCGGATGCCCAAACGCTCCGCCAGTTCCGGGTCACGGCGAGCCCCCAGAAATGGTTCCAAGTCGAATCCGCTGAAGATTCGGGTGTATTGGGAGGGAAGGCCGATCCCGGCCTGCAGGTACTGCTGGGCCATCGCCTCGGCCACCACGACGAAATGGTCGGTGACCCGGGCAGCAGCCCGCTCGGCCCCGCGGAACACGGCATTGGCGAGGCTCCCCTGGAACTCACCGAAACTGGGCCCGTGGATGGTGTGGATGACCCAGGGAACACCGGCATGCCTGGCAGCGAAGCGCCCGAGGATCCCGGCCTTGCCGCTGTGGGTGTGGACGATCTTCGGGCGGGTGCGCCGGAAGTGCGCCCGCAATCGAAGGTAGGCGAGGATGTCACGAAACGGATGGACCGGGCGGACGAGGCTGGGTTCGAGGTGGAGCAACCCCGGAACGGCACGCGCCAGAGGTTCCAGGGAACCCTCCGCTCCCCGGGTGGGGCCCGAAATCAGCTCCACCTCCCAATCAGCGATGCGCCCGAGGCCCAGCACCGAGGCGAGGGTGTTTTCTTGGGCCCCGCCGACAATGAGGCGGGTGATGACATGGCTGATTCGCACGGGCCGACCCCGCGAAGGGCGGTCGCCGGCCGGATCGCCGCTCACGGTTGCTCCGGGCTTCAACGCGTCTGCCTCAGCGCCGCCATCCGGGCCACGACATTCGTGTGCTCGGACGTGTTTTTGGGAGCCAATTCCAGGTAGCGCTCCAACTGCTTGAGCTCTTCGGAGGTCTGCTTTTGCTGGCGCGCGATCTCGGCCAGTCCGAATCGCACCTGGAAGGTCTCGCGCCCGTCCTTGATCAGGCGCTCGTAATCGGCACGCGACTCGGGAAACTGGTTCAACATCAACCGGGCGATCGCTCGATTCACCCGGGCGACCGGATTGGAGGGGTCGCGGTCCAGCACCTTGGTGAGGGCTTCGACCGCAGGCCCGTAACGCCCCAATTGCATCAGGATCAGGGCCCTGCGGGACATCGGAGCAGGATCCGACCTGGCCACCTTCTCCCATTCCTCGGTCATGGCCAACGACTGGTCGGTCTTGCCCAGGAGCAGGTAGAGGTAGGACAGATAGTCGCACAGTTCGGGGTTGCCGGGGTTCAGCCGGCGGGCCTCGAGGAGAGGGGACTCGGCGGCGACCCACTGGTTCATCGCGATGAGCACCCGACCCTCGGCCTCCGCCAAACCGGCCTTCTCCAAGGGGCTCCACCGCGCCCGACCGGGATCGCCGCGCAACTCGTTCAAGGCATTGGTGGCCGAGGCCAGATCCCCGATCGCCAGCGCCGCGGAGATGAACCCGAACCGGTTGAACTGGTTGGTCGGGGAAAGACGGGATGCCCGGTCGAAGCTGACCGCTGCTCTGCGGACCATGTCGTCCTTCTGCGAAAGGAGGGCACTGCCGAACACCCGGAGGAATTCGGGCTCATCGACGGGCCCATGAAGATCGAGCAACCCTGCCTTTCCGTCCCAGACCTTGACCAGGTCGGCGGGTATGGGTTTCGCGGCGGCAAGAGCCTGGTTCACCTGCTGGTTGACCCGGGCCGACACGTTGTTGGTGTTGAGCCGCAGTGCCTCGCGGAAGAGGTCACCCGCCTCCTTCAGGCGGCCCCACTCCTGGAAGAACACCCCGGAGGCGTTGGCGGATCGCGACCACAACGCGCCGACCTCGAGGGCGTTGTCGGATCCGAGGGCCGCATCCCGGGCCACCGCATCGAGCGAGGGCTGCACCTCGCGCCAGAATCGACGCACCTGGTCGAACTCGCCCTCGCTCGGAACCGTGGGCAGCAACCCCTTGCGGGGAAGGGCTCCATGCAGCGAGCCCACGGGACGGAAGTCGAACGGCTCGGCGAAGAAGCTGAAGACGGACGATGCGAAGTAGGTCTGGTTGCTGCGGGCCGCCTGAGAAGCCAGTGTCAACCAGAGGCCGGCGATGTTCTCGTTGGCCTCGGCGATGGTCTTCAGGGCTGGCCAGCGCTCGCCATGGTGCTGAGCCATGAACCGCCGGTAGGAGCGCGTCGGAGCCAAGCGGGTGTTCACCACCAGGTGTCCCGCCTTGGCGCCCATGGCTTCATTGCCCGCGGTCAATGCCATGGCCAGCAACGGATCCTCGGCAAACACGAGCCCCGGAGCCCGGTGCAGCGGGGCCAGCATGGTCAGCACGTACTCGCGGAGGGCGGGACCGTTGTCGGCGAGGATGATCCGCCAGTTCTTGGCCATCAACCCGACCGGGACCAGCACCGTGAGTGCCAGCACCGAGAAGCCGGCCAACCGGGAGAGGGCCACCGTTCCCGGACGGATGCCGTAGGCGTGCCTCGGATCGGGCCTGCCGGTCCAGAGCAGCAGGTAGTACCCCGCGAAGTAACCCACCGCGAGGGACGCGCAGAACGAGAAGGTCAGCAGGGGCACGCCGTATCCCAGTTGACGCGGGCTGAACTTCACGTCGAAGGCCACGGCGATGCAGAGGCCGAACCAGGCCAACCCCAGCACCTGCCAGGCAACGTTGGCGGCCAGGGTGTCGAGTCCGGCGCCCATCCGGGACGGCCAACGGATGCCGATACCGACCAGCGGAGCGATCATCATCAACGACATGAAGAGGAACCTTCCTCGCGGATACATGAGCAACTGGCCGGCCTTCAGCTCGAGAGCGCTGCGGAGCAACGACCAGAAGCCTTCATCGAATCGGCCGCCCATCTTCGCCGAGATGGGGATCCAGAGGAGCAGCGACAAGCCCACGAGACCCGCCAGGAACATGCGGGAGAGGAACGCCAGGTTGAAGAAGCTCCAGCCGCGGATCCAGACGATGGCCGTCAGGAACATCGGTAGGAAGCCGAGGAACGCGTAACTGTTGGCGATGCCCACCCCGATCAGGGCGGACACCAACCAGAGCCGGGATTCCCTCCGATCGAGCCGGTACTCGAGGAGGTTTCGGACGGCGATGGCGAAGACCAGCAGATCGATCATCTCGCCGGTGAAGGCCGTGGCGTGCTGCCAGAAGGTCAACTGGAAGGCCAGCAACCCCACCGCCAGCACCGGAGGCACCCAGGCCAATCGGATGGTCAGCAGCGCGATGTCGGAGAACTCGCGGATCCTCTCCTCGTGGCGGCGATCGTGCGGCAGGAGCGCCACGGAGCGGGCCAGCAAATACACCACGGCCGCGGCCATGACTGCGGTCAGGAGGTTGGCCTGCCCCGGAAATCTCGGGCCGGTCAACGTCTCGAGAGCCATCCCAAAGATCTGGTGGAGCGGTTGGGCGAAGTCGTTCTCGAAACCCCATCCCGACGCTTCGAACACGGCGCGGAGGCTGTTGGCACCGATCCAGGCGTTGCGCGTGAGCAGGAATGCGGCGAAGGCCACGGCGGCCAGGATCCAAGGCAGCTTGCGGGTGACGAAGAGCCTCGAAGAAACGGGAGCCTCATCCATAGGGTTCATGGATCATCCGGCCAACCCGGTTGAAACGCAAAGTCGTTTCAACGTGAAACCGCAGGAGAAATGGAGGGTGCGCCCTGCCGGGCGCAC
>CAIOKD010000327.1 GCA_903858835.1 uncultured Verrucomicrobiota bacterium
GATGCAAAAAGCGGGTGCCTTGCGGCACCCGCCTAACCCAAACAACCAAACTAATCCTCCTTTACCAGTCCGCCTTGCGGGCTTTCTGGAATGAGGGCCCTTCTCCCGTCGTTGCGGCGTTCAAAAGGACCTCTGGAGAACCAACGGGTGGATCATGCCATCGGGCTGCCCGCCGGCCAGTGCTTTTTTTTGGGTCTCCACCGGGGGGGCGGGGATCCATGCAGTCTTGAAGGGTTTGGCTTCCGGGAGGGGGCTCAGGCCCATTTTCCGGGCTTTCGTCGGCCCCAGGGACGGGGTTTGATGGGGCATGACCTTCCGTTGCCTCGTTCTGATGCTCGTCTGGGCCCGTTTCGTCCAGGCGGAAGCGGTGCCGCAGTGGATCTGGGGTCCGGCCGGTGCCGAGAACGAGGTCCGGTTCTTCCGGAAGACCTTCCAGGTGCCCCCGGGGGCGACGGGGGGTGATGTGGTGATCGCCGCCGACGACGAGGCCGAGGTTTCCGTCAATCGCCAGCGACTCGGGGTGAACCGTTCTCCGAACAAGCCCACCCGACTGAAGATCCGTTCGGTGGCCCGGGGCGACAATGTCCTCGAGATCCGGGCTCGGAACCTGTCCGGCGGCGCGGGCATCATCGGTCGGATCGAGTTCTTCCTGCGCGACGCCCCCCGGGCGGACCTCGTCACGGATGGCACCTGGGAGACCTCGTCCGATGGGGTGTCGGGGTGGACCCAGGTCCAATTGCTGGGCCCCGCCGGCACCGCTCCCTGGGGGCCGATTTCGTTCGATGCCACGGCCACGCCGGTCGAGGGGATGCAGGTGAAGGACGGGTTCCGACTGGAGTTGATCCACAGCGCCCGGCCGGGTGAAGGGTCCTGGATCTCCATGACCCGCGACGATCAGGGTCGGTTGATCTTGAGTCCGCAGGGCAGTGAACCGTTGCTTCGCGTGACGATCGATCAAGGCAAGGTGGCCAAGATGGAACGGTTGGAAGCCCAGGTGGGAGGGGCCATGGGAATGCTCCATGCCTTCGGAGCCCTGTACCTGAACGGGCGGGGGCCGGAGGGATATCACCTGTACCGGATCCGCGACGCCGACGGCGATGGGCGTTTCGAGTCCACCGAACTGCTCCGCCGATGGAAGGGCAGCAGCGGCGAACACGGGCCTCATGCCCTGGTGAAGGGCCCCGACGACCGCATCTATGCCGTGGCGGGCAATTTCAGCGACGTGCCCGACGACCTGTCTCCGACCTCCCCGGTGCGCCACTACGCCGAGGACCTCGCCATGCCCCGCCAAGAGGATGTCAACGGGTTCGGCGCGGGCCGGAAGGCCCCCGGAGGCTTCGTGGTGAGCGTGGACCGGGACGGCCGGGATGCGCGGTTGTTCTCGGCGGGCATGCGCAACGCCTACGGCATCGCCTTCAATGCCGATGGCGAACTCTTCGGTTTCGATTCCGACATGGAGCGCGACTGGGGCACCCCCTGGTACCGCCCCTGCCGCATCCAGCACCTCGTCAGCGGTTCCGACCATGGCTACCGCGAGGGCTCTGGCAAGTGGCCCGAATATTACGCCGATTCACTGCCTCCGGTGGTGGAGGTGGGTATCGGGTCGCCCACGGGACTCCGGTCCGGCCGTGGCACGGCCTTTCCCGAGCGATACCAGAAGGCGCTGCTGGGCCTCGACTGGGTGTTCGGCCGGTTGATCGCCGTGCACCTCCAGGGGCAGGGCGCCGGGTACACCGGACGGGTGGAGACGCTGTTCCGGGGCTCCGCGATGAACCTGACCGACCTCGAGGTGGGGCCCGACGGCGCGATCTATTGCATCACGGGAGGGCGGGGAACCCAGTCCGGATTGTACCGGTTGACCCATGTCGGCAAGGCCGATGCCGGTCCGGCCCCCGCGGAGGTCGCTGGGGTCCGCGAGGCTCGCGTGCAGCGGCGTGAGATCGAGTCGTTCCATGGTCGGGTGGATGCCGGTGGGTTGGCCTCGGGATGGTCGGGCCTGGGTTCGCCCGATCCCTGGGTGCGGCACGCGGCGCGGGTCGCCCTCGAATCCCAACCGGTGCCGACCTGGGCCGACAAGGCCCTGGCCGAGGAGAATCCGCGCATCGGACTGTCGGCCCTCCTGGCCCTCGCCCGTTGTGGGGACGCCGTCCAGCAGGTCGCCCTGCTCAAGGCCCTGGCCCGCTGGCCGCTTGACGGCTTGGACGAGGAACTGTTCCTGACCAAGCTCCGGGTGATCGAGGTGGCCTTTGCCCGCCATGGGATCCCCGACGCGATCAAGCCCATGGCCCTCGAGAAGCTCGCCAAGCAGTTCCCGGCTGCGAGTTGGCCCCGGAACCGGGAGTTGTCGCAGTTGCTCGTGTCGCTGGGGGACGGCGGTGCCGTACCCAAGATCCTGGATCTGCGCGAAGCCTCGAAGACTTGGGAGGAGCAATTGCACTACACCTCCGTGCTGCAGGGCATGACCCAGGGATGGACCCCGGAACTGCGGCGACGCTACTTCGCCTGGTTTCGTCAGCCTCCCTCGGGGTGGGGTCACCTTCCGGCCGCCTACAGCCAGTGGTTCCTGGATGTCGACCAGAAGCCGGCTCCGGGGTCCGGTTACGACGCCCTGGTCAAGCGCATCGGACAGAAGGCCTTCGCGGCGATCCCCGATGCCGAGAAGGGGCCCATCACCGAGTTGCTGAACGGTCCTTCGACCGGACAGCCTCCCGTTGCCTCGGCATCGCCTACCCTCCCGGCGGCCCCCGCTCCGAAGCGCCCCCGGGGCAATCAGCCCTGGAAATTCGAGGAACTGGCCGACGCGTTGAGCGGCCCCCTCTCGGGAAGAAATCATGCCCGGGGCGAGCAGGTGTACCACTTGTCCCAGTGTGCCGCCTGTCACCGTTTCCGCGGAGCCGGTGGCGCGACCGGGCCGGACCTCACCGGGGTCTCGAGCCGCTATTCGCGGGCCGACCTGTGGCGTTCCATTGTCGATCCCAGCGCGGTGGTCTCCGAGCAGTACCAGTCGATGACCTTCTCGCTGAAGGATGGGAGGGAGATCACCGGACGAGTGTTGGAGGAATCCGCCACGGGGATCGTGATCCGCGTCGACCCCCTGACCGACCGGAAGGAGACGGTGAAACCCGAGGAGGTTCGGCAGCGGGTGGCCTCCAAGGTTTCGCCGATGCCCGAGGGGTTGCTTTCGGCCTGGTCCAGGGAGGACATCCTCGATCTGTTGGCCTACCTGGAGTCGGACGGGCAACCCGAGTCGCCGGTGTTCAAGCGGCGTTGAAGGCCCTCCACAGGAGGTGGCAGGTCCACACGGCGATCATGGCCGCGGCGGCCGCCACCTTGACCGCGGTGCCAGCCAACAGCCCCAACGCCGCCCCGAGGCCGGCGATCCGGGCTTCCGTCCAGGGGCGCCCGCCGATCCATTCACCGGCGATGGCGCCCAGCAGAGGTCCCAGGATCCATCCCAGAGGCGGCCACGCCAGGCCCAGCAGCCCTCCGATCGC
>CAIOKD010000328.1 GCA_903858835.1 uncultured Verrucomicrobiota bacterium
AACGAGGCGGCCCGGGTGGAGTTCGCACAGTTCCTCGCCGAGGAGGGCCAGGTCATCCCGGCGCTCACGGTGCTGAACGAGGGCATCCAGAACAACCCAGCCCAGGCCAGGGTCTGGGAGACGGGAGCCGTGCTGTCGCTGCGGCAACGGGAGACATTCGAGTTCGGTCTCGATTGGACCCAGGAGGCCTTGAAGCACCTGCCCGACCACACGGGCCTCCGACGCCTGCGAGCCGAGACCTTGCTCCTGAACGGCCAGGCGCAGGAGGCGCTGCCCCTCTGGACCCAGACCGAGCAGGCTTTTGACGCGGGGACGGCGAGCGGACGGATCCTCTGCGGCCTCTTCGCCGGAGAAAGGCCCGCCACGACCCCGCCGGACCGCGAGCGTGCCGTGAGCCAGGACGCCCTCCGGCGATACCGTCAGGCGGTCGAACTCGGGCTCGACGACTGGGTCCGCACGCTGCACGGGCGGTTGGTCGACCTGCGCGTCGCACTACCCTCGGCCGCGGGCTTGATCGAGCAGGTGGTCGCCGAGTCGGGCCCGGAACATTGAGCCCCACTGATCCCGTGAAATCACCGAATCCGACCCACGCTTGGCTCTTGGCCCTCGGACTCCTCCTCGCAGGCTGTCAGAACACGAAACCCAGCCTACCGGAACTGGGGGCACGCTTCGAACCCAAGAACGTGTACCGGGCCGTCGAGGTGCTGCCCGGAGACCTCCAGCGGGTGGTGCTGATGCCCATCACCGCGTCGACCCCGGACCTTGCCACGCTCGACCATCGCAACCAACTGGCTCAGATCCTCGAGGAGGAGCTGCGCAAGACCCACCGGTTCGAGGTCGTGCGAGCCACCCGGGAGGAACTGCGCCGCGGTTTCGGTAAGGACAGTTTCTCGGCGGCGGAATCGCTCCCGGCCGACCTGTTGACCCGCATCCAATCGGCCCACTCGGCCGATGGCGTTCTGTTCGTGCAGATCTCCAGCTACCGCCCATTCCCACCGGTGTCCCTCGGATGGGAACTGCGACTGGTGACGGCCGACCAGGGACGAACCCTCTGGTCCTTCGACGAGACCTTCGACGCCTCACAGGCCGAGGTGGCCCGGTCGGCCCGGGATTATTTCAAGAGCCACCACACCGGCGCTTCGGAACTGGCCGACCCGCAAGCCGACCTGCGCTCACCGTCTCGGTTCGCGCGCTACACCGCCAAGGCCGCCTGGCAAACCCTGCCCTCACGATGAACCCTCAAGTTTTTCAGCGGACCGCCGATGCCTCCAGTGTGGCTGATCCTTGGGGGATAACAGGAATCATCCACGCCTGCCTAGAAAGTGAGAAATCATGGACATCCAACGCACAGGCACCTTCGAACCGGTGTCGAAGATTCAGCGCAACATCACCCGCCGGGAAACCCAGGCCGCGGCCACTGAAGAGCAGGACTTCTCCCAGACCGACGCTCTCCGTGGAGCCCTCGACAATCTGCCGAGCAGCCGGCCCGAACGCGTCCAACGCGCCCGCGAACTGGCCAACCAGGTCGAGTACCCGCCCGCGAAGACCATCCGGCAATTGTCCGACCTGCTGGCCGTCAAGATGCAGGGCCCCTTGGCCCTCTGAGGCGCCGACCCAAGGGTCGCGGTCGCCACGATCCGCTGTTCGTCAATGATCGCCGTGACCCACGCCTTCATCGCCATTCTCCACCACTCATCTCCACCACTCATCCGCACTCCATGAGACACACCGCCAACCCCTGGCAATCCTACCGCCAGGTGGCCACCAAGACCGCCACTCCGGGGCAACTGGTCCTGATGCTGTTCGACGGAGCCCTGCGCTTCCTGGACAAAGCGCTGGTCGGCTTCGAGCTCGACGACCCGCTCGACTCGAACCTCGCCATCAACAACAACATCCTCAAAGCCCAGGAGATCATCCGGGAATTGAACGTGTCGCTCAATCTGGAGGGAGGCGGAGAATTCGCAGTCACCATGCGCCGCCTCTACAACTACTACGACCTGCAATTGTCGCAGAGCAACCTCAAGAAGGACCCCACCGGAATCCATCTGGTGATTCGCTTGCTGACCGTCATCCGGGACGCCTGGGCGGAAATGCTGGCCGGCGGCGCTCAGCGATCGGTCGACCGGCACGCCGAACTGCAGCTTCAGGCCGCCTGACCTAAGGTCAGGGCCCAAAAACGCCGCCACAAATCCAACAGGCTCCGATCGAAAGCCCAAGATCCAGGATTCCTGGTCCCGTTTCGAACCCACCTCCGTCCGTCCAGCCACCGTCCGCCCCGATACCCCCATGAGTGCCCATCATGATCTCCTGAAAATCTACCATGAATGGCGCGATTGGACGGTCCGGGAGGGCGAAGCCATCCGTAGCGCCGATTGGCCACGGATGCATTCCTGCCAGAACGCCAAACTCGAACTCCAGGACCGGATCATCCGAGGAACCCAGGCGGCGCGAGCCGAATTGGTCCGATCCGGGGGCGACTGGGCCGAGGTCGAGGCGCAACTGCGCCGCGAGGTCACCTCGCTGATCGATCTTGAGCACCGGAACGAGGCAAGCCTTGCCGAGGTGCGGGGTCGTGCCCTGGCCGAAAAGGACGAACTGGACCGCTCCAGCCGCCAACTGCGCCAGGTGCGATCCTACGCACCGGTGGTGCGGTCCGCCTGGAGTTCCTACTCCTGACCCACACGGCACGCCTCACCTGCGATCCATCGACGGCCTTCCATCGATGGGCATTCGCATCGCGGTGCCCTGACCGTAGCGGCTTGGCCCCATCCATGGGCCCGTTTGTTTCAACGGGGCCTTTGGCTTTGCATGTCACCGGCTTTACAACGACTCGGCGGTTTTGAGAGCGTGACGGACCGATGACGAAACCGCTGCAAATCGCCGGTCGCTCTTTCGATTCCCGCCTGTTTCTCGGGACCGGGAAATTTCCTTCGCCCGAGTCCATGCGGGGCGCGCTCGAGACCAGCGGCACCGGGATGGTGACCGTCGCCCTCCGCCGGGCAGACCTCAGCGGCAAGAAGGACCCCTTCGCCAACATCCTCGAATTCATCGATCCGCAGCGCTACCTGATCCTACCCAACACCAGCGGCGCCATGAATGCCGCCGAGGCGGTCCGACTGGCCCGGCTGGCGGCGGCGGCCGGACTGCCCAAGTGGGTGAAACTCGAGATCCATCCCGACCCCCGCTACCTGCTGCCCGATCCGGTGGAGACCTTCGAGGCGGCCAAACAACTGGTGGCCGAGGGGTTCGTGGTGCTGCCCTACATCAACGCCGACCCCGTACTCGCCAAGCGCTTGCAGGAGGTCGGGACGGCCACGGTCATGCCGCTGGGCTCCCCCATCGGCTCGCACCGCGGACTCCAGACCCGCGACCAACTCCGGATCATCATCGAACAAGCCACCGTGCCTGTCGTGGTGGATGCCGGGATTGGCGCACCCAGTCACGCGGCCGAGGCCATGGAACTGGGTGCCGACGCCGTGCTGGTGAACACCGCCATCGCGGTGGCCTCCGATCCCCGGCGCATGGCCGTCGCTTTCCGCGACGCGGTCCAGGCCGGGCGGACCGCTTTCGAGCTGGGCCTGGGGGAGGCCACCGACCAGGCCAACCCCACCAGCCCGCTGACGGCCTTCCTGCACTGACAGGCCATGGCCGCACCCCAAGCCACGCCCTCGGCCTCAGCGCCGACACCCCCTTCCCCATCCCAGCGCATGGCCGAATGGTCGTCGCGCATGGCCGCCTTTAGCGACCCGCAGGACCGGCTGGCCCATCTGGTGGAAGCCGCACGCGGAGTCCCCCGCCTCCCGGCCGAGGACCGCTTGGAAGTCCATCGGGTCCCGGGCTGCCTGGTTCGGACCTGGTGGATCTCCGAATGGCGGGACGGCCGATGCTGGTTCCGAACCGATTCGGATGCGATGACCCTCAAGTGCCTCGCCGGGGCCATCGCCGGATTGGCCTCGGGCGGAACCCCGGACGAGATTGTCGCGCTGGATTTCAGCCCCTTCGAATCGCTGGGGCTGCTGAGACAACTGGCCGAGAATCGCCAACGGACGATCCGGGGATTGATCACGGCGACCCGGGAATTCGCCCGGACCTCGGCCGAAGCGAACCCCTGAACCCGCGAATCGCTGAACCCGCCCCCGGCCATGACCGAGAACGGATCCCCGATACTCCGGCAGCAACCGTCCCCGCTGGGTGCGGTGCGCCGCGTCGTGGGCTTCCTGGGACGTCGCCCGGGCTGGACGGCGCTGTCGATCGGGCTGCTGCTGCTGAACATCGGCATCGAACTGTCGCTGCCCCAGTTCGTGGGAGCCACCATCACCGCCCTCGGGGCCGCTCCCTCCGCCCCGTCCCTGGGCGGCCTCGTGGGGATCTTCTTAGGACTGGTCGTCCTCCGGGCCGGCGTCGGGCTGGTGCTCGGCCCCATCCGCAACCGGACGGCCCAGGCCACCCTGGGCGACATCCGGGCCGCGGTGTACGACTCGCTCCAACGCCGCCCCTTCCAATGGCATGACAACGCCCGGACCGGCGAACTGATCTCACGAGCGGGGACCGACGTGGGACGCCTGCAGGAACTCCTCTTCGTATGCCTGCTCTTCGGGGTGGACGTCGCCACGGGCCTGGTCGGAACCCTGACGTTGATCTTTCTGACCAGCCCTCGGCTCGGGACCATGACACTCTTGGCCCTGATCCCCACCGTGGCCACGATGGCTTGGTTCGCCGCCCAACTGCAACCGCGGTGGCGGCGGGTCCACGAACGGCACGGGGCCATGAGCACGGTGATCCAGGAGAACATCGCAGGCGTCCGCGTCGTGAAGGCCTTCGCCCGGGAACCCGCCGAGATTGCCAAGTTCCGCGCGCGACGCTCGGAATTCCTCCGCGAACTGGGAGAGGCGGTGAACTTCTGGGCGGCCCGGGTGCCCTTCGCCCAGTTCCTCTTCGGCTTGGCCGTGCCGCTCACGCTGTGGATGGGTGGTGGCGAGGTGCTCCGGGGCGCAATCACCCTGGGAGACCTGGCCAAGGTGCTGGTCTACCAGATGGCACTGGGGGGCAGAATCGGCGTGATCGGCCAGATCACCAACATCCTCCAGAACTCCAGTTCTGCCGCACAGCGGGTGGTCGAACTGCTCGATGCGCCGGCCGAGCGGGGTGGCCCCGTGCCGGAAACCTCGAAGGCGAAGGTCGGACCTCTGCGAGGAGCCCTCGAGTTCGAGGGGGTCTCCTTCCACTACACCGCGGAACCCTCATTGCAGGTGCTCGAAACCTCGAAGCCGCCCGCGGATACCCGGCCCACCGCGCCGACGCCCTCACGATCGCAGGCGCTGGACTCGCTGTCGTTCTCGGTCCCGGCGGGCACCACCGTGGCGATCGTCGGCCCGACCGGGTCGGGCAAGTCCACCCTCCTGTCGCTCATCCCCCGATTCCACGAGCCGACCCGAGGTCGCATCCTGCTCGACGGCACCGACCTGCGGGACTGGGATCGCGACACCCTGCGCCGGGGCATCGGGATCGTGTTCCAGGAGACCTTCCTCTTCAGCGCCACCCTCGCCGAGAACATCGCCCTCGGCCGACCCGACGCCCCGCGGGCCGAGATCGAGGCCGCGGCGCGGGCCGCCCGGGCCGATGGCTTCATCCGCGAATTGCCCCAAGGCTACGACACCGTCATCGGCGAACGCGGCATCTCCCTCAGTGGAGGGCAGCGGCAGCGCATCGCCATCGCACGCGCCCTAATGATCGACCCTCGCATCCTGCTGCTCGACGACGCGACCAGCGCGGTCGATCCCTCCACCGAGCAGGAAATCAGGGAAGCCATGCGGGAACTGTGCCGGGGTCGCACCACCTTCGTGGTGGCCCAACGGACGGCCACCGTCCGCACCGCCGATGCGATCCTCGTTCTTCAGGAGGGGCGGTTGGTGGCGCAGGGTCGGCACGACTCGCTCCTGGCCGATTGCCCCGTGTACCGCGACCTGTTCGCGGAAACCCCATCCGGAAGCCCCGCACCCTGATGGCCACCCACGACGACATCGCCCTCGACGAGGAGTTCGCCCAGACGAGCCTCCGCGGTTCCCTGCTGCGGCGCCTCTTCGCCTACACCCGGCCCTATCGACGGGCCCTGTACACGAACCTTGCTCTCACCCTGTTGGCCACCGCGTCCGCACTGGCGGGCCCGAGGCTCATCCAACATGGGATCGACCATGCCCTCGCGCCGGTCCTCGGGGCCGGAGGACCGGCGGCGACGACCTCCGCGGCCGCGGCCCGAGAAATCTTGACCTTGAGCGGGCTCTACTTGGCCAACCTGCTGCTTGGTTGGGGCCTCACCATCGTCCAGGTCCGGACTTCCATCGAGACCGGACAGGGGGCGATGAACGACCTGAGGTTGGCCGTCTTCGAACACATCCAGCGCCTGTCGTTGAACTACTTCGACCAGACCCATCAGGGCCGCATCATCGCCCGGGCCGATTCCGACATCGATTCCCTGGATCGGGTGCTGACCTGGGGCGCCGGTCAAGCCCTCTCCAGCCTGGTGACCCTGGTGGGGGTCGTGGTCCTGATGGTCCAATACGACCTGCGACTGAGCCTGGCCGTCTGCTCCGTCCTGCCCCTGCTGGCCTGGATCACCCGTTGGTTCCACCGCCGCGGGCGCGAGGCCTACCGCAGCCTCCGGGGAACCCAGTCCCGCCTCATCGCGGCGATGGCCGAGAACATCTCGGGTGTCCGCGTGGTGCAGGCCTTCGTGCGCGAGGCCGAGAACCTGAGTAGGTTCCGGGCCCTGCACGACGACTTCACCCGACGTTGGGTCGCCTCGGCCCGGGTCTTCCACACCTACATGCCCGCCGTCGGACTGCTGTCGGGCTTGGC
>CAIOKD010000329.1 GCA_903858835.1 uncultured Verrucomicrobiota bacterium
CCGGTGTGTTGGGTTCGATGGCGACTCGGAGTTCATCGCCGACCACGGTGGCCTTGGCTCCGGGGCCCACCTGGATGAGCAGGCCCCCGTCCACCTTGAAGCCGTTGCCGGCCGGTTGGATGGCCCCCTTGGCGAGGCGCAACCAGAGCGGTTGCGAGGCGGCCCCTTGGAACTTGAAGGTCCGGACTAGGGTCATGTCGACGCTGCCGGGCTTGGGCAGGGGAGTCTCTTCGACGGTCAGGCCCTGGACCCGGTAGCGGAAGGTGGGTTGCTGGCGGGCATCGACCCGGTAGCCAAGGAACTGGCCGCCGGCGTCGGCCGCCGTGGGCCAGGGAGCCGTGGGCGAGCCCAGCGCCGCGAAGGCCGGACCGTCGGGCAGGCGGATGCGGTGGTCACCCAGCGGCGGTTCATAGCCCACGCCACGGTCGGTGCTGTGGCGGGCCATGTCGATGAAGGGTCCCTGCCAGAGCAGGGCCAGGCGCAAGGTCTGAGCGTCGAACGCCAGGTTGGCCCGCTCGGGATAACCGACACCGATCGCCCGCGGACCGGCTCCGTCGATGAAGTTGCGGTAGATCACGGCCTCGTCATCCACCACGATCTCCTTCTTGCCCCGGATGAGCCCGGCGGGGATCTCGGCCTTGGCCCCGTCGGCCAGATAGGCGTAGATCGAGCGGATCTGGCCCGAGGTGTCGCCGTTGAGGATCTTGGTGTTCACTGCCTTGCCCTCGGGCCAGAAGGTCGGCATGCGGGTGCCCGGGCGCAGGGCGGCCGGATTGGGTAGGTAGCGTTGCAGCCATTCCCACTCGAGCCGTTCGCCCATCTTGTCGAGGGCCAGCGCCGGGATGCCCATGGATCCGTGGGTGGTGAAAGTATGGCAGGCCACGCAGCCCAGGCCATCGCGGCCGACGAGCTTCCATCCGATCTTGGCGTCCTGCGAGGTGATGGCAGGCGCCGGCGTGGCCGTGGCCGGGGTGTCGAGTCGTTTCAGCTGGGTCGCCAAGGCGTGGACCTTGGGCCCGAAGACCGGCATGCGGGTGGCCATGTAGGGGCGGACCTTCGTGCCCTGGGTGATCACCTGCTCGAGGGCGGCCGCCTTGAGCTTGCCGCCGACGCCGGTGAGGTGCGGCGGGATGCGGCCCTCGTCGCCGAGGTCGGCCTCACCCACGACGGTGAACCAATCCGACCGGCCCGAGGCCGTGGGTCCGCCCACGTCGTTGCGAGAATGGCAGGAGAGGCAGTTGAACTGGCTGAGGGTCAGGTCGACCTGGGCCGAAGCGGCGCTGGCCGTCTTCTGGGCCTCGGCTGGGTTGCGGAGCGTCTTGCGCAGACTCATGCGGTCATTGGCCGAGAGGTCGAAGCGGGGTGCCTTGGCCGGCGGCAGGTCCGAGAGACAGCCTTCCTGGGTGCGCAGGGCGAGTTGAACCATCGGCTTGGACTTCCGGGGCTGGATTTGGCCCGCCGCGTCGGTCACCGCATGGCAGGCGGCGCAGTTGAGCGCGGCGAACTGTTCCCGGCCCGCGGCCACCTTGGCGGGGTCGAGGGTGAATTCCTCCCAGTCGATCGGGCGGACCGCTTGGCCACCATGCTTGAGGCGATCGCCAGGGATGGGGCCACGTTTTTCACCCGGGGGTGCCCAGTCCACGCGGAACTCGGTCTCGCCGCCGCCCTGGAAGAAGACCACTTCCAGTTCGTGCAGGCCGGCCTTGAGGTTCAGGTTGCCGTTCTTCTCCGAGGCCGGATGGACCCCGTCGTTGTTGAGCAGGGGTTTGCCGTCGATGGAGAGTTGCGAGCCGTCATCCGAACGGATCCAGAAGCGGTACTTGCCCTCGGCGGGGATGTCGATGAAGCCCGAGAAGCGGACGCCCCAGTTGTGGTTGGGGTGGGGAAGGCTCAGGTCGAGAGCCGCGGCGACTCCCGTCGATTTCGGGGCCATGGCCACGAGTTGAGCGACGTTGTTCGCCGCGCCCTCGAAGAACTCATACTGGAGCCCGTCCACCAGGGTCGGCGCCTTGACCGCGGTCTGGGCGGCCGTTCCCTGGTCCCGCAGCAGGTAGAGCGCGATGGCCCCGGCCTCACCCGGCGTGAGGTTCATGGCGGGCATCCGACCCGAGGGGCGATGCACCAGCGGGTCGCGCAGGAAACGGACCAGTTCCGAGGCGGGGTATTTGCGGGCGAGGTCGCCGAGAGGGATGGATTGCGAGCGGATCTCCTTGAAGGCCTCTTCGGTGACTCCCTCGGGCCGGGTTTCCGGCGCATGGCAGGCCACGCAGCCAACCGTGTGGTAGAGGGCGCGACCCTGGTCGATGCGGGCCGGGTCGGAGCGCAGACCGGTGGGCTCGTTGGTCTTGCGCAGGGAGACCAGGTAGTGAGTGAGCAGGTCCACCGTCTTGGTCTTCTGGGCCTCGCTCATGCCGTGCAGCAGGTCCGGCATCGAGGAACCCGGCTTGGCTTGGTGCGGGGCGGACAGCCAACGACGCAGCCAGGCGGTGGAGGTCTTCAGCGGGTCGCCACCCAGCACGGGTGCACCCTTGGGCGCGGCCCAATCGGGGATCGCCGTGGAGGCGGGCAGGCCCCGATCGCTATGGCAGGCCGCGCACTGCAATTCGCTCACCAGCAGAGTGCCGCGGTCCACCGAAGGCGGGCGAACGCCGGTCTGGATCGAGGCGAAGGACGGCAAGACGGAGGAGAAAAGCGCAGCCACCGCGGTCAACGGGGCCCAGGCTCGGTGCAGGACACTCATGGAAGTTGGAGAAGGCTATGACGAGGCGCCGCCGTGCGCCAAGACTCCAGAGCATCGGGGCCTCGGGTTTTTGCCGAGGCGATCGTCAGGCCAGCAGGGCCGAGACCACGTTGCCGTGGATGTCGGTGAGTCGGTAGTTGCGGCCCTGATGACGGAAGGTCAGTCGTTCATGGTCGATGCCAAGGCAGTGCAGCAGGGTCGCGTTCAGGTCGTGGATGTGCACGGGATCCTGGACGATGTTGTACCCGAAGTCGTCGGTGAGGCCGTGGGACATGCCGCCGCGGATCCCGCCTCCCGCGAGCCAGACGCTGTAGCAGCGGGGATGGTGGTCGCGGCCGAAGTTGCCGGCCGTGAGCGTCCCCTGGCTGAAGACGGTACGCCCGAATTCGCCCGCCCATACGACCAGCGTGTCCTCCAGGAGCCCGCGCTGCCTCAGGTCGGTGATCAGGGCCGCGGAAGCCTGGTCGGTGTCGTAGGCCTGGTGGCGGATGCCGGAAGGCAGGTTGTCATGCTGGTCCCATCCCCGGTGGTACAATTGGACGAAGCGGACTCCCCGCTCGGAGAGCCTCCGGGCCAGGATGCAGTTGGCCGCGAAGCTTCCCGGCTTGCGCGACTCGGGGCCGTAGAGATCGAAGGTCGAGGCCGGTTCGTTCGACAGGTCGGTCAGTTCGGGCACCGAGGCCTGCATCCGGAAGGCCAGCTCGTAGTGGTTGATGCGGGTCTGGATCTCCGGGTCCTGGTATTCCTCGAAATTGATGCGGTTCAGTTGGCCGATGTCGTCGAGCATGCCCCGGCGAAGCCCGCGGCTGATCCCGTCGGGATCGCTGAGGAAAAGCACGGGGTCCTTGCCCGGGCTGAAGCGCACGCCCTGGTGGTGCGAGGGCAGGAAGCCCGCTCCCCACATCCGTTCGTGCAACGGTTGGGCATTGGTCGGTCCGCTCGGGCGCGAGATCATCACCACGAAGGTGGGCAGGTCTCGGTTTTCGCTGCCCAGGCCGTAGGACAGCCAGGACCCCATCGACGGGCGTCCCGCCTGTTGGTGGCCCGTCTGCAGGAAGGTCATCGCCGGGTCGTGATTGATGGCCTCGGTGTGCATCGAACGGATCAGGCACAGTTCGTCGGCCACACGGGCGGTGTGGGGCAGCAACTCGCTGAGCATCAACCCGGATTGCCCGGCCGGGCGGAAGGCGAAGGGGCTCGGGGCGATCGGGAAGGATTTCTGACCCGAGGTCATGCCGGTGAGGCGTTGGCCCCCGCGGATCGAGTCGGGCAGCTCCTCCTTGAACCGGTGCTTCAGGCCGGGTTTCGGGTCGAAGAGATCGAGGTGCGACGGGGCCCCGGCCTGGGTCAGGTAGATGATCCGACGGGCCCGGGGAGCGAGGGTCCGAGGCGCGAGCAAGCCTGTGGTGGCCGCGGAGACCGGGTTCAACAGAGAACCCAGGGCCGCCGCCCCGAGGGTGGCTCCGGCCTGGCCGAGGAACCGCCTGCGGGAGGCGTCGAAGTGGGCGGGATTCCGGTGCATGGCTATTGTCGGGTCAGGGTCTCTTCCAGGTTCAGGATCGAGCCCACGGTGAGGGTCCATGAGGCCAGCTCCACCGGGTTCATCGAAGCATCAGACTTGGATTCCCCGACGCCCATCAACTGGAAGGCTGCGGCGGGATTCGCCCGGAATTCGGATCGGGCGCGTTCCAGCCCCAGGGCGAGCACCTGGCGTTCCCGCTCGGTGGGATTGCGGCCGAGGATGTGTTGGAAGGCCCAGCGGATCCGTTGTCCCGAGTCGGGAGTCTCGCGGATCAATCGCTGGGCCAGGAATCGGGCCGCCTCGATGTAGGTGGGATCGTTGAGGAGGTTCAAGGCCTGGAGCGGAGTGCTGGTGCGGGATCGTCGGGTCGCGCAGGTCTCGCGGAACGGGCGGTCGAAGAGCAGCAGTGCGGGGTTGGGCACCGAGCGTTTCCAATAGGTGTAGAGGGTGCGGCGATAGAGGGCGGCCCCGTGGTCCTGCTCGTAGGTGTTGGCCGAGGAGCCGGCCACCACCTGCTCGTACAAGCCTGGCGGGTGGTAGGGTTTGACCGAGGGCCCACCCATGGTTTCGACCAGCAGCCCGGACGCGGCCAGTGCGCTGTCCCGCAGCACCTCTGCCGACCATCGGAAACGGGGACCCCGGGACAGCAGGCGATTATCCGGGTCCGCGGCCTGCGACTCCGGCCGGATCCGGGAGGCCTGCCGATAGGTCGCGCTGGTGACGAGCAGTCGAGCCATGTGCTTCTGGTCCCAGCCGGATTCCACGAACTCACGGGCGAGCCAGTCGAGGAGTTCGGGATGGCTGGGGGCTTCTCCCTGCGATCCGAAATCCTCGGTGGTCCGGACCAGTCCTGTGCCCAGGAACGTCTGCCAGAAGCGGTTCATGACCACCCGGGAGGGCAAGGGGTTTTCGGGACTCACCAACCACTGGGCCAGGTCGAGGCGATTGGGGCGAGCGCTTCGGGGCATCGGCGGTAGGATGGACGGCGAGGCTGGTGTCACTCGGTCGCCCTTCCGGTCATAGGCCCCTCGGAGGAGCACATGGGTGGGGCGGGGTTCTTTGGCCTCTTCCATGACCAGGGTCACGGGGATGGACAGGTCGAAGGTGTCCAGGTCGCGCTGGCGTTGTTGGACCCGTTGCTGCAGCCGCCGGAACCGGACGTCGGAATCGAGCCGGAATTCCTCGATCTTCCTCTGGAGATCTGCCGGGAGATCGCCGCCGGGCCGTGCCAGGATGTCCGCGATGGCGGGTGTCGGGAGGCGATCGACGTTCTGACCGGTGGTCTCCAGGCGAAGTTCGATGTCCGCGGTGCCTCCCAGGTCCTGATGGGTCCACTCCAATTCCAGCGGGGCCCCGGTCAGTTCCCCGGGCGTCGCTTCCGGTAGCAGCACCAGATGGACGGTGCTGCGATCGGTCCAATCGACGGGCACGGTGGTGTCGGGTTTGTCGTCCAGCGCCGCCGCGAGCGATTCGGCGCTCCGTGAATCCAGCATGCTCCGGACGCGCAGGGGGATCGGCGTCTCTCGGCCCGGCCTGCGGAGCCGGAGGTCGGCCAGGGCGATGCGGCGGGGTGTGGCCGATGCGCCCGCCCCGGTGGGGCGCAGGGTCAACCGGATCGCGTTGACCGTCGGAGCCACACGAAGACGGATCGAATGCCGTGCACCCGAGTGGACCGGAAGGTTTGTCTTTCCCGCATCGACCCAGATCTCCGTTGAGCTTCGGAGAGCCTTCGCCCAGCCCTCCGGATCGGCGATGATCTCGGACCGGCGCTGGGCCATCGATGCCTCGTCGGTCTTCAGATCCCTACGTTCGCGATCCAGTCTCGCCTGTTGTTCCGGGGTGGGAAGCTGCAGCGCGGGCGGCGTGCTCCGTCGGATCGATGCCCCATAATTGCCGACGCCCTGTTCGGTGATGTTGTGGAAGAACGCGTAGAGGCCGTAGTAATCGCGCTGGCTGATGGGGTCGAACTTGTGGTCGTGGCAGCGGGCGCAGGTGAAGGTGAGTCCGAGCCAGGCGGTGGCCGTGGTCTCGACGCGATCGAAGCAGTATTCGGCGAGGAATTCCTCGGGGATGACGCCCCCCTCCTCGTTGATCATGTGATTGCGGTGGAATCCCGTGGCGATCCGCTGGTCGAGTGTGGGCGAGGGCAGCAGGTCGCCCGCCAGTTGTTCGACGGTGAATCGGTCGAACGGCATGTTGTGGTTCAAGGCCCGGACCACCCAATCCCTCCAGGCCCACACTTCCCGATCCCGGTCCACCTGGTAGCCATTGCTGTCGGCGAATCGGGCCACGTCGAGCCAGTCCTGGGCCATGCGCTCCCCCCAACGGTGCGAGGCCAGGCGGCGATCCACCCACTGGTCGTAGGCCGAGGTGGAGGGATCCCTGAGGAAGGCGGCCGTCTCGTCGGGCGTCGGGGGAAGCCCGGTGAGGTCCACGGTCATCCGCCGGAAGAGGATCTCGGGCGGGGCATCGGGCGAGGGGGCCAGTCCGGTCCGTTCGAGTCGTTCCAGGATGAACCGGTCGATGGGATTGCGGACCCAGTCCGACTTCGTCACCTGGGGCGGGGCAGGGCGCCCGGGCGGCACGAAGGCCCAGTGGGGTTCATAGTCCGCGCCGTCCTGGATCCACTGCCGGAGCACCTCGCGCTGGGTCGGGTTCAGCGGCGGGTGCTCCGGGGCCGGGGGCATCTGGTCCTCGGGATCGGCAGTCGCGATCCGCCGGAACACCTCGCTGGCCCCGGGGTTGCCCGGGACGATGGGGATGGTCCCGGATTTGGCCGGCTTGAGAGCCTCTTCGCGGAGGTCGAGCCTGAGGCCCGACTTCCGTGCGTTGGCGTCGAAACCGTGGCAGTGGAAACAGTGTTCCGAGAGCAGCGGACGCACATCCCGGTTGAAGCGGACCCGCTCGGCCGCCGCGACGCTCCACGAGACCAAGGCGAGGAACAGTGTCGCGAGGAGGCGTGCCCGCCTTCCCGACACCCATTCGGAAACCCATGGTTCAAGGCGTTGAGAGTGAGGGATCATCGGGGGATGGTAGGAGGAACGGGTCGGATTCTGCGGGGCATCACCTCCGAGGACAAGCCGGGTCCGCCCTCAGGGCCTCGTTCTTTGGGCTTCCGTTCGGGGCCGGTCTTTCGCTTCCCTTGAGCCATGGGAGCCCAATGGAAGCAAGCGGGTCGCGAGGCGGCCGCGCAGAAAAAAGGTCAGATGGTCGGCAAGCTGACCCGTGAAATCATGGTCGCCGCCAAAATGGGTGGTGCGGAGATCGAGACCAACGCCCGCTTGGCCGCGGCGGTCGAGAAGGCCAAGAAGGCCAGCGTGTACAAGGACACCATCGAGCGGGCCATCAAGAAGGGCGCAGGCCTGCTCGACGAGAAGGTGGACTTCGAGACCGTTTTCTACGAGGGCTTCGCCCCGCACAAGGTGCCGGTGATCATCGAGTGCCTGACCGACAACCGGAATCGGACGGCTCCCGAGATCCGTCACCTGTTCAAGGAGGGACAATTGGGGCAGCCCGGCAGCATGTCCTTCTTCTTCGACCGACTGGGTGTGGTCGAGGCCACGCATGCCGACCCGAAGCGAGATCCGGAATCGGACGCGATCGAGGCTGGTGCGCAGAACCTGGAGTCCCTCGATGGCGAGGAGATCCCCGAGGGCCACGTGGGCACCCGTTTCCTTGCCGAGGTGAAGGACTTGGCCACGGTCAGCAGTTGGCTCTCGAAGGCCGGGTGGAAGGTGATCGCCAGCGAAATCCGCTACGTGGCCAAGAACCCCGTCGAATTGGGTGAGGCCGACAAGCAGCAGGTGGGCGAGTTCCTGAACGCCATCGATGACCATGACGACGTTCATCGCCTGTACGTCGGTATGAAGTGACCAGCCCACCCGCCGGGTGCTGTGGTCCGGATGTCTGGCGTGCTTGATCCCGGAGCGGTCTGGGCTATCGATGTGTCGGGATGTCTCGAGATTGAACGATCGGGACCCCCTCGCGTCCAACCGTACTGACATGAAATCGAGCGTCTTGAAGCGTTGCCGTGTCTTCCTTCTGGGTGCCTGCATCCTGGGGGTATCGGCCCTGGGGCACCTGGGCGTCTGGGCCCAGCAGACCGACCTCACCAAGACCGAGCCCCTGGATGTCCGGCGAGATGCCACCGTCGAGGCCATCGAGCGGGTGATGCCCAGCGTCGTCAACGTCGAGGGTTCCGCCGATGTCGATCCGAACAGTGCCGATGATCGATTCATGGCCGAGTTCTTCGGATGGCGGCTCCAGCAGGTCCAGGAGGCGGTGGTCAGTCGTGGTTCCGGCGTGGTCATCGACGAAGAGGGCTACGTGCTGACCAACGTCCACGTGGTGGATGGCGTGAAGCGGGTCTTCGTGAAATTCAACGATGGCTCGGAGCCCATCGAGGCTGAACGGTTGGCACTCAACGCGGGTAAGGACGTGGCCCTCCTGCGGCTCAAGGCTCCCGGTCGCAGATTCAAGGCCGTGAAGTTCGCCAAGGACGACGACCTGCTTCTGGGAGAGACC
>CAIOKD010000330.1 GCA_903858835.1 uncultured Verrucomicrobiota bacterium
CGCGGGCGGCTGCACCTGCCCACTCCCCGGGGCGGGCTGATGTCGCTCCTCGAGGACTTGTCGGAGTTGGCCGAATCTGAAGAACCCCGCATCCTCACGATCGACATCGAGACAAGCCCGAATGTGGTCTACGCGTGGGGCTTGTGGGACCAGAATATCGGGGTGTCGCAGTTGATCGAGCCGTCGCGGGTCTTGTGTGTCGCGGCGAAGTGGTACGGCGACTCGTCGGTCCTGTTCTTCGATGAACGGGCCGGTCGGAAGAAGATGGCCCGGGCGGTTTGGGATCTGATCGATCAGGCCGATATCGTGGTTGGTTACAACCATGAAGCGTTCGACATGCCGCACCTGCACCGCGAGTTCCTGCTAGCGGGGCTGCTCCCACCGTCGCCCTACCAGGCGATCGACCTGCTGAAGGTCAACCGGCGGCGGTTCAAGTGGATATCGAATCGACTCGGCTATGTGACCGAGGCGCTCGGTATCGGGTCGAAGTTGGAGACCGGTGGGCAGTCCTTGTGGCGTGATGTGTTGGCTGGTGACGAGAAGGCTTGGGCGAAGTTCCAACGTTACAACATCCAAGACGTCAGGCTGACTGAGCAACTGTTCGACTTGCTCGCGCCGTGGATCAAACTTCCGCACCGCGGCCAATGGTCGGGCGTGATGTGTTGCTGTTACGCGTGTGGCTCGTCTGAGTTGGTCCCGATGGGGGTCATCTACGGGCGGGCGGTGGCGTACCCGAAGACTCAATGTGCCGATTGTGGTGCTTGGAACAAGATCCTACGTAACGGCCAAACTAGGGCGGCATGATGGGGAACAAGGTCCGTATTTCGATCTCGTATGGTGATCTGCTGTCGGAGATCATGGCTGACAACGTGTCGTATGCCCCGGATGCGGTCGATGACATGGTGGCTCAATGTTCGCGGGCGTTCTCTGTGGCGATTGCGGAGTTGAGGGGCCATGGGGTGATCCGCACGTGGGATGACGATTTAGAGAGTGGCGAGGACCTTATCGACGATCTATTCGATGGGGAAGACGCGCAGGACGAGTAGGGTCGTTCGGACGCGCAGCCCCGCCGGGTGCCTCACAAGGGCGCCCGGCGGGGCGTTTTTTTGTGTCCTGGCGGGTCTGCTGCTAGACTTGGGGTATGGATTTGTCTCGAGTGTCGTCCCTGGCGGCTGACTACCGGGCGGCGTGTGCTGCTCGGGATGCGGCTTTCGCCGAGTTGTTGGCCGCGGTGCGTGTGGCTGTGTCGTCGGGCGCGGTGAAGAACCAGGCGATCCGGGCTAGTGGGCTTGCGCGGCAGACGGTCTATGACGCTTTGAACCGGTGACGCGGTGGCGTTGCCTTCGTGGCTGATCGACCGTCTGGTCGAGTCTGGCCATATGTCGTTTCGGGGTTCGACCAGGTGGGCGCGGGCTCGTCGCTGTTCGTGTGGGGCTGGTGTGGTGTCTGGTCTGGATGGCCGGGTGATGGCTTTGGATACTGATGCCGACCCGGTGGCTTTGTCTGAGGTCGGTGTGTTGGCGGCTCGGCTTGGGGGGCGGCGGGTTTTGGGTTTGTCTTTCGGGGTTGGGCGCCCGGAGTTGTTCACAACTTCGGCGGTGTCGCCGCCGTGGGGCTGTGTGATGGTCGTTGAGCATGCGTGCGGGCAGCGGGTCCCGGCTGGTTGGCGGGCGGCGCCTGCCCCGGAGGTGGTCAAGCCTGCGGGGGGCAGTGAGGCGCCGTTCTAGCGGTGGGGGGCAGGGGCTCTCTGAATATTGATGAGAGGGGTCCGAGTGGGGGGCTTGGGCTTTCTGAATATTGATGAAGAGGGTCCGGGTGGGGCGTCGGCCCACGGTGGGGAAATTACATCGTCGGAATATTGATGAGGATAGTCCGAGTGGGGGGCTTGGGCCTTCTGAATATTGATGAAGAGGGTCCGGGTGGGGCGTCGACGAGCACATGCACGGTAGGGGATTTTGTGTCTGTTTTGATTAGACCGTTATAAAACTGTTATACGACACGCCGGGTTTCCCACTTGTGTCGCTAATCGTCTAGTGGTAGACTGGTATTACCAGCAAGGGAAAAGGAGCCCAAAATGTACCAAGCACAGATCACCAGCACCCGCAAGGCACCAGCCACCGCCGCCTCCGCCCATTTCGTGAGCCGCATGCTCGGTGGAAACGGTCGCGCCGAGACCGTCGACGCTGAGCAGGGCATCTGGCTCATCGACATCGACTCCACGAACGAGGAGATCATCGAGCGCGAAGGCTACCTCACCGCCGCCATCGCCGGTTACGTCGTCGAGATCGACCTCCCCTAACAACCCACCACACAGGAAAGAACCCACCATGGCCACCAAGACATACCGACTCCCAAAGACCTTCCCGCTCGACCACTGGAACCGCGACTGCGGGCGCACTGATGAGATCGTCCGCGAGACAAAGAGCCACTTCTACGTCAAGATGGACGAGGACGGGTGGGGCGACATGGAATCCGACGCTGACTACTATATCTGCTGTGGCAGTGACATGGGCTGGGAGTACCAGGGGCTCGTGTCCAGCGCCCGCGCCACCCTGGCAGCCCTGCGCAAGCAAGGCCCACCCAAAGGCGAGGAGCAGTCGTGACACGTCAACACTTCGAAACCATCGCCATCTCAATCGGCTACCAGATGCGCGACTATCAAGCCGAGAGCCGCGAGTGGGAGGCCGTGCTCGACACCGCCGGAGCAATCGCCGCAGACCTGCGAGCGCTCAACCCTCGATTCGACACCGACCGCTTCCTCGACTTCGTCCTGGACGTCGCTACCGGCGCCCGCGACCTGACCGGAAAGAAGGTGCACTAATGATGACCACCCTGCCCACACCTACCGACATCCGCGCCCTGAGCAACGACGACAAGCAGCAGCAACGACGCGCCATCGCCTACCGCACCCACCCAAGCCAACCCACCCACGTCGCCATCCTCGAGCCCTTCGCCGTCGTCTGCCCACAACACCGAGGCCACGCAGACCCCGTCGTAGTCGAATGCACCGGGACCGGTGGCGACACCCGCGGCGCCCTGCTTCAGATCGCGGACCAACTATTCGAGCGCGGCACCGACCCGGCCTGGGTCTGTGACGAGTGCGCCGGGCAGATCCGCTGGTGGCTAGGGGCCGCATCATGAGCAGCGAAACCGCGGCGAAGACGCCTAAGACATGCACGACTCACCCCGTCTGCGTCGCTAGCGACTCCGCGCTACCCGAATGCCGCTGTTGGTGCGCTGAGTGCAAGCATTACCGCCGCCAACAGCGTCGCGGCTGGACGCCCGACATTCGGTGGGTGACACGATGAGCAGCGATATCCTGCGCAGGTTCGAAGCCTACCAAAACGGGCTAGGCCACACCGAAGACACACGGCGACTGCGCCGCCACTACGCTCGCCGATTCCTAGCCGACCACGACCTCGCCACCGCCAGACTCTCCGGGATCGTCGAATTCCTAGGAAATCCCGGATGGGCACCACAGAGCCGAGCCGCCGCCCGCGCATCCTTGCGGATCTTGTTCAAATGGGCCGTACTCGAGGGTATCCGCGAGGATGACCCGATGGCTGGTTTCCCGCAGATACGGGTATTTCAGAGCCCGCCGCGCCCGGCACCTGAGTCGGCGATCGCTGATGCCCTCGCGACGGTCACCGACGAACGTACCCGCCTGGTGCTGTTGCTTGGGGCGTACGCTGGTCTGCGGCGGGCTGAGATTTGCCGTCTGCACACTAGCGCGATTCAGGAGAATGGCACTTTGCGTGTGACTGGGAAGGGTGGGAAGACCCGGGTTATTCCCATCCACCCTCGCTTGGTCGAGCCGTTGGCTCAGGCTAAAGCCCGGGGTGGTTGGCTGTTTCCGAGTCCGAAGGGTGACAAGCCGTGTCACCCTCGGCTAATAAACCGACTCCTACATGGGGTGCTACCGCCCGGGTTCTCGACTCACACCCTGCGGCATAGGTTCGCGACCCAAGTGCATAGCAATTCCCGTGATCTGCGGGCTGTTCAGACCCTTCTGGGCCATTCCAGTCTGGCGACTACTCAGCGGTATGTGGGGATGTCGGATCAGGATTTGGCCGATGCGGTTTTGTCTTTGCCGGATTGATTCGGCGACACGCCGGGGGGTGGACTTGACAAAAGCCCCGTCTACTGATAGACTGTTCTTATAGGCCGGAGCCCCGGCCACCGAAGGAGCCCGAAATGTACCAAGCCACAATCACCGCCACAGCCACCGGAAACCCGATCTCCTCGAAGGATCACGCCAGTTACATCAGCACCCTACTCGGCGGAGTCCAGTACGCCGAAGAGGTCGACGCCGAGCAGGGTATCTGGCTTATCGATGTCAACGACTACAACGAGACCCGGATCGAACACGACGGGTACCTCGGAGTCAGCATCCAGGGCTACACCATCGAGATCGACCTCCCCTAACCACCGACACGCCCGTCCCAGCCCACGAAAACCCCACCGAGCCCCTCACGTGCTAAACTCGGCACCTGAGCCCCAACCACAAGCCCCACGCTCCCCGCGGGCTCTCGGGTAGAGCGTGGAGCCCGCCCCGCCCCCACTTCCCCCGGGGGCGGGGCGGGCAACCCCACCAGGAAGGAGCCCCATGGACGCCCGCTGGATCATCCTCATCGGCCTCATCAGCGTCATCAGCATGTGGATCGGCTACTGGATGGGAGTCGACGCGACCGAACGGCGCGACAAGTGAGCCAATCCCGGAAACACCGAGGGTACCGGACACAAACGATCCAAGCCGCCTACCTCAAAAGCCACGGATTCCCCCACGCCGAACCGACAGGAGCCGGGCGACAAGGCAGCGACATCCTCGGCACCATCGGGATCGACTGGGAGATCGCAGCCCGCCGCGGCCTCCCAATCCTGGAGAAAATGCGGCAACTTGAAGAACGACAACAAGACGGCAAACTCGGTATCATCCTGCTCAGGCCAGACGGCATGGGCGAACAAACCATCGAACGGTGGCCCTTCATCGTCTGTAACGCAGACGGCGTCCGGCTCCTAAGACAAGCCGGATACGGCGACCCCCTGGAGGACTGATGCTAGCGGAACTCGCACTCGCCACCGCCCTCGCCCTACCACCAAAAACCCCAAAACCACCAGCCCGCTGCCAAGACAAAACCGCGCAGATGCTCTGGCACGCCGGATTCCGAGGCGAACGGAACCGCATCGCCTGGGCCATCACTTGGCGCGAAAGCAAACACCAAAACCTAGACGAATCCAGCCCTTGGTATTCCGGCGCCCTCGGCCTGTGGCAGATCCAAACCTCGGCACACTCATCGAAACCTTGGTGGAGCCGCGGCGCCATGCTCAACCCCGCACGGCAAAGCCGCATCGTGTACAAGCACATGAGCAACCACGGCAAGTTTTGGCAGCCGTGGGGGCTGAACCGCGACGGAACCGGGCTGGACGTCACCCAGTACGGCGGCTGGTCCACCTGGCAGCACATGAACTGGATATGGCACCCATACCAGCAAGGCCGCGCCCTGTACCCGAAAGCATGCGCACGATGACAGCCTGCGGCTACTGCCACGGGCAAGGCTTCACCTGGGTAGACGACCGCCACGGGTGCGTCGACCCCGAACCCTGCGACCGATGTGAGGCATGGAATGGCAGTACGACTCGAACAGATGCTCGACCCCGTCAAAATCGCACTCGAACAAGGCAGGATCACCGGTCAGCGGCAAATGCGCGACCGAGCCCGTGACATCCTAGCGACACACGCCACAACCCACCCCGACCCCCGCATACGCGCCGAACTGTGGCGGTACATCCGGCACATCGAAACCCTGGACATCACATGACCCCATACACCACCGAACACATGCAATACCTGTGGAGCGACCACTACACCCTCAACACATGGGCCAACGTCGAAATCGCGCTCCTCACCGCCCAAGCCCAACACGGCATCATCCCCGTCGAATGGGTCGAAACCGCCGTCGACACCCCCACACCGAGCGTCGCCCGATGGCGCTATCACCTCGGAACCACACGCCACGAACTGGTCGCGTTCCTCGACGCCTGGGGACTTGACCACGTGCACATCGGTTGCACCTCCAGCGACATCATCGACACCGCGAACGCCCTACGGTACCGCGCCATCAGCGACCACATCTCCACCGCCGCGTACCGGTTCCGTGAAGCCCTCATCAACCGAGCGCTAGAGACCGCCGACACACCCAGGCTCGGTCGCACACACGGACAGACAGCCACCCCCACCACCCTAGGCCACAGGCTCGCCGACCTCGCCACGCAAGCCGACCGCGGCGCCCACCGGTTAGACACCGCCCGGCGCGACCTCGAAACCGGAATGATCAACGGCCCAACCGGCGGGTACCACAACATCGACCCCGCCACCGAACGGACCGCCCTCGAACTGCTGCACCTCAAACCCACCGGAATCACCACACAGATCATCGCCCGCGACAGCCTCACACACTACGCCGCCGCCCTCATCGGGCTAGTCGAAACCTGCGCCGCCTACGCCCTCGAGGTCCGGCTAGGTCAACATCAAGCCATCGAAGAACTGCACGAAAACCACCACCCCGACACCTACATCGGCTCCAGCACCATGCCCCACAAGCGGAACCCAAGCGACAGCGAACGGATCACCGGACTCGCCCGCATCGCCCGCGCCTGCTACGCCCCACTAGCCGAATCCGTCGAAACCTGGCACGAACGTGACATCTCAAACAGCAGCGTCGAACGCACAATCATGCCCCAACTTACAGGGATCGCCCACTACACCCTCACCTGGGCCGAGACCTCCGTGGCCCGGCTCGGCTACGACCCTGACCGGATGGGGCGCAACATCCACCGAGCCACAGGCATCGGCACCCACGACGCCCTCTACCACGCCCAACTGGCCGGGATGTCATACCGTCAGGCTAGAATAGCCGCGCAGAAAAGACCCGGCCCCATCGCACGACCCCCCGACACCGACCACCTCAAGCAGCAACTACAGAAAATCGGATCAAGACCGAAAGGATAGAACGATGGCAACAAAACCCCTGCGCGTCGAAACCAACCGCGGCGCCGACGAACCACTCGCCCGGATGCTCGTAGAGCGGCCCAACCAGCCGCACATCCGCACCATCTCCCCCGGGTACTTTTGGGTCGACCTGCCCGGTGACGTGTTCGTTAGCGTCGAACTCGGCAAAACCCAACCCGGGCGAAACCTCCCCGATTACACCGTCGCCACCTGGCGCAACGCCTACGACCGGTCGCGTGGTGGCTGGTGACCATCCAACAGATCATGGACGAAGTCGACCGCGACCGGTGGGGCAGGCCACTCATCGAGCCCATCGGTGGCGGTAAACCCATCGCCTACACCCGAGTATCTACCCTCGCTAAAAGCCTCGACAAGCAAGAAGCACTCACCAAATGGAAACAACGCATGACCGCCATCGGTATGAGCCAACGGCCCGACCTGCTCGCCCTGGTTCAAGCGACCCGCGACGACGACCGGAAGACCCTCGACGACGCATGCGAGCAGGCGCTCGCCGCCGCACGGTCACAAGCCGCCGCCAACACCGGGACAGCGCTCCACGCGTTCTGCGAGCGGATCGACCAAGGTGTCCCCGTCGACGAGATCGTCGCGAGCGACCTTATCAAAGCCGACCTACACGCCTATACCGCCGCCACACAAACGATGAAGATGCTCGCCGCAGAGACATTCATCGTCCAAGACGACATCAAATGTGCGGGGACATTCGACCGGCTCGTACAAATCGACGGCCGAGTGTACGTCGCCGACATCAAAACCGGGCAACACGAACCCAACTACCCCCACGGCGTCACCGTCCAAACCGCCATCTACGCCCACGGCACCGGGTACAGGCCCGGGAAAGGCCGCACCGCCAAACTCGCCGACATCGGAGTCGACCAGACCCGCGGCGTCCTAATCCACCTCCCCGCCGGGCAAGCGACATGCGACCTGTACTGGCTCGACATCGCCGCCGGATGGGAGATGGCGCAGATAGCCACACGTGTACGCGCGTGGCACAGTACAAAACCCATCGAGAAAATCGGAGAATGACACATGGAGATCGACGACCTGTTCGCGTCATCAGGCGCACCCGCACTCAAGTTCCCAACCACCGGCACCACCCACGTCGGCACCATCCGACACCTAGAAGCACGGCAGCAACGGGACTTCGATAAGGGCGAACCCCTCACCTGGGACGACGGGACACCCCGCATGGAACTGATCATCACCATCGACACCGGGGACGGTGACGGGCGGCTGTTCATGAAAGGCAGCATGCTCGGGGCGCTCCGCGACGAGATCCGGCGGCAAGGGCTCAAAAGGCCCGAAGTCGGCGGGAAGATCGCCGTCAAGTACAGCCACGACGGCGAAGCCAAAAACCCCAAACTGTCCCCACCGAAGATGTACCAGATCGCATACGAACCTCCCACCGTCGCCGCAGTCGAGCAGTTGATCGCCGCGACACCGAGCAGCAAGCCCGAGCCCGACACGCTGAACAGCGACGCACTGGCCGCCCTGCTCTCCTCCCAGTAGTACAATAGTAGACCCCGGGTCGCCCCTGCCCCCCTGCCTCCGACCCGCAGGGGCGACCCGGCCCCACCCTGACCACAGGAGAGCCCCGCGTGACACGCGACCTGCACCAAAACGCCGCAGACCTAGCCGACAAAGGCTACGGGCCACTCGCCATACCCGGCGGGCAGAAAAACCCACCACCAGTCGGGACCACAGGCGCCGACCCTACCCCCACCTACCGCGACTGGCTCGACGCCATCGAACAAGACCCCAACCGGACCAACCTCGGCGTCAGGCTCCCACCCGGCACCGTAGGGGTCGACGTCGACGGGTACGACCTCAAGACCGGAGGCGACACCTGGGCCGCACTCAACGAAGGCGACCCCTTCCCCAACACCATCGTCATATCGGCCAGATTCGGCCCCGGCCACGACGGCATCTCCGGGATCAGACTGTACCGGCTCCCCGAAGGGTACGACGAAACCACCCTATGGGGATCCCACGCCGGTATCGAGATCATCAGACACGGCCACCGCTACCTAATGGGACCAGGCGCCATCCACCCCAACGGCCAACCCTACCGCGCCTTTGACGTCCCCGTGAAAAAATTCCGCGACGACCTCCCCCACCCCGCCGTCCTCCCCCAACTGTCACCAGCCCAAGCCGCACGCCTCAGCAAAAACGGCGCCCCCTGGGCCACCCGGGCACACAAAGCCACCCACCCCGAACTGGTCACCCTAGCCGCCGGAGGACTCAAAACCGGGCTCGAACACCTCCCACCCGGCCCACCATGCCCCAGGATCGAGACACTCACAGCCGACGCCATCGGCGACATCGACAACCAAACCCAATCGAGACACGACCGGATGGTCCAAGCCACCTACGCCATCCTCGCCGCCGCCTCCGAAGGCCACCGCGGCGGGAACGACGCCCTACACACCCTCCGGCGCGTCTTCGTCACCTCCATACAAGACCGCGCAAGCCGCGAAGAAGCGGCCGCCGAATACTCCCGCGCCGTAGCCCAAGCCATGGCCAAAATCCCCCAAGTCGACCCCCTCCTACAAGCCTGCTGCGAAACCACCCCAACCGAGCCCCACCACGGCCCCGAAACCCCGACCCCCTACTCGGAGCCCGACGCCACCGTCGAAAGCCTCCGAGATGCCCTCTCGGCCCGCGAAGACATACTTCGAGCCAGCCCCACCTATAAGAAAATCGTCGTCGAAAGAGCCATCCGGCGGTTAGTCGACGCCGACGAAACCACCGCCAGATGGACCCCCCCACAACACGTCAAACTGACCAACCTCCTAGACGAACCCGAAACCCCCACCCCCTGGCGTATCCACGGCCTATGGCCCGAACGAGGCAAAGTCCTCCTATCAGCCGCCGCCAAAGCCGGGAAAACCACCCTAGGGCTCAACCTTGATCGCGCCCTACTCACCGGGACACCATTCCTCGGCAAGTTCGACACCCACGCCACCCCCGGGACCGTCTGCGTCCTCGACCTAGAAATGACCCGGAACCAACTCCGCACCTGGTACCGCACCCTCGACGACATCCCCACCGACCGGCTCATCCTATTCACCCTCCGAGGACAAGGCCAAACCCTCGACCTCAGAAAAGATCACGTACGCAACCTCTGGGCAAACACCCTACGCGACCAAGGATGCACCACCCTAAGACTCGACCCAATCGGCCCCGTGCTCGCCGCCCTAGCCATCGACGAAAACGACAACAGCGCAGTAGCCTCCTACCTAGCAGCCCTAGACGCCCTCACAGTCGAAATCGGCGCCGACCTCATCGTCGCCCACCACTACGGCCACTCCGGCAGAACCCGCGGCGCCTCAGCCCTCCTCGGATGGGCCGACGCCCTATGGGACCTCGCCAAAAAAGAAACCCAAGCCAACCAAGACCCCATCGACGGGCTATTCGACACCCGCCCAAGATCCTTCCGGGCAGAAGGCCGCGACGTCGACCTACCCGAACACCCCCTCACCTACGACCCTGACACCCGCCTACTCAGCCTAGGCCAACCCGCTATGCGGAAAGAAGAAAAAGCCCGCCAAGAAATCGAACTAGCCGTGGAAATCTTGCTCGAACACGGCAACCTAGGGGCACGCGAATTCGCCGAAATCTACATCCCCGCCGCCCGAGCCAAAAACCTCAGAACCTCCACCAACCCCCGAGCCCACGCCTACACCACCGCCCTCGAACAACTCAAGAGCACCCCATGACCGGCACTTTTGTTCCGATTGTTCCGATCTGTTCCGATCTCGGAATCGGAACAAGACACCTATTTTGTTCCGGTTGTTCCGATTTGTTCCGATTGACCATCGGAACAGGTGCCTTCCACGGCGTTCCGATGTTCCGGGGGGTTTACCCCCGGAACGCCGGAACAGATACCCACAGACCCCCCTTTGTTCCGATCCGCATCGGAACACCAAACACCCCCTCTGTTCCGATCCGGTCGTTCCGATCGGAACAAAACAACCCCACAGGAAGAAGGTAAACAGAAAATGCCAAGCCACCTCATAGCGGTAGTCGGCGGGCAATACGGCAGCGAAGGCAAAGGAGCAGTCGCCGCCCACCTAGCCCGCCAGTACCACGGCGGTCGACCCACAGCCACCATCAGAGTCGCCGGACCCAACGCCGGACACACCTCAATCGACGACAACGGCACCCCCTGGCCCCTCAGGACCATCCCCGCCACCGCCCCCGCCAACCCCACCGAACAACTCCTAATCGCCCCAGGGTCAGAAATCGACCCCACCGTCCTCGACCACGAACTCACAATCCTCGAGCAGGGCGGGCACCCCGTCAACCACCGACTGACCATCGACCGCCAAGCCACAATCCTCGACCCCATCTATATCGAAGAGGAAACCGCTCTAACAATGCACGAACGGCTCGGAAGCACCGGGAAAGGTATCGGCGCCGCACGCGCCGCCCGAATCATGAGAACCGCCCGCACTTGGGGCGATCGGCCCTTCTCCGGCGACACAGTGGCCGTAGCCAATGACATCCTCGATGCAGGTGGTCGTGTCATCATCGAAGGCACCCAAGGCTACGGGCTCGGCCTTCACGCCGGACACTACCCCCAATGTACCTCCTCCGACTGCCGCGCCATCGACTTCTGCGCCATGGCCGGACTGAACCCCTGGCAAACCAACATCGCCCGGTTCAACGTCTACGTCACCATCCGACCTAACCCCATCAGAGTCGCGGGCAACAGTGGCCCACTCCGTGGGGAGACCACTTGGGATGCTCTCGGGCTGCCCGTTGAACTGACCACCGTGACTAAGAAGCCCCGCCGCGTCGGGTCCTGGGATGCTGACCTCGTCAGGGCCGCAGTCGAGGCGAACGGCGGCGCCCCCACCGTCCGGCTCGCTGTCACGATGATGGACCACGTACACCCTGAGATCGCCGGGTGGGCCGGAGAGTATAAGATCGAAGACCTCCCGGCCAAGGTACGGACCCACATCTGGGATATCGAGAGCGACGCCGGGGCGAACGTGTACCTAGTCGGCACAGGACCCGCCACCATCATGGAGATCATCTGATGCCGAGCAACCCAAACCCTGATTCCCTCGACCTCGAGACTTGGTGGATGTGTACCGCCGCCACCGAAGTCGAAGCCATGATGCCGAAAGTCACCGAGTACGGAGCCACCGATCTCATGTGGGTCGGTAGGCAGATGGCAGAAGCCACCGGACGGCCCAACGTTAGCGACGCAGAAGCCGCAGAACTCGGGATCTACTGGTTTATCCTCGGGAAGATCGCCAGATGGCACGCAGCCGTCACCGAGGGGCGCAGGCCGAGCGACGACACTCTACACGACCTCGGGATCTACGCTAGGATGGCTCAGAGAGTCCGTGATGCTGGTTCCTGGCCCGGGGAGGTTTGATGTTGGTCTACTACGCCCACCCGATCGACCAGGGTGGAGAGGATTCGTTCTACTGGATCCCGGAAGCGCTCAACAGCCGCGGTGTGGTCGTGTACGATCCTGCCGCCGCTTGGCGTGTTCCCGTGGTCAACCGCCCTAGACCGGGGCTTCAACAGGCCAACCTCGATGTATTGAGGCGGTGCGACGGATTGATCGCTTGTCTGAGGCGCGACATCATGTCTGTCGGGGTGGTGCTGGAGATTCAAGAAGCCGTCAATCACGATATTCCGACTTTGGTGTTTGGTCCCACGCTTGCCGCTTCTTGGGCTTTGTCTTATCTAGGCGTAGAAGTGGTCGACGAACCGGAGCAGGTTTGGCATTGGTTGGAGGGATTGAGGTAATGGAACTACTGTACACGGGGACCGAGCCGACGCGGGCGTACCGCGACGACGCCGGGCTCGATCTGTACGTACACGGCGACCACATCGTCGAGCCTGGTGCCTACTGTGATGTTGACTTGAACGTTCGGATCAAAACCCCGCCTGGCTATTGGGTTTTGTTGACGGGCCGGTCGTCCACGATGAGGAATCGCCGTTTGTTGGTGGCGCAAGGTGTGATCGACCCTGGGTATGTCGGGCCGTTGTATGCCGGAGTGACCAACATGGGCACCGAACCGGTAGAAATCAAACACGGCGAGCGAATCGCGCAGTTGATCGCTTTCCGCAACGAGACCGAAGGACTTCGGTTGGTGGAAGTCGATGAACTGCCCAAAACCGAAAGGGGCGACCGTGGATTCGGTTCCAGCGGGCATTAGGCCGTGCGCCGTGTGCTCGAAAGAGGCCCGGCACCGGGTGGGGCGGCTGTGCGCCCCGTGCTTCTCCCGGTTGCGTGTGTGGCTGACCAGCCTGCCAGTGTTAGCAAGCGAGGCGGCGAACCACACCGAAATCGTAGGGAGCCGGGCGGGCCTAAGCCGAACACCCCCAGGCTCCCGGCCTCCGATCAACCTTGACGCCATCGACCCGGCGCTCGCGACGATCGAAATGGCCCCAGGGGATTCCTCGAGCCGAGTGTCGATCTTAGAGGCTTTCGAATCTTGGGAACGTGTCATACGTGCGGCGAATAGTTTGGTACCTTACGGGGTCGCGTCCAGCATGAACCGTCACCCTTTGTCGACGACGGCCACTCTTGGAAACGTCTGCCGGTTCTTGTCGGTTTGGCTTGAGTGGATGGCTGAGACAGAAAGAATCGATATCGTCGATTTCTCCGGCCACGTGAAGTCTGCTCGGCGGGTGTTGGTTCGTTGGTCTTGGGAGCACGAACCGCCCACCAGGTGGCGTGTAGCGTGTCCCGCTTTGGTTGAAGATGTCGAGTGCGGCGCGGTGCTGAATTTCGTCGGACTCGAGGAAGACGAGGTCGAATGCCGGAGGTGTCGTGCTCGTTGGTCTCCGGCTCGGTTGCTGGCTGTTGCCGCGTCTGTCGACGCGGAGGGTATCTGGATTGATGCTGAGGCTGCGGGTGTGGCGGTTGGTGTTGACGCGTCAACTGTGAGGCGTTGGGCTCGGTCGGGGCGTGTCCGTCGCCAGGGGCAGCGCTATTCGTTGGCTGATATCAAAGCGAACGTCGACACGCGCAGGTCGCGCCCTGCTTGACTTTGTACCGTTTCACCTGTTACAATACGTTAGGCTGGATCTATCTAGCCTCTTACATGTAAGAGGTGGCTAATGGACCGGGCAAAATTGCGTCAGATCGTGGCCGAATCGGTGGGTGATCCCGAAGCCGGGCCAGTCGCAGATTCGATCGACAGGATCGTAGACGCCATCTTGGCTTGGCAGCAGCCGCGCGAACAGCGAATCGTCACGCCTGCCGAAACGCGCGACGGATGATATACCAGCGTCCGTGCTTGGAATGCGGGACGCTGTCACCGGCGACGCGCTGTCAGCCGTGTCGGTCTAGGAAAGAGGCCACCCGCCCACGCGCTCATTACGGCGCGGGCTACGCTTCTCGCGCGAAAAAAGTCCGGGAGGGGGCGTCGGTTTGTTGGCTGTGTGGCGGCGGGCCTAAACCCGACGACCCTTGGCAGGCCGACCACGTCTACCCGGGAGAGGTGGGAAGTCCCCTCCTCCCCGCCCATAGATCATGCAATATCAGGCGATACCACGGTATACCCCCGAGGGCATAACTGGAAGTGGGTCGCGCTTTGCTGTAACGTTTCGGCGCCTTTAC
>CAIOKD010000331.1 GCA_903858835.1 uncultured Verrucomicrobiota bacterium
CGACGACAACAAGGGAGCGGGCGTCATCGTGGTCTTCGGCATCGGGTTGCTGGTCATCGGATGGATCGGGCAGATCTTCGCACGGGCCATCCAGGCGGCCATTTCCCGGCAGCGGGAACATCTGGCGGACGCCTCCGCGGTCCAGTTCACCCGGAACCCGAGCGGCATTGCGGGTGCCCTGAAGAAGATCGCGGGCTACGAGGGGGGATCGCACATCGCCAACCCCAAGGCGTCGGCGTTCTCCCACATGTTCTTCGCCAGTGCTCTCGACAGCCTCTTCGCCACCCACCCGCCGTTGGACGAACGCATCCGGTTGCTGGATCCCTCGTTCAATCCCGAGATCGCCACACTCGCTGCCGGCACTTCAGCGGTCCCCTCGGCCGCGGCTGGCTTCGCGGGAAGATCTGAACCCGAGACGATTGCGGTGCCTCGTGAGGCGATAGCTGAAGCGTCACCAGTCCCGTCGGAGCTCCGTCTCGCTGAGGCCACGCGGTTCCTGGAATCGCTCCCGGAAAAACTCGCAGTCGCCGTGGAGGAACCGTTCGGGGCCTCGGCGGTCGTCCATGGACTGCTGATCCGGGGTGAGCCGCAGTCGAAGGCGAACCAGTTGGCGATCCTGAAGAAGCAGGCGAGTCCTGCGCTCGTCCGGGAGATCCAACGCCTGTTGCCCGAACTCGAGGCGTTGCCGGTGTTGTCGCGGCTTCCCCTCGTCACGCTGGCCACCGGCGCCTTGCATCGGCTGTCGCCGTCCCAATACGCCGACTTCTGCCGGACCACCGAGGCGCTGATCACGGCCGACCGGCAGATCGACCTGTTCGAGTTCGCCCTACAGCGGAGCCTGCATCGGCATCTGAAGCCACACTTCGACCGCATGCCGCCCCGCATCGTGCGACATCTGAGGGTGGAGGATGTCGAGAACCCCTGCCGGGTGCTCCTGTCGTGCATCGCCCATGTGGGTGCGGTCGACGAGGCGGCCCAGACCGATGCGTTCGAGGGCGTGGTCCGGCATCTGGGATTCGATCCGGCGCGGATGACGCTGCTGCCGGTCTCGAAATGCAATCTGGGTCCGGTCGAGGAGGCGCTGGATCAGCTGATCGTGGCGTCACCGGAGGTTCGACTCAGGGTGGTCGATGCGGCGTCGGTGGCGGTGGCCCAGGATGGGGTCTTGCACGAACGGGAGGCGGAGCTGCTGCGCGCGGTGGCGGATGCGTTGGAGTGTCCGATGCCGCCGTGGGTGGAATGGGAAACGCCGGCGCAGGACTGAGCCCACGCCGGCGTTGGGAGAGTCGGGACTGGGACGGTTACTTGGCCTTGGCCTCGTAGTCCTTGAGCGACTTCTCAAGGCCTTCCTTCATCTGCTCGGGAGCCTTCTCGATCGCTTTCTTCTGGGTGGCGATGGCGTCCTGGGTCTTGCCGTTGTCGAACAGCGCCCGGGCGTAGGTGTCGAGGATCGCCGCATCCTCGCCCTTGGTGAGTTCGTTGGCCTGCTTCGCGAAGCGCAGGGCGACCGGCAGATCCCGCTTCTTGATCTCCTCGCTGGTCAGGATGCTCCAGGCCAGTTGGTTGAGCGCCATGCCGGACTGGATCTTGGCGGCATCGATCTTGGCCAGGGCGTCGGC
>CAIOKD010000332.1 GCA_903858835.1 uncultured Verrucomicrobiota bacterium
AGCATGGTCTTGGCGGTGAGGTAGAGATCGGTCGGGAACTGGTCGGTGTCCCAGCCCAGGAAGTAGTCGCCCATGTTGGCGTCGATCGACCCGAGCACCCCGGCGGCCCCGGCCACCTCGAGCTCGTGTTCCATGGTCTTGCCGGCGAGCCAGGCGTGGTTGACCTCGATGTTCAGTTGGAAGTGCTCCAGCAGGCCGTACTCCCGTAGGAAGTTGAGGCAGGAGGCGGCATCCGAATCGTACTGGTGCTTGGTCGGCTCCTTCGGCTTGGGCTCGATGAAGAAGGGGTTCTTGAAGCCGATCTTCTTCTTGTAGTCGACGGCCATGTGCAGGAAGCGGCCGAGGTGGTCGAGCTCCCGCTTCATGTCGGTGTTGAGCAGGGAGGCGTAGCCCTCGCGGCCGCCCCAGAAGACGTAGCCCTGTCCGCCCAGCTCGTGGGTCCAGTCCATGGCCCGCTTCACCTGCGCGGCGGCGAAGCAGAAGACGTCGGCGTTGCAGCTCGTGGCCGCGCCGTGCATGTAGCGCGGGTGGACGAAGTTCTGGGCGGTGCCCCAGAGGAGTTTGACCCCGGTGTCGCGCTGCAGCTTCTTGAGCTCGCGTCCGACGGCGTCGAACTGGGCGTTCGCCTCGCGCAGGTTCTTGCCATGCGACGCGAGGTCGCGGTCATGCCAGCAGTAGAACGGGATGCTGAGCTTGGTGGCGAACTCGAAGAACGCGTGGGCCCGTGCGATGGCCTCCTTGGTCGAGCACTCGCCGGTGTTCCAGGGGCGGTTCGCCGTGCCACCGCCGAACATGTCGGCCCCGGTCCCGCGCATCGTGTGCCAGTACACGGCGGCGAACCGCATGTGGTCCCGCATCGTGCGGCCCTCGACGAGTTCGTCGGCGTTGTAGTGCTTGAACGCGAGGGGGTTGGTGGAGCCGGGGCCTTCGAAGCGGATGGTCCCGATCTTGGGGAAGAATTGTTTGGCCATGGTGTCGGAAGAAAAATGAGCGGTCAGCCTAGGCGCTTGCCGCGCTGGGCGGAAGCGGTTTTCAGGGAACGAGACGGACCGACGGACAGACGGACCGACCGTTCGGGCGGGTGGACGCCGGGATCGTATCGACCGGGCTCAGAGCTTCCCAAGAAGCTCGAGCCAGCGCTTCCAGGCCTTCTCCCGGGCGCTGCGGTTGCCCGCGTTGCCATCGGGCGCCTCCCCGGCGCGCATGAACCCGTGTCCGGCCGAGGCATAAATCGTCGGGGACATAGGTCTTGCCGGCGGCCTTCATCAGTTCCTCGGCGACCGGGATGGTGGAGTTCACCCGCTCGTCGTTCTCGGCGTAGAACCCGTACACCGGCACCGTGATGCGGCGGATGTCCTCCGGCAGCGTCGGGCTCGCCCCATAGAACGGGAACGCGGCCTTGATCTTCGTGTTGCGGGTGGCGAACCGGAAGGTCTGGGCCCCGCCCCAGCAGAAGCCCGCGACGGCGACCTTGCCGTTGCCGGCCGGCAGCGCGGACACGTAGCCGACCACGGCATCGAGATCCCCGACGACCTGGTCGGGCGGGAGGCTGCTGACGGCCTTCCGCGCGGCATCGGTCCCGGTGAACCCGGCCGTGCCCTTGCCGTCGGTGCCCTGTCCCGAGAGCAGGTCGGGCGCGATCGCGATGTAGCCCGCCTCCGCCAGCTGGTCGGCCACGCCGCGTACCCAGTCGGTCAGGCCGAAGATCTCGTGGATGACCACCACGACCGTGGCCTTCTCCTTCCGCTCCGGGAAGGCGATGAAACAGGAGACCTTGCGGTCCCCGTTCTTCACGTCGACCCACTCCATGTGGCGTGGGGACTTCTCGATCCGCGCCTTGGCCCAGTCCTGGGCCTGGAGGAGTCCGGCGAGCAACAGCGACACGGTGAACAGGAGGGCGTGCTTCATGGAGCCGTCAGACTAGAACGACCTGCTGTCGGTGTGAACTGGGGATTCCGATGTCTCCCAGTGGGCCGACCCGGCGGGCTGGGGGTCAGGGGGCGTTCGTCCCGACGAGGAAGGTGCGCGGGCGCGGCGCGTGGGGCAGGGGCGGCGGCTGGACCGCGTTGACGAGCCCACGCCAGATGGTGCGCTCGGCGGGGGTCATGAGCTGCCATTGGGATTGCGCCTCGACGAACTGCGCCCGTTCCGGGGCCGTGAGGGCGACATAGCGGCGGAGGCCGCGGATGACCCGCGCCCGCTGATCCGGCGGAAGGCTGGAGAACCGCGAGAGCGTGGCCTCCATCTGACGCCGTTCCGCCGCGGGAACCGAGCCGAGCACCCGGGACTGGTCCTGATCCGAGAGCTCGAAGAACCGCTGGAAGTCCTGGAG
>CAIOKD010000333.1 GCA_903858835.1 uncultured Verrucomicrobiota bacterium
CCGCCCTGCTCTCGGCGCTGGGTGCCACCGTCATGGCAGGTGCCCTGATCTTCTTCGTGCCCAAATTCGAGCCGTTGCTGGCCGGCGCCCAGAAGCCCCCTGCCCACGGTGTTGCTGTTCGGCGCCAGCACCGTGCTTCGCAGCTACTGGTACCTGGTGGCCCTGGTCTTGGCGGGCATGGTCGCCGTCCTCGTGTCGGCCTTGCGCAAGGAATCGTCGCGGCGGACCCTCGAGGTCTGGCAACACCGCATTCCCGTGGTGGGCACGGCCCTCAAGATGCTGGCGATCACCCGTTTCTGCCGCATCCTCGGCACGATGCTTGCCAACGGTGTCCCGATGCTCGGGGCTCTGAAGATCGCCAAGGACGCGACGGGCTCGCGGTTGCTGGGCGAGAAGATCGCCATCGCCGCCGAGAGCATCCGCGATGGCAAATCGCTCTCCGGCCCCCTGTCCCAGGGCGGGCTCTTTCCGGACCAGATCATGGCCATGATCACCGTGGCCGAGGAGTCCAACAAACTGGACAAAGTGCTACTGCAAATCGCCAACACCGTGGAACGCCGCACCAACCAGCAAGTCGACCAGTCGGTGCGGTTGATCGAACCGGTGATCCTATGCCTGGTCGCGGCCGGCATCGGCTTCCTGGCGCTCGGCCTGCTCCTGCCCATCTTCACCCTGGCGGGTTCGCTCGGGAAACATTGAGGCCCACCGCCGCACACTCGGCGTCGACAAGGGCTGCTGCGATCGCCCATGCTATGGCCGACATCCCTTCCGGAGGACCGCGCCGCATGAACCACCCCTCCCCCTGGCATCGCCCGGTACAATCCGGGCCACTCACCCGTCGGGAATTCCTTTGGCGCTCAGGCGGCGGACTCGGGGGCATCGCCCTGGCGTCGCTATTGAATCAGGAAGCGCTCCTGGCGGCCCCGTCCACAGGAACGCCGAAGCTTCCGCCATCGCGCCCGCGGGCCAAGCGGGTGATCCAGTTCTTCATGGCCGGCGCGGCCAGCCATGTGGATCTCTGGGATTACAAGCCGGCCCTCGAGAAGCACCACGGCGAGAAATGGGATCCGGGCGAGGCGGTCGAACTCTTCCAGGATGGACTCGGTGCCACCTTCGCCTCGCCCTGGAAGTTCCGGCCGTACGGGCAATGCGGCAAACACTTGAGCGACATCGTCTCTCCCCTGGGCCGCTGCGTGGACGACATGGCCTTCATCCACAACCTGGTGGGCAAGAGCGGTGTCCATTCCCAGGCGACCCTGCTACAGGCCACCGGATTCCTCACCCCGGGGTTCCCGGGCATGGGATGCTGGACCAGCTACGGACTGGGTTCGTTGAACGAGAATCTTCCGACCTTCGTGGTGATGCCCGACCTGCGCGGCATGCCTTCCAATGGGGCGAAGAATTGGGACTCGGCCTTCCTGCCCGCCGAGCATCAGGGAACGCTGATCCGTGTCGGCGCCGAGAACCCCATCGAGGCGCTGTTCCCGCCGGCCAACAGCGGCTACATCACGCCCCGCTCCGAGGCCGACGGGTTGGCCACCCTCGAACGTCTCAACCGGATCCACGCGGCCTCACGTCCCGGCGACCAGCGCCTCGAAGCCCGCATCCGGACCTATGAACTGGCGGCTCGGATGCAGTTGGCCGCCCCCGAGGCGTTGGACATTTCCCGCGAGCCCGCGTGGATCCAGGAGGCCTACGGCGTCGACAACACCACCAAAAAGTGGCCCGCCGAGATCAACGTGCCCGAGGAGACCGACATCATGGGCCGCAAATGCCTCACCGCGCGCCGGTTGATCGAGCGCGGGGTCCGGTTCGTCCAGGTCTGGTCCGGCAACGACAACAGTTTCCCCCGACGAAATTGGGACTCGCATGAGAACATCGCCCAAGACCACGGCCCGCTGGCGCTCGGCATGGCCAAACCCATCGCCGCCCTCATCGAAGACCTGAAGCAACGGGGCCTCCTCGACGACACCATCGTCCTCTGGACCACCGAGTTCGGTCGCATGCCCTGCGCCCAAGGCGGCAAGGGCCGCGACCACAATCCGTTCGTCTTCACCAACTGGCTCTGCGGCGGAGGCATCCGCGGCGGTATCACCCATGGGGAGAGCGACCAGTGGGGATACAAGCCGGCCGACCGGGCCAATATCACCGAGGTGTATGACATCCACGCGACGATCCTGCACCTGCTAGGGATCGACCACACCCGACTGACCTTCCGTCACAACGGCGTCGACCGCCGCCTCACAGACGTACACGGCGAAGTGATCCGCCCCATTCTGGCCTAATCCGGAAGTTGGGACTCTCTGAAGAAGAAGTTCACCG
>CAIOKD010000334.1 GCA_903858835.1 uncultured Verrucomicrobiota bacterium
CCGCGCGTCGTCGACATCCACTGAATCCCCAGCTTCGACCTTCGATGAACCCAAGCCCGTTCCGCCTGAAGCCTCGCAGCCTGTCCCTTCGGCTCTCCCTCGGACTGTCCCTTGCCTTGGCCGCGATCTCACTGCCGCCGATCGCTCGCGCCGCCGACACCGCAAACACCAACGCCCCGAACCCGCTCCTGACCGTCGAGCGCATCTTCAAAGGCGGCGAATTCAGCGGCGAGGGCTTCAATGGCCATTGGCTGGATGACAGCTCCGGTTATGTGACCTGGGAAAAACCGACGGGCGGCGGAGCGGGTCAGGACTTGGTGCGCCATGATCCGCAGACTGACCAGCGCGACGTGCTGCTGGCCGCGTCCGAGCTGATCCCCGCGGGCAAAACCCAACCGCTGTCGGTCGACGATTACGCCTGGAGCAACGACCGCTCCAAGGTGCTGATCTACACCAACAGCAAGAAAGTGTGGCGCACCCATGCCCGCGGCGACTACTGGGTGCTCGATCGCACCAGCCACGAACTGTTCCAGCTCGGCGGCGACGCCCCGGCCTCGAGCCTGATGTTCGCCAAGTTCTCGCCCGATGGCACCCGCGTGGCCTATGTGCGCGAGCGCAACCTGTACGTACAGGACCTGCGTTCCCGGAAGATCACGACCCTCACCGACACGCCCGACGAACACCTCATCCACGGAGCCTTCGACTGGGTGTACGAGGAGGAGTTCTCCATGCAGGACGGCTTCCGCTGGAGCCCCGACGGCCAATCCCTTGCGTTCTGGCAGTTGAACACCGAAGGCGTCCGCGAAGTGACCCTGGTGAACAACACCGATGGCCTGTACCCGCAGGTCCAGCGCATTCCCTACCCCAAGACCGGGGAACTCAACTCGGCCTGCCGCATCGGCGTGGTGGATGCATCGGGGGGAGACATCCGGTGGATGAAGGCCCCGGGCGATCCGAGGGAACAGTACATCCATGACCTCCAGTGGATTCCCGGAACCCGGCGGCTGCTGCTCCAGCAACTGAACCGCCTCCAGAACACCAACCGCGTGTTCATCGCCGAATCGTCCACCGGCGAGGTCACCGAACTGCTGGCCGACTCCGACAAGGCGTGGGTCGAGGCCCACAACGACTTGACCTGGCACAGCGATGGCCGCCGGTTCTTGTTCTGGAGCGAGCGCGACGGCTGGCAGCACCTGTACTGGGCCGGCCCGAAGGATGGGAAGCTCAAGGCCGCGACCCGTGGAACCTTCGATGTGACGGAGCTGGTGCGCGTCAACGAGCGCCGCAAGGAACTCTACTTCGTGGCCTCACCCGACAACCCCACCCAACGCTACCTGTATCGATCCTCGTTCCGCGGGCGCAGCCTAGAGCGCCTCACCCCCACCCACGCTCCCGGCACCCACAAGTACGTGGCCTCACCCGACGGACGGTGGGCCTTCCACACCGTCTCGTCCTTCACCGTACCGCCGAAGACCGAGCTGATCTCCTTGCCCGACCACAAGACCGTACGGGTGCTGGCCGACAACGCGAAGCTTCGCGACAAGCTGGCCACCCTGAAGGTGCCCGGCAGCGAGTTCTTCCGCGTGCCGGTGGGTGACGGCGTCGAGATCGATGGGTGGTGCCTGCTGCCTCCGGAGTTCGATCGCACCAAGAAGTACCCGCTGTTGATCCATGTGTATGGCGAGCCGGCGGGTCAGACCGTGAAAGACCAGTGGGGCGGTGCCGGCCAACTCTGGCACTGGATGCTCGCCCAACAGGGCTACGTGGTGATGAGCTTCGACAACCGGGGAACGGCCACGCCGCGAGGGCACGACTGGCGCAAGTCGATCTACCGCCGGGTCGGCATCCTGGCCTCTCAGGACCAGGCCAACGCCCTCAAGCACGTCTTGGCCACCCGGCCCTACCTCGACCCCAAGCGGGTGGGTATTTGGGGCTGGAGCGGCGGCGGTTCCATGACCCTCAATGCCCTCCTGCGGTATCCCGACCTCTACACTGCGGGCATCTCCATCGCCTCCGTCCCCAACATGCGCCTCTACGACACCATCTACGAGGAACGCTACATGGGGCTGCCTTCCGACAATGCCGAAGGCTACCGCCAGGGATCCCCGCTGACCTTCGCCGATCGGCTCCAGGGCAAGCTGCTGCTCATCCACGGCACCGGCGACGACAACTGCCACTACCAGGGAGCCGAGGCTCTGGTGAACGCCTTCATCACCCACGGCAAGCAATTCCGCATGATGTCGTACCCCAACCGCTCCCACTCCATCAACGAAGGCCTCAACACCAGCGTCCACCTCCGTCAGTTGATGACCGATTTCCTCCAAGAGACCCTGCCCCCAGGCCCGAAGTAGCCCAGTTCAGAGCTTTGGGTCACGCGTGTGCTATTCGCCTATCACCTGAATCACAGCTACGGATATGAGCCCGGGCGCCAACTTGAAATGACGAACCGAATCACCATTGGATTGAGTCCGGATCTCGCAGAATGGCTTAGTGAGACGGCTCGCAAGAGCGGACAAAACCGGAGCGCTATCGTGCGAGCCATCTTGGAAAATGCTCGTTCGGCTCAAGCCGTTAAGCCGTGGATGGCTCTCGCAGGGAAATCCATAGGCCAACCGCGGAATCTCTCTTCCATGGAGGGTTTCACACCATGGCGTCCTGAACAGTCGACGCGGGCTGCAGAACGCTAACCTCCCCCCGGCGGCCACAGGGCCGGACCGGGGGGAGCGAGCGGGCTTCTCTCAGGCGCGCCAGCCGTGGTTCTCGCGGACCTGGATCATCGCCGCGAGAATGTTGTTCCAGGTCTCCTGCTTGCCCATGACATCGTTCGGGAACATGCAGCCGTCCCAGCAGATGTGCTGGAACTTTTTGGTCACCTTGCCGGCGTCATCGCGCAGCCAGTAGCCGGCGTCGCGCGCGATGTTCAGCTTGCCGTTCGGATCGGTCGCCAAGCAGTGCTTGCCGGTCTTCTCGTGGTCGCCCGAGCCCTTCACGGTCGCGTCGTTCTGGGCGACGTGGAAGTCGATCGTCCAGGGACGCAGGGCGGCCGTCATCTTCTTCATGGCCTTGTGGAAAGCTTCCGGCTCCCAGTGGTAGTTCTGCGGCACGATGCGGTGGGCCGACGGCGCATTGTAGCCCAGCGTGTAGAGGAGCGTGTGGGCCATGTCGGCCTGGAATCCCACCACCTTGGGCATACCGGTCTCCTCCAGCGTCTGGATCATGTACTTCCAGGAGTGCATGCCGCCCCAGCAGATCTCACCCTCGGCGGCCAAGCGCTCGCCGTGGTCTTTGGCCACCTTGCCGCCCTCGCGGAAGGTCTTGGCGATGAGCTTGGTGTTGCCCTTGGGGTCTTTATCCCAGGCGGTGACCGGTGCGGCCGAATCGATGCGAACCACACCGTAGGGGCGCACCCCCAGATCGCGCAGCTTCTGACCGATGCGGCAGGCCTTGCGCACCGAGGTCACCCAGTTGGCGCGTTGCGTGGCATCGCCCATGGCGGAGCCATCGAACCAGACCGGGGCCACCACCGAACCCACCACGAAACCGCGCGACTGGATCTTTTCGGCGAGCTTCTTGATGCCGTCATCGCTGATGTCGATGTCGACGTGCGGGTTGTAGAGGAACAGGTCCACGCCATCGAACTTCACGCCGTTCACCTCGGCCTTGGCGGTGTAGTCGAGCATCGCATCAAGATCGATCGACGGCTCGGCACCGGGGCCGCCCTTGCCCACCAACCCGGGCCACATCGCATTGTGCAGCTTCGGAAAGTTGTTGGCGGCCGCGGCTACGGGGGCGGCAGCAGCAGCGGCGGGAGCGGAGGCCTTCTTGGCGGGCGACTTCTTGGCGGTGGATTTGCTCATAGGAGATGGTTCAAGGATCAAACC
>CAIOKD010000335.1 GCA_903858835.1 uncultured Verrucomicrobiota bacterium
GACAACGGCGACGGTCCCGGGAATCACTTCATGGCGTCGGCCAACCGCTGCGTGTAGCGTCGTGCGGCCTCGGGTCGGAGGTGGGTGATCGTCCCGAAGTCCGTGTCTGGGAGGATCGAAGGCAGGGGATCGCGGAGGCCTTCGGCACCCAGGCTGGCGGCGACGGTGGTGGCCATCTCGGAGACCGTCGCTTCGTGACGCCGGAGCGCGTGCGAGTGGGGGACCGGCGAGATCACCAGGTGCAGCCGGGTTCCGGGCGGCAGCAGGTTCCGGAACCGCTCGCACTCCGAGCGGATGCGGGGGGCGATCCGGTACTCGGCCGAGGCCGTCGAGGCTCCGGCAACCCCGTTTGCGGTCTCTTCAAGCGTCCCACCCTTGCCCAGCAGTTCGCGTTGCAGATCCCGGGTGAAGCCATAGCGCGCACCGAGTCCGCCGCGCAGCGATGTGGGCAGGGCCCGGTCGATCCAGCGCGCACGCACGTCTTCGAAGCCGAGCGCTTCGGCGGCAGAACCGGTGGGGAAGCTCCGGGAGGGCTCCGTGAGGTCGAGGGCCGTCTCGAGGATCTTCCGGTGCTCGGCCGATGGTTGGGCCAGGCGCAGGCATTCGGGGTGCACCACCAGCACGACCTCGCCACCGCCGTGGCTCTCGCAGAACCGCCGGGCCAGCAAGCCGAAGGCATCGAAGCCCAGGTAGCTCAGGGTTCCCAGATTGACCGCCTCGATGCCGGCCGCCCGCAGGGTCGGGATGTCCACATTGATGAGGCACGACGAATCGCCCACGAAGGCGATGCGGGCCCGGGAGGGTTCCGAGGCGAGGCGAGCCTTGGTGGCGAGGATCGTCGAGTCGGCGTCACCCAATAGTGCCGGCTTGCCGGCCAGGCCGGTCCGCAACAGGCCCAGCGCCACGCATCCGGCCAGCAGCACGAGGCCTACTGTCGCCGTGAGATTCCGGGCGAGGTCCCGGCGGTCGAACCGGTAGGCGTGGCTCGGGAAGTCGGTCGATGGAGCCGGGGATCCGGGGTCTGAGGCCATGGCGGGTTCAGAATTGGAAGTAGAGGAATCCCGGGGGCACCTTGCCCCACTGGGCCACGATGGCGATGAGCAGGATTCCCTGGATCGCCGCCCGCCGGCTCCAGGGCCAGCTGGCCACGACCTCGGGTGGGAATCGCCGGTGGAACAGGTCTGAGAGACCGATCGCCGCCAAGGCCGGCACGACGGCCCAGGCATATGAGAACGCCCAGGCGGGTGCGGGCTGCTCTGCGATCGCCCGCAGCAGCCGAAGCGCCTCGCCGATCGAGGGGGCTCGGAAGAACAACCAACCGAGCGACACGACCGACAGGGTCAACAACCCGCCCACCGGTCCGGGGATCCGGAGGCTGCTGCCGAGCGTGGACCCTTTCCAGAGGCGGAAGATCGCCAGTGCCGATCCATGGCACAGACCCCACAGGAGGAACGTCCAGTTTGCTCCGTGCCAGAGGCCGGCCAGGGCGAAGGTGATCAGGAGGTTGAGAGTGGTCCGCGCCCCGCCATTCCTGTCTCCGCCGAGGGGGATGTACACGTAGTCGCGGAACCAGGTGGAAAGGCTCTGGTGCCAGCGCCGCCAGAACTCCTGGATGTTTCCGGCCAGGTACGGTTGGGCGAAATTGGGCGAGAGCTGGAAGCCCATCGTGTTGGCCACCCCACGGGCGATGGCCGAATAGCCGGCGAAGTCGCCATAGATCTGGCCACCAAAGGCGAGGGTGCCCCAGACGATCACTCCGCCCCCGGCGGACGGGGACCCGAAGGCCAGGTCCGCCAGCGGCGCGAGCGAGTCGGCGATCACCACCTTCAGGAAGAAGCCCCAGATGATCAGCCAAAGGCCCTGGGCCATCAGGGCCTGGGTCACGACGCGCGGTTCGCGGAACTGCGGCAGCAGGAACGAGGCCCGTTCGATCGGCCCGGCCACGAGTTGGGGGAAGAACGTCAGGAAGGCGAAGTAGCGCACCGGGTTCGGTTCGGCGGCCACCTGTCCCCGATAGACATCCACCGTGTAGGAGAGCGCCTGGAAGGTGTAGAACGAGATGCCCGCCGGCAGGACGATCTGCAGCGTCGGCAGGGACACGGGAATGCCGAGGTGACCCAGCAGGGTTGCCGCCGAGTCCACGAAGAACCCCGCGTATTTGAAGAAGCCCAGCGTCCCCAGGTTGGTGATCACGCTCAGCCACAGCCAGCGGCGCCGGATCGTGGGCGCGGTCTCCGAGGCGATCTTCCGTGCGCACACGAAGTCGATCCCTCCGGTGAGCATCAGCAGGCCCAGGAACCGCCAGTCCCACCATCCGTAGAAGACCAGACTGGCCGCGAGGATCAGCCCATCCCGGTGGCTGGCGCGGTGGCGTACCAGCCAGTACAGCAGGCTGACCACCGCCACGAAGACCAGGAAGACGTTGGAGTTGAAGATCATGGATTCCCGCCCGACTCACCCTTGGGGAGGCGTCGAAGGCAGTGGCGGCGGGGTGCCGGGCTCCCGGGGCTCCGACCGGGTGACCGGGTTCGGCGTGACCGGTGCGGCCTCCTGGGAATGCTTCTTCTTGCGGTCCGGGCGTCGGAAGAATCCTCCGCCGGAGAAACTCCTCCAGGCCGTGCCGAGCCAACCCAGTACCGAGACCGCGAGCCACAATGCCCACAGCAGCATCGCGAAGCGGTACCACCAGATGGACACGGACACGCAGTCGCAGGCGGGCAAGGCCATGCCCTCGGAGCGCGCCTGGAACCATCGCAGCAGGGTGTTCGTGGAGCCGTTGCCCAGGATGAACATCTTGGGATTGCCCAGCAGGCCGGCGCTGACCGCGAAGATCAGGATGCCAACGGTGGCGGCCGTCAGGGCCACCAGGAACACCTGGGCGGCATCGTAGGCGAGCCAGTGCAGGCCCTGGAACCGCGGCTGCCGACGCCACAGGAGCACGAAGAACCATGCGATCACGGTGAAGGCCGCGAGCAGCGGCACCTGGGTCAGGCCGATCCCCAGAAGCATCCACTGCGCCGACCGCAACGGGGACCCAGGAATCCGGCCCAGGGCCAACGCGGCGAGCAGCGAGGTCGCTAGGATTCCCCAGAAGCGCACCGCCGGTCCGCGCCGAGGGCCCGAGGCCCAGAGCACCCATCGGTCTTCGCCGACGGTGAGCGAGCTCTGGATGTTCGCGCTCTCCACCGGCAACCGCACCGGGCCGTTGTCGGCCAAGAAATCCAGCGGCCGGTTTTCCTTCCAACCCACCGTGAGCCGTTGTTCGCCGGGCCGCAGCGGGACCACCAGGCGAGACCCCTCGCGGCGCACCGGGATTTCGCGGCCCAGATGGGCCAGGTGGGTGATTTCGGCCTCGGCGGGCAGGTCGATGAGGAAGTCCTCGCCCAGGCTGCAGCGGACGTCGAGGTGCAGTGTCGAGAGGCGTTGCCGTTGCCCGAGGGTCACCTCGTGCTGGGCCCGATGCACGGTGACCGTGGCGCCGGCGATGGCTTCGGGCCGGTGGATCTTCAGGGTCACCGTCTCCCCGGGCCAGGGTTGCCACACCGGTTCCAGTTCGGCGCGACCCGTCTCGAAGACCGGGGCCAAGCCGGTCAGCGAGACATTCCACACTGGCGAGGCCACCAGGTGCCAGCGTTCCACCCAGGTGTCGGTGGGGCGCGAGACGAGGGCGAGCGATTCCACCGGGGCGAGACTGCTCTCCCACGCGAAGGCGGTTTCCTGCGCCCCCAGTCGTACCTCCATCTCCCCGTCACGGACGCCCCGGCCCTGGGTCAGCACCTTCTCGCCCGGCAGCAGAGGGATGCGAAGCGAGACCGCCTTGCCCGCGGGCGAGCGCCGTTGGACCACCGTGCGGATCTGCCATTGCAGGCCGAGTTCCAGCCGGCGCTCGACGGCCAGGGCCGTCTGCAGTTCCTGACGCTCGTAGGTGGCGGCCATCGTGGCGGCCCGCTGCTTGGGCGCGAAGAACACCTGCTGCTCCGGGACCCCGTCCGGACGCACGCCGACCACCGTCCAGTCGGGGGCCTCGATCCGCACACGGCGCGGCTTGAGCAAGTAGGTCCATTCCCATTCGGAGGTGCTGGTCAGCAGGGCCTCCAGACGCACCCCGTGTACCCCGGGCGGAAGCACCAGCCACAGGTAGCCGTCGTCCCGCCTCAAGGCAGCGCTCCAGCGGCCATCGACGAGGATCGACAACGGCGAGAAGGCCGACAGCCGGCCCGGCAGGGGTACAGCGGTCTGCGTGGCGCAATGGACCTCGACGTTCATCCGGAGCCGTTGTCCTTCGATGCCCAGGATCACCTGCGGGATGTCGGCGGCATTCGGGAAGGCGTCCGAGGTCTCGAGGAGCCGTTGCCGCAGGGTCTCGAGGGTGGTCGCGTCGGGGATGCCCGTTGATCCGACCGGTCCGACGGGGCCTGGAGGCAAAAGGACCTGAGGTGGTTCCGCGGCGGCCCGGGCCGGCCCGCCGGTCCAGACCAGGCATGCACCCAGCAGCAGGATCATCGCGGCCGAAGGGACCGCCGCGGGGATCGCCGTGGGCGCGGTCGGCGGCCGCCGGTCCCGGTGCGGCGCTGGACGCAGCAGCGCCGCACCCAGGGCCAGCAGCAGGACGGTACGCAGAACGGTGAGCAGCCGTTCGAGGGCCATGGGAATGAGGACGGGCCGCAGCCGCTGGGAACCCTGGACAGGCCCGTTCCATCCGAAGCTCACCGAGCGCCAGGTCCACTCGGGCACCCCGGGTCCCGTCTGGATCCGGGCCGAGTCGTCCTGCCGCAGATTGTCGAGCATGCCCGCAGCGCCGGCGGACGAGGCCGAGTGGGCTTCCGCCCCGGCACTGCTCGGGACCAATCCGTATCGCGCCATCAGCTCCTTCGACATTCTCGGCGGTTCCCCGGCGGAACGTCGGGCGGCCGCCAGGGCTTCTGGCGAGGGAGCGTCCATGGTCACCGCCGGCGGCTCGGGCGGGGTCATGGCCATGAGGTGTCCGAGCTCGAGCTGCGGGTAGAGGGACTGCTGCACCTGTCGGCCGACGAAGGGCACAAGGAACAGCAGCAGCGTTCCGATCGTGGCGGCCCGGGCCACGGTCAAAAGACGTCGCCCCAGGCCCGAGGGGATATGCGGCTCCAGTGCGATGGGCACCAACAGTGCCAGCCACGGATATCGTGGGGCGCCCGGTTCATGGTAGGCCAGGCCGAAGGCCGCGAAGGCCAAGAGCGCGGTCGCCCATCCCCGGATGCGGAACACCGCGAGGGTGAAGACCAGCAGCAGGAAGAGGTCGAGCAGGGTCCAAGCGGTGAGCCAGTCACCCTTCACCCAGTCGGCGCCGAACAGCGCGAAGAGCCGCCATCCGGGCGGCAGGTTGAGGGTGACGCGCACCGACTCGGCATCGGAACGCCATCCCGTCGCCGGCAGCGAGGTCCTCTGGGTCAGCCGGCCCGTGGCCTCGAGGTGCAGGTTCCGGGAACGCAGCTCGACGCCGATCGCGCCCGTGTCCGGGTTGCGGGTGATGAGCTGGCCCGCGCCGCCGATGCGCACCGAGCCCAGCTCCTGGGCCTCGGCGGCGTCCAACCGCCAGACCTGCTGCATCTGCCCCGAGATCGAGTCCCGGAAGGTCAGGCCCCGGCCGTCCTCGTCGAGCCAGAGGGTGCGCTCGATGACCAGGCCTGCGGGCTTCTGCGCACCCATGCCGCGCATCCGTTCCACCAGTCGCACGGCGGTGGCGGTGTCCCAACGGTGGACCGGAAGCCCCTGCCACTGCTTGGGAAACCGGCTCATCGAAGGATCGACGGCCGGCGGGCCGACGAACTCGAGGACGCGGAATTCCGGCTGGGCCCGAAAGGCGACCAAAGCCTCGGGAGCAGCCCGTCGGGTCCCGGCGGCGAAGCGGATCTCGCGGGGATTGTCGGTGCGGAACGCGTTGAGGCGAACGGTCCAGGTGCCGGGCCTCACCTGGGCCTTGGCATGGCCCGAGTCGTCGATGCTGACGGGGATGGGCGACTGGATCGACGCCAGTTTCCAGCCTTCCGGCAATACCGTGCCCAGGTCTTCCTCGCGGCTCTTGCCGGCGACGGTCAATTCCACCTCCTGCTGCCACCACAAGGGGATGCCATCCTCGAGCAGTGAGAAGACCTTCACGCCGAGAAAATCACTCTCGCGGGTCTCTGCGGTGGCGTCGCGCCGCAGCCAGAGCAGGCCCTGCGCGTCCCAGGCCGGTTGTTCGACCGGATTTCCATCCCGCTCGAGCGTGAGGATGCCCAACGCGGGTGGGATCCGCAGGTTCTGAGGCGGTTCGTTCCACCGGAAACGGCCCTCGATGCGGAGGTCACCGGTCTGCACCTTCACCGACGGAACCCCCTCCCGATCCAGCACCACCGCCGGCCGTCCCCCTAACTGCACCTCCTGGGGCCAGGTCTCGGCCCCGCCGGGCAGCGGTATCCAGGTCTCGTGGAAGGCGCTGACGGTCATCGAGAAGCGCGCCCCGGAGTTGGTGACCTGGAGCTCCAGGCGCGTCGGCCAGAAGCATCGATGCGCCTTGGGATCGTTGTACGCGGTCGGACAGAATCGGTGCGGATCATTCCAGGTGGCCCAGGATTCCCAGGGCTGGAGCGCCGGGGGGATTTCGCGCGCGGCGTGAGCCTCGGTGCCGGATCCGAAGACCAGGGCCAGAAGCATCAGAAGGACGGGAACTATCATGGGTTTCATGGGAGGGGATTCTGGGGCTCTGGCTTCCGATCGCCCCATCGATAAACCCGATGGTGGTATCGGGGAAACCAATTCGGCCTTCCGGACCCTGAGACGCGTCGCCCTGGCGGACCCGGGTTGACGGATGGGTCAACCGGTGGCAGTAGGCCAGGGTCCGGCTGCCCAAACCACCCGACCCCAGCACTCCCATGCCCATGCTTCCAACCGCGGTCCCCCAGGAGACGAATGCCGTGCCGCCCGACTCCATCGAGTGGGGATTCCGCAGGATGGACGAGGACATTCGTTGGCTGGCCGACGCCTTGGCGGGCGTCCTGGAGGGGCTGGGTGAGACCGAACTGGCCCGATGGGTTCCCTGGAGAGGTCTGGCCGTCACCGCCGCCCCCGAGGGTGAGCCGCCGCCCCGGCTCGGCCTGGCTCTGGCCCTGGCCTTCCAGCTCCTGAACACGGTCGAGGAGCGGGTCTCCGAAACGTTGCGTGAGCGCCGGGAAGCCTCGGGTTCGCCGGAGGCCGAACGGGGTCTCTGGGCCGACCAGCTTCAGGAGTTGGTCCGCTCCGGGGCCACGGCCGAATCGATCCTCGAGGCCCTCCGCTGCGTGGAGGTGGAGCCCGTCTTCACGGCCCATCCTACCGAGGCCAAGCGCTCCTCGGTGCTCGAGCAGCACCGCCGCCTCATGCAATTGCTCCAGGGTGCGGTCGATGACGCCTCCCGCCGGGCCCTTTCCGACGAACTGTCGGCCCTGCTGGAGAGGCTTTGGCGGACCGGCGAGATCCTCCTCGAGAAACCCACCGTGGCGGACGAGCGCCGCAACGTCCTCAATTACCTGCGGGATGTGCTGCCCGGCGTGTTGCCCGAGCTGGACCGCCGTCTGCGACTGGCCTGGGCTCGGGCGGGGTTGCCCGCGGGTGCGCTGGCGGCCAGTTCGGCGATCCCGGCGTTGCGATTCGGGACCTGGGTGGGCGGCGACCGCGACGGTCACCCTGGCGTGACGGCTTCGGTGACGGCGGAGACCCTCGAACGTCTTCGTGCCAATGCCCTGGTGGTCCTGCACCGACAGTTGGGGGCGCTGGCGGAGCGGCTGCCGCTCTCCGAATGGGTCCAACCCGCCCCCGCGAGCCTCCTCGAGCTGCGCGACAGGACGCTGGAGCTGCTGGGCGACGCGGCCAAGCCCATCTTCAAGATGCACCCCGGTGAGCCCTGGCGGCAGGCGGTCGAACTTCTGGCGGCCCGGCTCCCGGTGGAGGTGCATCCGGGCCAGTTGGCGAAGGTGCGCGACGAGCCGGGGCGCTATCGGACGCCCGCCGAGCTCGACGCCGACCTCCGCACGCTGGAGGCCTCCCTGGTGGAGGCCGGCGCCGGCCGGCTGGCCTTCCATGACGTCGCCCCGGTTCGCAGGGTGCTGGCCACTGTGGGTTTCCACCTCGCCAATCTCGACATCCGCCAGAATTCCGCCTTCCACGATCGTGCCTTGCGTCAGTTGCTCTGCGCGGCCGGCCTCGACGCCTCGCAGTGGGAGGAGTGGACCGAAGCCGAGCGGTTGCGCCTGCTTGAGCGCGAGATCCGCTCTCCCCGGCCGTTCCTCCATCCATCCGCCTCGGCCGGGCCGGAGGCCGACGCCGTGCTGGCGACCTACCGGGTTCTGGCTGCGCACATCGCGACCCAAGGGGCCGACGGCCTGGGGGCGTTGATCGTCAGCATGACCCGCAGGCTCTCCGACCTCCTGGCCGTGTACGTGCTGGCCCGAGAGGCCGGACTGCTGCGGCTCTTCCCCGAGGGTATGGTCTGCCTCCTGCCGGTGGTGCCGCTGCTGGAGACGGTCGAGGACCTCGAGCGCGGGCCGGAGATGCTCCGTGCCTTCCTCGAGTTCCCGGTGACCCGGACCAGCCTCTCCCATCACGCCGCCCGGGCCGGCCGCCCGGGCCGGCCGATCCAGCAGGTGATGGTGGGATATTCCGATTCCAACAAGGATGCCGGCATCATGGCCAGCCAGTGGGCCCTCCAGCGGGGACAGGCCCGACTGGCCCGGGTCGGGGAGCAGGCCGGCGTCGGCATCCAATTTTTCCATGGTCGGGGCGGCACCATCAGCCGGGGGGCGGGGCCGACGCACCGCTTCCTCGAGGCCCTGCCCCCGGGTTCCCTGTGCGGCGCGATCCGCCTGACCGAGCAGGGCGAGACCATCGCCCAGAAATACGGAAATCCCGGCACAGCGCGATACAACCTCGAGCTGCTGATGGCCGGCGTCACCGCCACGACCTGTCATCACCGCCGGGGCGGGGGATTCCCGGAGGCGCTCGTGCCTCTGATGGATCGCCTGGCGGCCGAATCCAGCCGGGAATACCGCTCGCTCCTGGAGTCCGACGGCTTCCTCGCCTTCCATCGACAGGCGACGCCTCTCGACGCGCTGGAGAACACCCGCATCGGCTCGCGCCCCTCCCGCCGCACCGGCCAAGCGAGCCTGGCGGACCTCCGTGCCATCCCCTGGGTCTTCTCCTGGACCCAGGCCCGCTTCTACCTCACCGGTTGGTACGGCGCCGGCAGCGCCCTCTCGGCCCTCTCGGATGCAGAGATCGGGTTGCTGCGCGAGCGGGTCCGCTCGGTGCCCTTTCTGCGCTACCTGTTCACCAACATCGAGACCTCGCTCGCCAGCGGAGACCTGGAGATCATGCGAGAGTACGCCGGACTCGTGGAGGATCCGGAACTGCGCGAGCGGGTCTGGCGGCGCATCGAGGCCGAGTGGCATCTCACCCACCGCAGCCTGTCCCTCGTGCTGGGCACCGAGTTCGAGCGTCATCGACCCCGTCTCGGCCGCACCCTGTCCCTTCGGGTCGCGCCGCTGCGGACCCTCCATCGCCAGCAGATCACCCTCCTGCGTCGCTGGCGGTCGCTGACCCGGGCCGGCGATACGGAGGGGGCCGAGGCCTGCCTGCCGGACCTGCTGCTGACGGTGAACGCCATCGCCAGCGGGCTTCGCACGACGGGTTGAGGATACTCGGCCCGCGGTTCCATCCGGCGCCAAAGGCCTCATGCGGGGCCGTGGCGCAGGTCGGTGACGCCCGGGTTGCGGGCACGTCGGCGCCTGCGGCCGCGGTCCCTGTGGAGTCTGTCCGACGCATCCGGGCTGCCCGGCGAGAAGCCGGGTGAGGGCTCCGGATGGGAGTGCGTTTCGGGGCGAGCGCAGCGGTGCCTCACGGGTGCGCGCCCGCAGCGGATGTGGATGGGTTGCATGGTCGGTGGGGTTGCCGTTGGTCGGGCCATGCCGTGAAACGGGCGTGGACCACCATCCATGCTGCTCCTGGCATGCTACCGCTGCGATGGGGCTCTTCACCCGTCTCCGACCCGGGTTCGATTCCGGGGTGGGATCAGGGAGGATCGCAAGGCCCATCACGGCCTTCTCTGGCGGTGCTCAATCCTTCCGGGTCAGCCAACAGCACCGTTCCTCCATCTCCGCGACTCCGGCGTCTTGGAACCGGGGATTCCCCTCCTCGGCCCGGATGGCCAGGGTCTCGATGGAGAACCGGTCTCCGAAGAGCTTCCCGATGGTTTCCGCAGTCACCGACCAAGGCGGGCCCGCCACGCGCGACTGGTCGTAGGCGAAGGAGATCAGCAGGATGTGTCCTCCGGGGCGCAGCATCCGGTGGAGGCATTCGACATACCGTTCCCGGCAGGCGGGATCGAGGGCCACCAGGGCGGCTCGGTCGAAGATGACGTCCACGGTTCCTCCCACCAGCGTTGGATCCAGGTGAAGGGCGTCGCCCTGAAGCAGGCTCAAGCCCGGAGTCCGGTGGCATTCATAGGAAGCCCCGCCTGCCCCGAGACGTTCGGTTTGGGCCGACAGTCCCTGTTCCTTTAGGAAATCTTGCACCGCGCTGGCCACGAATTCGCAACCGATCACCTCGTGTCCGCGGTCCCGCAACCAGACGAGGTCTACCGTCTTGCCGCAGAGGGGTACGTAGACCCTGGAGCCCGCCGGGAACCGCCGCTCTGCCGCCACCAGCCAGTCGTGGGGTTGGCCGAGGTGGAATCCGATCTGCCCCTGCCGCCAGCGTTCATCCCAGAACTCGTGTTTCATGCCCGTCGGGGGAGGGGAGCATCGCCGAGGGGCCTTGAACAGATCCGAAGCGCCCGATCCGAAGCGCCCGAAGGGCCCCCGGAACGGCCCCGGTGTTGAATGGTGATCAATTGTAACCGATCGATGGGTTCTCGGGTCTCAGCAACCAATCGCCGGAGTTCCGCGCCAGCCATGAAGCTCAGCCTGTTCAGTGACTATTCCCTCAGGGTCCTCATCTACGCCTCGCTGCGGGAGGGGCGATTCCAGTTGAAGGACGTCTCCCAGGCCTACGGGATTTCGCGCAATCACTTGGCCCAGGTGGTGCACCGCCTCGGCCAATTGGGTTATCTGGAGACCCGCCGTGGCCGAGGTGGCGGTTGCCGTCTGGCCCGCCCCGCCGGGGAGGTTCGCATAGGGCGGTTGTTCCAGCAGACCGAGGATCAACCCGCCATCATGGAGTGCTTCGACCAGAAGACCAACACCTGCCGGATGGCCGGGAATTGCCGGATCCAGAGTGCCCTGGCACAAGCCATGGCGGCCTTCTACTCCAGCCTCGACCAGTACACGCTGGCTGATGTCGTCACCGGAGCCCATGGCGAGGTGATCTCCCGAATCCTAATGTCCGTCCCCAGTTAGTCGGACCCGTTCAAACAGGTTCCTGGATCCCTGGGAGAGCTCGAAGCCCTGACGGCCTCAAGGTGCCGGGAAATCCGACCGCCCATCGCCGTCGGCGTCGAGACGAGCCAGGTCGAGGAAGACGTACGGGCGCTGGTAGGCCTCCTGGGAGCCTCCGGCATAACTGACCCAGAGGCGGAGGGCGGTGGCATCGAACACCGCGTTCATCACGTTGCCTCCCTTGATGGGGATCCGGTTGGCCAGTTCGATGAGCTTCGGCCCATTCAGCCGACCCCGCTGGGTCTGGAGCGTTGGGAAGGCCCCCCGACCCTCGTCATGGTACACCACGCAGGAGAGGACCTGCGGCGCCAGTTCGTCCGAGGCGTCATTGTCCTTCCAGACGTCGATCAATGGCCTCGGGCGGGTTCCGCCGGTGTGGGCGCGGATCTTCACCGACCTCCGATCGGTGCGCCCATCCCCGAAGACGAAGTGGTAGGCCTTGGTCGGAGGCACCTTGCCGAAAAGGTCGAGCGTCTCCCCCAGCGTGTCGGCGTCGAACAGCAGCGACCGGAACCATGAGGTGAAGTGCGGCGCGTGCAGGTTGTAGGGCATCTCCTTGGCGGAGGCGTCGCCGATCTCGGAGAGGACGATGCCGCGGGCGTTCATGCCGCAGTGGGCACCGATGAACCCTGCGAAGGAGGGGGTCACATGAGCATGTCCCTGGTCCGGCAGGTACACCACCAGCACCGGGAACTCATGGGCTCCGGCCTTGAGCGACCAGTCGAGGTTGCGAGTCTGGTAGAGATGCCCGTCCTCGGTGGCGTCGCCCCAGGCGGCGATGCTGCTGCACGAATATGGCATCAGCAGCGGCAGGCAGTGCACGTGCTGGAGCAGGCGCACCGGTTGACCGCTGCCCGCGGCGAGGCCGGCCAGTTGTTGTTGGACACGGGCATCGGTGTAGCCGGAGGTCGTCGCCCAAGCTTGGTCGAGCGCTTCGTCCGTGACCTTGAGTTCCTGCTTGAATCCGGCGACCGCTGCCGGCGCCAGCTTCGCGATCTCGTCCCGCATCAGGCGCCCCAGGTGCCAGCCCATCTGGTAGGGCGTCCCGCCGACCACGGCGACCGGGACCCGGGCCGTTCCGTTCGTCAGGCTCAGGCGGTGGCCGGAGCCGCCCGGGTTGCCGGTGGCTTGCGACTGCGCGACCTCCGATCGTTTCCGCGGGCCGGCATCGTCGCGGAGAGTGGCGTCCTTGGCCGATTCGGCGGCCAGGGAACCGCAGAGCAGAGAGGTGACGAGCAGGGCGCGTGCAGCAAGGCGGGGGATCGGCACCGGAGTCATGCAGGCAAGACTGCCCGCTCAGGGCCGCCGACGCCAGCAGGGGATTCCGGTGGCAGCCACGGTCGCGGCCAAGCGGAGGGCCGATTCCATGCTGGCCGGGTCGGCCAATCCCTGGCCGGCGATGTCATGGGCCGTGCCATGGTCGGGAGACATCCGGACGAAGGGCAGGCCCAGGGTCCAGTTCACCCCGGTGTCGAAGGCCACCATCTTCAGCGGGACCAACCCCTGGTCATGGTACATCGCCACCACCGCGTCGTAGTCGCCGCGGAAGACCTGGTGGAAGAGCGTGTCGGCCGCGAACGGTCCGCGGGCGTCGAACCCCCGGGCGCGGGCCTGGGCGACCGCCGGAGCCACCGTCGTGATTTCTTCGCGTCCCAGATGGCCGCCCTCCCCCGCATGCGGATTGAGCCCGCAGACCCCGACGCGACGGCGGGGCAGCCCCAGCAGTCCGCAGGCCTCGGAGGTCAGGGCGATGACCTCGGAGATGCCCTCGGGGGTCAGCGCCGCGGGCACTCTTGCCAGGGGCAGGTGGGTCGTGGCCAGCGCGACCCGGAGCCATCGTCCGGCGGGGTCGTGCCCCAGCAGCATCATGGCGAAGCGCGAGACCCCGGCGAGGTCGGCCAGGAATTCGGTCTGGCCCACGAACGGCACCCCGGCCTCCAGGATCGAGGCCTTGTGGACCGGGGCCGTGACCAGGCCAGCGAATTCCCCGGAAAGGCAGCGCCGTGCTCCCTCGCGCAGGGCGGCCACGGCCTCGAGCGCGGCCCGCGGATCCCCTGGGGAAAGTCCCTCCGGCAGTTCCGTCTCGGAGACCGGAAGCGAGTACACCCGGGACGGTTCCGAATCGGCCCCACGCCACGGGGGCAGGTCCGACTCGAGCCCCATCAGCCCACAGAGCCGGCGCACCACGCCGGTGTCGCCGATGAGCACGTAGCGCAGGTCGGTGTCCTCGGCCGCAAGCCGCGCCACGGCACGCAGGGCCACCTCCGGCCCGATGCCGGTGACGTCACCCAGGGTGATGCCGAGGATCATGCGGCAGAGTGGACCGCTTCAGTAGTAGCGGACGAAGCCCTTCTTGCGGAGTTTTGCCAGCCACTGCTTCTGCAGACGCTGGCGCTCGGAGTCCTTCAGCAGGGTCACGATCTCCTGACGGGCCTCGGCCAGCGACTTGACGCCGGCCTCCTGCTTCTCCTCGACCTTGAGGATGAAGCGCGAACCCTGGACCTCGATGATGTCGCTGATCTGCCCCACCGGCAGGTTGAAGGCCACCTTCCGCAGCGCCTCGTTGAGGGCGATCTCCTCGGTCCATCCGCGGTCGCCGCCCTTGTACCGCCGGGCGTCGTCGGAGAACTCGGTGGCCACCTTGGCGAAGTCGCCCCCCGCCTTCAGCTGGGTCAGGGCCTGCGAGGCCAGCTTGCCGCCATCCTCGGGCGAGTGCTTGGAACGGTCGATCACGATCATCCGCAGCTTCACGCGGTTGCCGATCCGGAAGCGGGCCTGGTTGGTCTGGTAGTAGTTCTGGATCTTCTTGGGCGAGATGATGATCTCGTCGCGGATGTACCGGGCGCTCATCTGGTAGACGATCATGTCGTCCCGCTCCTCCTTCTTGAATTGCTCGAAGGTGCGGTTCTCGGCGCGCAGGGTCTTGGTCAGGGCCACCCGGTCGCCGCCGAACTGCCGGCGGATGCGGTCGCGGACCTGGTCGTCGACGTAGGATTCGGGGAACGAATACCCCTTCTCCTTGAACTCATCGAGGATGAGCTGCCGGTCGATGAGCTGCTCGAGCTGGTCCTCCAGGATCTTCGCGCGACGCGTCAGGTATTGCTGCTCCGAGGTCGCCGTGCGCGCGGCCGAGGCCAACTCGCGCTGGGCAGCACCCAACACTTCGTCGCGGCTGATCACCCGGTCGTTGACGATGGCCTGGATGCCGTTGAAGGGCACCGGTGCCTGGGCCGAGGCGGGGCGTGTGAACGCCACCGCCATCGCCAGCAGCCAAGCCCACCGGAACAGACGCTTGCCAGTCATGCGGCCGACACTAGGAACGGTCCCGGGCAGGGTCAATGCGTCTGGAGAAGCGGCGGCTCCGTCCAAACATCACGGGGTCAGGCGCTTCTTCGCCTCGGCCGGGACCTCCACGGTGGTTGCGCCCACGTCCCGGATCTCCCAGGTGGTCGTGCGGACCATGTCGCGATCCTCGCCATTCACCGTCAGGGTGGCCGAGACCTTCAGGCGCGCCTTCTGGACCTGGCCGTCCTTCAGCCAGAACTGCACCGAACCCTTGGCATTCTTGGGTTCAGGAGGGGTCTGACCACCCGGGCGTCCGCCCCGGCCCATCAGGGCGAATTCCTTGGCGCCAGCCTCCGACAACTCCCCGGAAACGGACCCACTGTCGCCGGCCTTCAGGTCCTTGGACTTCTCCGCCAGCTGGGTGAGCGTGGCGGCGGGCAGGGGGTTGCGCAGCAGCGCCCCGGCGCGCATGCCGCCGCGGTTGCCTCCGCCTCCTCCCCCGGCGGCCTGCCGGAGTTCCTCGGCGGTTTTCCAGCCGTCGTCGGTGCTCACGACGCCCTGAGTCCCCTGGAGCACCGCGGTCGTCGTCGTGCCGTCGCGCTCGCTGGTGATCACGGCCGCGCCACCCTTGACGGCCTTGCCCTTCACCGGGGCCGGCGTCCACTGGCCGCCTTCGATCTCGGTGGTGGCCGTCCATGAGTAATTCGCCGCCTCGGACAGTTTGCGGGCGGCCGATCGGACGTCTTCGGTGACATCGGCCAGGAGGCTGGCGGTGCCCAGCAACAGCGTGGCGACGAGGGTGGGAAGGGTCTTGGGGGTGTTCATGACAGAGGTTGGTGTCTTGGGATCATCCCTTGAGACTGCCCTGGTTCTGGTGCGGTTACGAGAGCGCTTTCTCATGGACAACCGCCGTGGGAGCCCGTTGTTTGGGGGTCCGCTTGGCCAACAAGTACAATTTCCAGCTCCGCAGCGAGGACCGGCACCGACCGTTCCCCCACAAGGTCATCATCGGCCAGGGGATCAACGAGTCGGTCCGCCACGTGGGCCTGAAATTCCTGGCCTACGTCTTGTTTTTCCACGAGCGGATCCAGATCGAGACGGAGATCCCCGACGATTCGATCCCCTTCATTCCCGATCTGGCGGTCATCGGGTATGACATGCGTCCCACCCTGTGGGTCGAATGCGGCGAATGCACCGTGTCGAAGCTGCACAAGCTGGCCGTGAAATGCCCGGAGGCCGCGATCTGGGTGGTCAAGCGCAGCCGGGCCGATGCCGACCACCTGCTGGCGGCCATGGAGAAGGAAGAGCTGCGCCGCGGACGCTACGGGGTCGTGGCCCTCGATCCGGACTTTTTCCAGGAGTTCTGCGGGCTGATTCGCGAGCGCAATGAGTTCCACTGGTTCGACGGCGGTATCGAGGCCGGCCAGGCCCGCTTCGAGTTCAACGGGCTCTGGTTCGACATCGAGTTCGAGGTGCTGCGGCGCTGAACGGGGCGTGGCCCGCCCCGGCGCCCGGTCTGGCCTTCAGAGCACGTGCCGGCCCGTCTCGCGCAGCCAAGCTTCGGCGGCCTCGTAGCCGGGGCACAGACGTTCGACCTCCTGCCAGAACCGGGCCGAGTGGTTCAGGTGCCGACGGTGGGCCAGCTCGTGGAGGATCACATAGTCGCGGATCCACTCGGGTACCTGCACCAGGCGCCAGTTCAGGGAGATCTCGCCCCGCGGGGAACACGAGCCCCACCGGGTCCGCTGGGCTCGGACCGAGATCGCGCTCACCGCGATGCCATGGGTCGCGCAGAGTTCCCGCACCCGCTCCGGCAGTTCCCGTTGGGCCAGGCGCATCAGCGCCGCCTGGGCCTTGGCGAGCAGGTCGCGGTCGCGCAGCCGGGGCATGGGCAGCGATTGCCCTCCGATTTGCAGGGCCTTGCCGTCGTCGGAGGCCGAGACCGCCTCGAACTCGCCGCGAAAACGGATCTGCACCGCGCCCTTCGACGGGTCGGTCGGGCCGGTGTTGGCCCGTTGGATGCGGGCGCGTTCGGCCAGCCACTGCACATGCTGGAGCAGGAAGTTGCGGGCTCCTGGCATCGAGCCGTAGCGGGGCAGGGTGACCCGGCCGGACCCGTCGCGGCACAGGGTCAGCCGAAAGACCCGGGCGCGCGGATGCCGGATGAAGTGCACCTCGACCGAGGTGTCGCCCACCACGACCGTCTCCGAGGCCACCCACTTGCCGCCGCCGGGGACCGGGGCCGCCGGCGCCCGGGGCGTGAGCCGTTGGAAGAGGTCCAGCTGCACTTCAGCGGGTGCCAGGACCGAGCGGATGAGTTGCAAAGGCGTTTTCCAACACGGGCCGGCCATGGATCAGGTGCTCCTGGATGATGGTTTCGAGGACATCGGGGGTGCAATGGTGATACCAGGTCCCCTCCGGGTACACCACTGCGACGGGGCCTTGGGCGCAGCATTGCAGGCAATTGGCCTTGGTGCGGAACACCGTGGCCTGCGGTCCGACCAGGCCGAGCTCCTTCAGTCGACGCTTCAGGTATTCCCAAGACTCCAGGCCCACCGCCGCATCGCAGCACTTGGGCTTGGAGGGGTCCGCACAGAGGAGGATGTGCCGTTGGAGCGTCGGGATGCCGAGGTTCCCGGCGATCGCGGTCATCTCTTCGGAAGGACTGGCCACGCCCGAATGAACCACACCGGTGCCGTCGGGGCAAAGGCTCTCGGTGGTCACCATGCTGATGTGTCGCGGCCGGGCCTCCGGGATCCTTCCCGATCCCTCATGGGGCGCGGCCCTCCTTGCCCCCGGGCGGCCTTCAGCCGAGAGTCCGTGGAGTCATGGCCGTCGCCACCACTCGCCAACCTCCGTCCGACCCGGTGCTGCAGTTCACGGTGTTCATCCCGAACCGGCTCGGCCGGCTCCACGAGGTCGCCCGACGGTTGTTCGAGCGCTCGGTGCACATCCTGGCGTTGACGGTGCTCGACACCACCGACAGCACCATCCTGAGGATCATCGTCGATGATCCCGACCTGGCCCGTAGCCTCCTCCAGGAGCATGGCTTCGCCTTCACCGAGACCCCGGTCGTCGTGGTCGAGATCGCCGGGGAGCGCCAATTGCAGGATGTCCTGGCTGCGCTGCTCGAGGCCGAACTGAACATCCACTACACCTACCCCTTCCTGAATCGGCCGGCCGGCAAATCGGCGCTGGTGCTGAATGTCGAACACCCCGAGGTGGCGATCGACAGCCTGCGTCGGCACCAATTCACCGTGCTCTACCAGGGAGACGTGTCGCGTTGAGCTCGGCATCCCGGGCGGCCCCATGGGCTCCGGCGGTCCTTCAGGCCTTCAGGCGATCTGGCGCAGCACCTCGTCCACCAGCGCCTCGGGCGGTCGGGAGATATCGAGGGTGATGGCGTCGTCGGGCGACTCGAGGGTGGCGAACTGGCTGTCGAGCAGGCTCACCGGCATGAAGTGGCCCTCACGGGCACGCATCCGGTCCTCGATCAGGTTCCGGGACCCGCTCAGGTGCACGAAGCGCACCCACGGTTCACCCCGCCCCAGCAGGTCGCGGTACGATTCTTTCAGGGCGGAGCAGGCGATGATCCCGCTGCGGCGGGCGGCGTGTTCCGTCTCCATGTGGGCACGGATGGCGCGGAGCCAGGGCCAGCGGTCTTCGTCCTGCAGGGGCGTACCGGCGCTCATCTTCGCGATGTTGGCCGGCGGATGGAACCCGTCGGCGTCGCGGAACTCCCACCCCAGGCGACGGCCGAGGGCCTGGCCCAGGGTGGTCTTGCCGGAGCCGGCCACACCCATGAGGACGAGAAACATGCGGTTCAGAGCCTGGCCCAGGACTGGAACCCTTGGGCCGTGGGCCTCACATGCCCATGATCTGGTAGCCGCTGTCGACGTACAGCACCTGACCGGTGATGGCCGCGGCGCCGTCGGAGGCCAGGAACACGCCGGTGTGGCCCAGTTCGGAGGGCTCCACATTGCGCTTGAGCGGCGAGTGGGCCTCGTAGTGCTTGAGCATGTCGGTGAAGCCCGCGATGCCCCGGGCGGCCAGCGTGTTCATCGGCCCGGCGCTGATGCAGTTCACGCGGATCTTCTTGGGGCCCAGGCTATAGGCCAGGTACCGGGTGGACGACTCCAGCGAGGCCTTGGCCACGCCCATCACGTTGTAGTGGGGGATGACCTTCTCGGCACCGTAGTAGCTCATGGCCACGATGGAACCGCCCTGGTCCATCAGCGGGGCCGCCTCGCGGGCGAGGCCGATCAGCGAGTAGGCGCTCACGTCGTGGGCCACCCGGAAGGCCTCGCGGCTGGTGTTGAGGAAATCGCCCTCCAGCGCCTCCTTCGGCGCGAAGGCCACGGCGTGGAGCAGCAGGTCGAGCCGCCCGAACTTCTCCTTCACGGCCGCGAACACCGAGCGGATCTGGTCGTCGCTGGTGACGTCGCAGGGGAGGATCATCGTGTCGGCCCCGAAGGTGCCGGCCAGTTCCTCCACGTTGTCCTTCAGTCGCTCGCCCTGGTAGGTGAAGGCGAGCTTTGCGCCCTCGCGGTGCCAGGCTTGGGCGATGGCCCAGGCGATGGAGCGTTTGTTGGCGACGCCGAAAACGATGCCGAGTTTGCCTTCGAGAAGTCCCATATAGAGAGCCCAGTGTGGGAAAACCCCGGCCCGGGGGCAAGACCGGCCGAGGAGTGGGTCAAGGCGTTGACCGAGAAGACTCCGGTCCCCTTCGACGATCCGGATTCGGCGGGATGGTTTCCCGGTGTGTTCTCCCGGGTCGCCGTCTGTCCCGACCGATCCCCACCGATCAACACGCCGTCCGCCGGCAGGTATCGCAGGGCGCTGTCGGGACAGTCCCACGTGGCCCATCCCAGGCTGAAGTTCCTGTAGAAACCCTCGAAGGAGGTGATCTCGATCGACTCGACCTGGTACAGGTCGCCGGCGATGGCCTCGACGGAGACCCAGCGTTTCTGGAACTCGACATCCAGGAGTGGGATCTTCCAGACATGGGTCTTGGAGCGACCGGATCGGGTCTTTCCGATCATCGTCACGAAGGTGCAGTCGTCACCGCAGCTGTCCTGGATCTCTAGGCTGACCCAAACCACCCGTTTTTTTGCGCTCGGTGGGCATCGGAAGACGTGCCGGCCCCGTTCACCCCGGTCCGCATTGGGTGTCCACGACTCCACGATTCGGGACCCACCGGCCGGGTCGACCTCCGTCACCATGGAGCGATCGGCAGCCACCGAAGTGTCCGTGGTCGCCAACACGGTCGCCTTCGGTGGCACGAGGGCGACCCGTACTGGAGACAGACGGGTGTTCTCATCCGGGTCCTTGGGACAAAAGGCGCGGAACTGCACGGTGTCGCGGAGTCCGGCCGTGAAGGGCGGGGCGTAGTAGGACACCGCATTCGGTTCGCCGTTGGGGTGGAAGGGTTTTCCGTCCGAGGCGCTGGCCCACTCGAAGGTGGGAGCCGTGTCGTACCGACGCCACGGCCAAGGGAACGCGGGCGACGGGGCCGCCAACAACCAGCCGTATCCGGAACGCACGGCCAACCGGGTCTGGGCGGCATCCACCGAATAGTACAGGCAGGTGCAGCCGCCGGCCTCCAGTTCGACCGACGGTCCTTCGCCGCGTCCTGGCAAGCGGAAGGGAACAGCCTTCTCGGGCACCGTTTGGCGGATCCAGGCGAGCATCGCCTCTTCGGAGGCGGGTTCCGTCGCCGCGAGGCTCACGGCGGTGGTCACGTCCATCAGGCGTACCTTCGCCCCCCCGAGCGATGGATCGAAGAAGATCACGAATATCTGGTAGTCGACCCCGGTTTCCTGGGGCGGAGCCCCATCGGTCCGATTCAGGAACACAAATCCCGGGATGGAGAGGCCCGCGACGATCCGGTCGGTCCAGGCCAGCGCATCGGGCCGTCCCTGCGCGATGACGCCGACCCGCACGTCGCAGACGTCGGCCCGGAGGCACTGCATCGCCAGCATCCAGAACAGCACGAGTACCCGGCTGGACAGCGGAAGCGACCTGCCGCTTCGGTGCTCGTGGGGGTGCTCGTGAGGCTCGCTCGGGCTTTGGAGTTTCGTGAAAGGCGGAGTGCTCATGGGGTCACAGGGGGCGTGCCAGGACGGGGCGTATGCCCAGATCCAGCCACTCGGTCGGCTTGAGTCCGCTGCGGGCCGCCGAGCGACTGCGATTGAAACCCTCGAAATACCCCCCACCCCGGATGGATCGGCGGGTGGTGTCGGCGCTCCCCGGCGGATCGACCGTGATTGCCGGTGGGACATCCTGATACCCATCCCGGCACCATTCCCACAGGTTGCCCGACATGTCGTAGAGTCCCCAGGGGTTGGGGAGTTTCAGCCGGACCTCATGGGCGGAGGATCCGCTGGACAGTGTGGACCAGGCGTAGTTGCCGATCTCCCGCCACTCCGGATCGTCTCCCCAGAAGTACCGGGTCGTGGTCCCCGCACGGCAGGCGTTCTCCCATTCGGCCTCCGTGGGCAACCGGTACACGAATCCCTCGGGCAGCATGCCGGCAGCGAGTGCCTGCGCCGTCAGGGCCTCGCAGTAACGCACGGCGTCGTTCCAGTCGGACTGGATGGGATGATTGGGGCCGTCGACCACGGCGGCGGGGCGACTCAGCACCATCGCGAACTCCGATTGGGTCACCTCGTGGTCGCTCATCCAGTAGCCCTTCGAGAGGGTCACCGTGCGGGGCGTCTCGTTGGGTCGGCGTCCCGCCTCGGTTTCGGGGCTGCCCATGCGGAAGGTCCCGGCCGGTATCCAGACGAATCCGGCGGGTCGACCCTTCGCGGGTTCTCCCGGCCCCGGCGTGAAGCCTCCCCCACCCCCCGGGTTTCCGCCTCCACCTCCACCCCCGCCGGGGTCGCCGCCGATGCGGGTCGCCCGATACGACATGCCCCGGGCGTCCTCGGACAGATCCGTCCACACGGTCAGTGCCGGGGTGCCCAACTCAAGTTCGACCGCCGTGGTCCATGAGTTCGTCTCGAGGGGGGAGCGGGTCCGTTCGATGCGATAGCGCGCGCCCGGGCTGCCGCTGAGGGTGAGTTCGACGACCATCCTCAGCCGGAGCTCGGCGGCGCCGGCGGGGCCGACCGCCGCGAGGACCGGCCGGAATCCCACGCAGTCGCCCGACCAGTCGGGGCGGAACGCCAACCGCGATGCGGGGCGCAGCCAAGCCGTTCCGTCCAGGTGGGACCCGCCTCGGAGGATCCGCAGCGAACCTGCTCCAGGCCCCTTCGGTTCCAGGCCGTTGGCGGCGTCCGGGATGGACATCCAGTCCTGGCACCATTCCCAGACATTGCCCTGCATGTCATGGAGCCCCCAACGATTGGGGGCCAGACCGCCCACGGTGTGTGTGGTGAACCCGGCATTGGCCTCATGCCAGGCATGGCGCGGAGCCTCAGTATCGGAGGTTCCCCAGGGGTAGGTCGTCTCGGTGCCGGTGCGTGCCGCGTATTCCCACTCGGCCTCCGTGGGCAGTCGGTAGGCGTGGCCCGGCGGTAGTTCTCCCCGTTCGCGCGCCTGTGCGGTCAATCGTTGGCAATAGGCGATCGCCTCCGCCCAGGAGACGGTCTCCACGGGTTGATCGTCACCTGGAAAGCCCGACGGGTTGGTTCCCATCAGCGAACGGTATTCGGACTGCCGGACCTCCGTGGCGCTCATCCAGTAACCGCGGGTCATCACCACGGTGCGACGGACCTCGTTCGTGGCGCGTCCCGGTTCCCCTGGAGCACTGCCCATCGTGAAGCGGCCCGGCGGGATCCAGACGAATCCCGGAGGGCGCTTCGAGCCGGAGGGTTCGTTGGAGGCCCCGGGCCGGAGCAGCGAGGCCGGATCCCAAACGACGGGCACCGCACGATACAGGCGGACCGGTCCCCCTTGGGCGGGATCGATGAGGCGGTATTCGTTGGTGATCGCGGGAGGGTTTGTGAGGGCCGTCCAGGAAGACCATCCGGAGTCGCTCCACTCCAGACGTTCGGTCCAGCCGGCGGCTGGCGACACCGTGACCTCCGGGATCTCACGGATCGTCAGGACCTGGGCCTTGAGCCCGGTCATCGCGATCATCATCACCACCGCCAGCAGGCATCGGATGGCGGCAGGACTGCCTGCGAGACCCGCCGGATCCGGGTGATGCAGCAGAGGGCTGTCGGCTGTGGCTTTCTGGTCGATGCGGCTGGAAGACCGGGATGGGTGTCCTGGGAACAAGACCTTCACTGGATCACCTTGGTGGTCGTTCGACCGCATGCCGTTTTCGATCTTATACCCGGGGTGTGGGTACCGGAAGGCATAATCGTGGCGGCATCCTGATCGGATCCAGCAACGAAAAGGCCGGGAGGCGTGGCGTGTGCACGCTTCCCGGCCTTGAAAGGTCCGATCGACTACGAGCAGCCGAGGCTCTCGCCGCAGTTGAGGCACTTGTAGCAGGCGCCGTTGCGCACCGCGATGTGCCCGCACTTCGGGCAGGGCGGGGCGTCCTTCTGGTTCTGTATCGTCGCCGTCAGCGAGGCGGCGATCAGGTGGCCGGCCGCCGCCGCCGAGGGAATCCCCTCGTCGGTCGTGGCGGTCGCGCTGACCTTCAGCACCAGCGACGCCTCGGCCTCGTCGGCCAGGGGCAGGTCACTGACCGGGCGGTTTATCTTTTTTTTTTAGTTCCGCAGCCACACCGGGCATCGGCAGTTCGGTCTGTCCCGCATTGGGCGAACTCGCCTCGCGATAGCCGGGGATGAACTGACAGGCCATCCAGCGGAACACGTAGTCGATGATCGAGCTGGCCTGGCGGATGTCCGGGTTGCGGGTGAAGCCGCTGGGCTCGAAGCGCTGGTGGGCGAACTTCTTGACCAGGGCCTCGAGGGGCACTCCGTACTGGAGCGACATGCTGGTCAGGGCTCCGACCGAGTCCATGAGGCCGCCGATGGTGGAACCTTCCTTGGCCATGGTGACGAACAGCTCGCCCGGCTGGCCGTTGTCGAAGAGGCCGACCGTCAGGTAGCCCTCGTGGCCGGCCACGTCGAACTTGTGGTTCACGGCCATGCGGGTGTCGGGCAGACGGCGGCGGATCGGGTGCTGAGCACTCTCGCGCAGCGAGCCCAGCTCGGCCTCCAGCTCGGCGATGCGCGTCTCGAGCGTCTGGACCTGCTCGGGTGTGCCGGCCGCGTCGGACTTGTCGCCGCCCTCGCTCGTCCGCTTGGTGTTGAGCGGCTGGGAGCGCTTGGAGCCATCGCGGTAGATGGCCACGCACTTGAGGCCCATCTTCCAGGCGTCGACATACGCGCTGCGGATGTCGGACGTGGTGGCGTCGTTCGGCATGTTCACCGTCTTGGAGATGGCTCCGGAGATGAACGGCTGGGCCGCACCCATCATGCTCAGGTGGGCCTTGTAGTGGATGCTCCGCTTGCCCTTGAAGGGCTTGAAGGCGCAGTCGAACACCGACAGGTGCTCCGGCTTGAGCCCCGAGGCGATGACCACGCCATCGTCGCCGACCACATCCTCGATGGTGTCGTGCACC
>CAIOKD010000336.1 GCA_903858835.1 uncultured Verrucomicrobiota bacterium
GACGTAGATGTTGTAGACCGGGCGGAAATCCTTGGCGCCGGCATTCTGCTGATTGATGCGGGCCTGGTTGATCATCGTGTCCACGCCGATCGTGGTCTTGCCGGTGGAGCGGTCGCCGATGATCAACTCGCGCTGGCCGCGGCCGATGGGGATCATCGCGTCGACGGCCATGATGCCGGTCTGGAGCGGTTGGCTCACCGACTTGCGCTTGACGATGCCGGGCGCGATCTTCTCAACCGGATAGAACGCGGTGGCCTCGATCGGGCCCTTGCCGTCGAGCGGGCGTCCGAGGACGTCCACCACGCGGCCCAGAAGGCCCTTGCCCACGGGGACGGAAAGCAGCTTGCCGGTGGTCTTGACCTCGCTGCCCTCATGGAGCGAGGTGTAGTCGCCCAAGATGATGGCGCCTACCTCGGTCTCCTCGAGGTTCAGGGCGAGGCCGATGACGCCGCTTCCGAAGTCGAGCATCTCGTTGGCCATGCAATCCGAGAGGCCCTCGATCTTGCAGACACCGTCTGAAATCTCACGGATTTGACCGACGTTTTGGCGGGTCACCGACGCCTTCGCGCCGGCGATCTTGGCCTCGATTTCTTGGAGCAGGGAACTCATGTCGTCTGTGGGATTAATCGGCTGTACGAAAGTTGGGATTGATCGTTAAAAACTGTTCTCGAGGGCGACGAGGCGAGACTTGACGGTGCCATCATACACGTCACTGCCCACTTGGATGCGGAGACCGCCAATGTGGGCCGGATTGACGCTGAATTCGAACTGAAGACCCGCACCGTAACGGCGGCTCAAGGCATCACGGAGGTCGGCTTGAACATCGGCTGTCGCCGGAACCGCGTTCTCGACGCGGACAGTGCGACGCCCAACATCGAGTTTCACCAACGTCTTGAAATGGTGAAGGGCCGCCAGATAGTTCCGCGGACGAGCTGCAAGCATCTGGTGAACCGTCTCACGGACTCGGGACTCGTCCAGAACCCCATCCCGCAAGCAGGCCTGGAACAGATCCTTGCCATCACGCCTCGCCTGTTTTCCTATCTTCATCCGAAATCTCCGGGTTTGATGTTGAGGTCCGGTCAGGCTGCGATCTGGCGTTGGGTTTCTTCAGCCAACCGCTTCTGGTCTTCCAGCGTCAGGATTTTTCCGGTGACTTCCATGCTGGCGGCAACGACCAATCTCCCGAATTCTTTGCGAAGCTCGGCTTTGAGGCGGGCCAACTCTGCCTCGTTGGAATGGCGGGCCTTGGCAATGATGTCTGCCGCCGCGGCGATCGCTTTCTGGGTCTCTATCTCCGCGACACGGGCCGCTGCGACACGGGACTCTTCCATGATCCGATGAGTCTGGGTCCCGGTCTCAGCGAGAAGATCCTGCGCCTTCTGATGGGCAACCGCCAGATCCTCGCGAGCACGGGTGGCATCGGCCAACCCCTGGGCGATGTTGGCCCGACGATCTTCCAAAGCTTTCTGGATCGGCCCTATCGCCCACTTCTTGAGGATCAGTGCAACCAGAACAAAACTGATCGCGTTGGCGATCAATGCTGGGATGTTGGCCCCGAAGGTCTTGGCAATCTCGCCAACCGGACCGGCATCGGCTGCGGCAAGAAAATGAAGCAGGCTCATCGCTGTGGAATCAGGTGACTCTGTTGGAACTGTGGGATCAGGACGACTGGAAATGGGAGGCGCGGAACCCGAAGGCTCCGCGCCGAAGCGGTCACTTGCCGTTCCAGAGGAACAGGGCAAAGAACACGATGCCTTCGGCGAAGGCGGTGCTCAAGATCGCCTGGACGAGGATCTTCGTCGCGGCCCCAGGGTTGCGGCCGACGGCCTCGGCGGCGCTCTTGCCGATCAGGCCGACGCCGATGGCGGCGCCGAACGCGGCGGCGGCCACGTGGATGTTTCCGGACATTTCTGCGATCATCATGATGATGGGTGTCTTGGTTGTTGTTGCCGGGCGCCCCGGCGGTCTTGCCACCGTCCGACGCCCGAAATCCGCCTAGTGGTGCGAGCCGTCCTCCCCGTGCTCCTCGTCATGCGAGCAGATCAGGAGTGTGAAGACCGCCGTCAAGAGCATGAAGACCAACGCCTGCACGAGGCCCACCAGAAGCTCCATGAAGTAGAAGGGCAAGGCAGTGAGCCAGCCCCAAGTGGCCCCACCGAGGTGGGTCATCGACTCGAGCATGTTCTCACCGGCGAAGACATTGCCGTAGAGACGGAAACTGAGGGAGACCGGTCGGAAAAGGATCGACACGACCTCGAGCAAGCCCACGGCGAAGAAGACCACCACCAACACCAGCCCCATGAACCCGCCGAGGCCGCCCTTGGCGCCGAAGAGGTGCTTGAAGAATCCCACCAGTCCGTTCGCTTGGAGGGCCCAGACGGTCCACAGCACGAAGAAAACCATCGCCATAGCGAAGGTCATGTTGAAATCGGCATTGGCACCTCGAAGGAGGGGGTCGGTGACGTGGAAGCCGTGTTCGCCGGGATGCCCCCAACCGATGGTGCCGACGCCCGGCAGCAGCCCGAACCAGTTGGTGGACACCACGAAGATGAAGAGCGCCGAGAAGAACCAGAAGGTCTTCCGGACAAGGTCGGGGCCGATGATCCCGCCGAGGAAATCGTAGAGACCCTCGACGAGCCATTCCCAGAAGTTCTAGGCGCCATCGGGGACCTCACGGATCTCGCGGACACCGATGCGAACCGCGAGGATCAGCACCAGTGCCACCACCCAGGTGAGGATCATGGAATTGGTGATCGGCAGCGGACCGATACTGAAGATCCGCGGGGCGGCCGACGGGAGCCCCTGCTCGGCTGCGGCCGGCGCATGGCCGCCATGCTCCGCCGCAATCCCGCAGACCTGCAGGCAAGCGGCGCCGGCGAGGGCGACAAGAACTTTGGTCCAATGCATCGTGTGCAAACAATCGAGGACAGCGGTCACACCATCTTCGGCTGACCGCTGCAAATCCCGTACTGAATTCCGATAAAGTGGGAGATCGTGAAACTTTTCACAAGCGTTTTCTGCAGCCGGTTCAGCTCCCGAGCCACTGTCGGAACCACATCCAGGACTGCCCGGCGGCGAAGAAGATCACCCAGGTGACGAGGGTGAAATACACCAGCGTGATGACCAGGCTCAGCAGTGCCAGCAGGTACATCGCGCCGTCGCGCTGAAGTCGCCCGATGCAGGCGAAGAAGATCACCAGAGCCGGGAGCGAATTCTGCAGCGGCACCACCAGGAACGGCAGCGCGACCAGAAGGCCGCCCACCAAGATCAACCACGCCGCCCCCTTGCGGCCGACCGCCTCGTACAGCCCGGCCATGCGTCCGGTCCGCGTGACTCGGCCGATCAATCGAAGCAATCCGCAGCCGAATCCGGAGAAGGCGTTCCAGGTGATCGGGCCCGGTCGGGTGGCCCGGATGCGGTCGGGCAGCCACACCGATTCGTCCCCGCGCACAAGGCGCCAACCCATCCCGGCGAAGGCCAGCCCGCCGAAGGTGGCGATCGGGCCGGTCGGGAGGGGCTGGATGAAGGGCAGCGCCAGGATCAGCGCGATGAGCCAGGCGTTGCCGTCCCCCAGGAGATCGAAGAACCGTCCGATGGACTGGCCTTCGGTACGTGCGGCCTCGGCGGCGGCGTTGAGGGCGCGGATGAAGTCCGCCGCGGTGGCGTTCGTGGACCGCTGGGGAGTCTGTGGCATCCGGCGGGAGTCCCCGGGGCCTCAGGGCAGGAGCCGCGAGACCAGTGCGCTGACGGATTTCCCGTCGGCCCGGCCGTCCACGCGTGCCTGGGCCGCCTTCATGACGACCCCCATGTCCTTCTTGGAAGTGGCCCCGACCTCGGCGATCACGGCCCGCACGAGGGTCTCCAACTCCTCGGGCGACAGGGCCTTGGGCAGGAACCCCGAAAGCACCTCCAGCTCGGCCCGTTCGTTGGCGGCCATCTCGGCCCGGCCGCCCCGCTCGAACTCCTCGATCGAGTCGCGCCGCTTCTTGGCCTCCCGCTGGATCACGGCCATGACGTCGGCGTCGGGAAGCGTCTCGGTCTTCTTCTCGATCTGGGCGTAACCCAGCGCCGCCTTGAGCATGCGGAGGGTGGCGGTGCGGACGACCTCGCGGGCCAGCATGGCGGCCTTGAGTTCGTCGGTGACGCGTTGTTGGAGGCTCATGTCTCGGAGGCTTGGAGTTTGCGGAGTTGGTCGCGGACCTGGGCCGCCCGCTCATAGTCCTCGATCCGGATGGCCTCGGCGAGGGCGAAGCGGAGACGTTCGATCTCGTTCTCGGGCGGACGCTGGCGGATCTCCTCGAGCCAGGCGCGCAGCGACAGGATTTCGCCGCTCTGCTCGATGAGTTCCTCGCGTTCATGGTCGCGGTGGAACGCTGCCAGTTGCTCGAGGCCCTCTTCGATGGCCGCCTCGGCCCCGACCCGGTCGCCCTGCTCGAGGCGCGCCGCACCTCGGGCGCGGGTGCGCATCATGAGGAGCTGGGGCGTGAATTGCACGACGCTCCAGGAGAGCTCGTCGGATTCCGCGAACTGGTCGACGAATGAGAACACCTCGAGGTTGCGGGCGCAGTCGCGCTCCACGCCGGCGTGGTCGGCGAGCTGGAAGAGGCAGATGTAGCGGTGGTGATACTGGATGGCCTCCTGCTGGAGACGCCCGCAGTCCTCGGAATCGAGCGCGAACTCCGGCTCGGCGCCGTCGGCACCGGCCGGGGCCTGCTCGAGGCGCTTCCGGTAGAAATGGAACCAGGATTCGTGACCCATGGGCTTCTTGCCGTCCGGCCGGCCCTCCGCGTTCATCTGAAGGATGCCCAGATCGACGCGCAGCTGGATCTTCTCACCGTCCTGGCCCTGAAACCGGCGCGCCACCACCTGGCCGGGCCGGTAGTCCCAGTCCTTGAGCATCGCGGTGAGGTCGAACGTCATCGGGGGAGCACTATGGGAACCCGCCCCGGCACCGTCAACGCGCCGGGACGTCGAGGCGACGGGGATCCGTTGCCGCGGAAGATGCCCCGTCAGGCGAGGATGCCCTGGACCACCTCTCCATGGATGTCGGTCAGGCGGAAGTCCCGGCCCTGGAAGCGGTAGGTCAGCTTGAGATGATCGACGCCGAACAGCCGCAGAAGGGTCGCGTGCAGATCGTGCACATGCACCTTGTTCTCCACGGCGTAGAAGCCGAAGTCGTCGGTCCGTCCATACACCATGCCCGGCTTGATGCCACCGCCGGCCATCCAGATGGTGTAGC
>CAIOKD010000337.1 GCA_903858835.1 uncultured Verrucomicrobiota bacterium
CGCGAGCCCCTCGGCCTCGAGGCGCGCCGAGGCCAGGGGCGTGCGGAGTTCGTGGGTCACCGAGGCGAAGAAGGCCTGCAGGGCACGGGCGCGGCGGTTGTCGCGCCAGTGCAACCAGGCCAGCAGGAGCAGGCTGACCACCAGTGCCGCGAAGAAGGTGCCGCCTTCCCAGTAGAGCATTCGTTGGGTGCGGAGCCATTGGCGCTGGGCTTCCACCTCCGTGACCCCGAGTTGCTGCTCCAGTCCCGCGATCCGGCCTGCCTGGTCGAGCATGAGGGAGACCCACCAGGCGCCGAGCAGGCAGAGCATCAGGATCCAGAGGACCTGGAGGATCATCAGGTGGCGCGCCATTGGTCGGGGCATCGGCGATGAACGCGGCGAGCGGGTCTTCACATCGGTGAACGTCGTGCGAAGAACAGGTTTCCGTCCATGCTGGTCTTGCAGCGATGTGGGCGCGGGCCGGGTGCGGTCCTCGGTGGATGGGGCCGGGTTCATGCGAGGTTCAGCCATCGCCGCCATTGATCGCGGTCCGGGAAGACATCGGGTCGCAGGCCGGCCTCGCGCAGGCGCTGCGCGGTCGCCCCGGGGCCGCAGGCGTGACGGGCTCCCGGGGCGACGTTCCGGACGAGGGACTGCAGCTGCCGGAACTGCTCGGCGCTGCTCCAGACGAGGTGGGTGGCCCGTTCCAAATGTGCCGCGCATTCCTTCAGCGGGTCGTCGTTGAGCGCGGGTACCGAATAGGTGACGCACACCTCCGCGTCCGGCGTCGGTGCGGGGGCTCCAGAGTGGGTCAGCACCAGCCACGGGCGGGGATCTTCTCCCAGCACGGCCCGGGTCGCGGTGGGTTGGATGACGTTGAATCCGAGACCCTCGGCGCAGCCTTCGACCCAGTGTCCCCGCGAGGCGAGCCTGAACCAGCTGCCGGTGCCCGCCGTCCACAGGCGGGCTTCCGAAAAGTCCAAGCCCGAAGGCACGGTGCTGGAATGCGCCGCGAAGACCCTTCGGTTCCGAAGGTTGGCGGGAGGGGGTGGTATGGTCCCGGCGGTGGATCCCGAATCCTCGAGCGAGGCCCGATGCAGGCCGCCGTCCCAGGCCCGGATGTCTGTCCCTGGGTCGGGAGATCCGTGGGGCGCTTCCCACTCGCACCGCCGCCGGGTCTCGCCGTCGGGGGTGAGGCCGGCGGTGAACAGCACCGATCCCAGCTCCGGGTGGTCGACGCCGGTGGCGCCCAGCGGTTGGTGGCATCCACCGCCCCACTCCGCGAGGATCTCCCGTTCGCGGCAAACGTGACGGCGGGTGGCCGCGTCGTGAAGCGGCTCCAAGGCCCTCAGCAACCACGCGTCCGCCGCCCGGGTCTCCACCGCGAGGGCGCCTTGTCCGGGGGCTCCGGGGCATTCCGTCAACGGCAGGACCATCCATCGCACGCCCTGGAGCAGGTCTTGCAGCAGGGCACGGCCGGTGTCGTCGGAATGCAGGCGGACGAGGCCCGCCAGAGCCACCACGATGCCATCGAGTTGTCGCGGGTCGTCGGGGGGCGCGTGCAACCGGCGGAGGCGGGTGTCGAGATTGCCGCGGATTTCCGAGAACTCCAGGGAGACCGGTGGCCCGTATTGCGGGAGGGCCTGACGCAGGAAGGGCGGCACCAGGGCGAGTCGGCGCGGAGACGAGGTGCCCACCCGGATCGGTAGGCCCGCAGCGAGGCGTTCCAGGACCCGGGCATGGAAGACCACGGCGTCCCGCGGGTCTTCCCGGCGCGGGATGGCCGCCAGTGCCAGGTCTTCAGGACGATCCAGGGCGAGGTCCTTGTGGGAATGGACGGTGAGGTCCACCTGGCCGCCGCGGAGGGCCTCGTCGAGTTCGCCGGTGAAGAAGTCACGGCCCGGCGTCCTCCAGAGGGCGGTGGAGGAAAGCCGGTCGCCGCGGGTCTCGATCCCCACCCGCTCGACCCGGATGCCGGGGAGCAACCGCTCGATCTGACGGGCGACCTGCCCGCTTTGGGCCCAGGCAAGGGGAGACCGGCGGGTTCCGAGGCGCAGCAGTGGATGTTCTCCAGTCATGGATCGGAATCAGGCCGCGAAGAGCATCGGTTCACGGTCGGGCATCGCAAACACGGCCAGATCCTCCCATCCATGGGCGATGCTCAGGGATTTTCCGAGGGCCCGCAGGCGGGCGCGCTCCGTGCAGGCATCGGTGGCCTGGCGCAGGCGCCGGAGTCGATCCGCATCCTCGGCCGAGTGGCGGGCGAACAGGTCGTCGAGGCAGACGAGGTCGCGCACCGAACGCCATTCGCCGGCCTCGTGTCGCGTGCCTCCCAGGTGGATGACCCGCGGCGGACGGCGGTCGCCCGACGCCTTGCAGGAAACCGGCACGGGAGCCGCATCGAAAGGGATGCAGGCGATGATCGCTCCAGCCTCGTCCAGGGCCGCCGGAAGCTCGGGCCCTCGCACCACGGTCACGGCCGCGGTGGGACGGTCCTCCAGCGATCGAGCCAATGCGACGGCCCGGTCTTCGTTCCGATTCCATAGGAGCAGAGGGCGATGCCGCAACCAGGGAGCCACGCTGTGGGCGAGGTCGCCGGCGCCGAGGAGCAGGAGCGGGCGGTCCGCCAGGGGCGGATCGTCGAGAAGGCACTGCCGGACCAATCGGCCGTAGGAGTGTCCGCCCAGGCCGGAAAGGTAGCGGGACCGGATGTCCTTCGCGTCCTCGAGCAGGCATTGCAGCCAGACTTCGCGGTGGAGGTGCGGCGACCAGGCCCGTTTGACCTGGCCGAAAATGTTGGTCTCGCCCGCCAGTTCACTGGCGAGTCCGGTGGTCACCCGGAGCAGGAAAGCGTAGGCGTCGGGGCCGGAGTAGCATTCCAGCCCGTCGGGAGCGCCGGCTGGTCCGGTCCGCGGAGGGTGTCTGTGTCCGTGGAGCACCTGGATCCAACGCTGGCAGGTCTCCAATTCCAGGATCGTCTCGGCCGTGGTCGGGTTGGCCAGGCCCTCGGGCCGGCCGACGCAACCCGCGCCCTTGTGGGCGTGCAGTACGGTCAAAGCATGCAGCATGCCCCCAATTTAAATGGAGGCCGGGGGGAAAGTGTCATCGATCTGTCATGCCTGGCGGATTTTTCCTCCCCCACCCCTTCCATCGTCCCCCGGGGTTGCCGGAGTGGACGCGGGGTTGCTGCGGAGTGATCGCCGCCGCATTTGCCACGGTGATCACCTTGCAGCAAGCTGGGATCACTCTATGGCCGAACACAACGACACGCGCATTCCGGTGACCGTATTGACGGGCTTCCTCGGGGCCGGCAAGACCACCCTGCTCAACCGCATCCTCACCGCCAACCACGGCAAGAGGATCGCGGTCATCGAGAACGAGTTCGGCGAGATCGGCATCGACAACGAGTTGGTCATCCAGGCCGACGAGGAGATCTTCGAGATGAACAACGGGTGC